>NZ_JAZGQK010000030.1:0-137834 GCF_036422035.1 Plantactinospora sonchi
GGGGGGTGCGGGCGGGGTCTTTGCAACGGGCGGGGGGGGGGGGCGGCGGGGCCGCCCGCCCACGGGCGGCGGGTCAGCAGTCACGCAGCTCGGGTGACTGGTTGAGCAGTTGGCCTCGGGTCGAGACGAAGGCGCGGTACCGCTCACCGTCTACCGCCGACGGTGGGAACGCGGCGACCCGGTGGCAGTTCTGGAACGCCAGCTTCACCCCGAAGTGGCGTTCCAGTGCTCCCCGGATCGCGTCGCTGGCCAGCGCCCGCAGCAGTTGCCCCCGCTCGGCCTCGCTCGGCGGCGGTACGGCGTGGTCGGCGAAGTCGCCGCCGTCGCGGTCGAGGTCGGCGGCGACCTCGCTCACCACTGCCCAGGCGTAGGGCAGCGAGTCGCGTACGCAGGCGACGAACTCGGCATCGCCGACCGGGCCGGCCTCGGCCCGTTCCAGCAGTGCGGTGGGTACGTCGAGGGACATGCAGACTCCTCAATGGTCGGAAGCATCACCGTCGGTGTCGGTGAATGCACTAACCGCGATTCCTACCTTGCCTGATCGCCATTCGCCCGTCCAGCCCTCGCGGGCCGTCCCACTGGCCGCCAGATGCGTCCTCCGGGCGCATGGGCAGCGGGGGCCACGCCCCCCGACTGTCCGAGGCGGGCGGTCGGGGGCGCGGCGGTCAGGGCTGCGTCCGTCAGCCGATCTGGAACGTGTAGTTGACGGTGGGGCTGGCAACTCCGGCACCGCCCTGCGCGGTGGCCCGGAACGAGAGGGTGTAGGTACCCGGTGCCGAGAAGGCCCAGTTGCCGTGGGCGTGGCCACCGGCGCCGATGTTGCCGGGCCAGATCGAAATCGGGCAGCCGGCGGCGCTGTTGGAGTTGAGCCGGAAGGTCGGCGAGCCGAAGGCGTTGGTGGTGTAGAGGGCGAACCGGCCGCCGGCCGGCACCGACGACACACCGACCAACTCCATCCGCACCGGCCCCTGTGCCGCCGGCACATCCTCGGTGTTCCACCCCGCCCAGATCAGACCGGCGTTCTCGGCCTGCGGGGCGACGTAGACGGTCGACCCGGCGGCGCCGAGGCAGCTCCAGGCGGATCCACTCGGCACCGTGATGGCCGAGCTCGACCGCAGTCGCAGCGTCGTACCCGCCGGCGACAGGTCGTCGTTGGCGGGGCTGTACGACCTGATGTCGAGGGTGAGGGCTCCGACGGCGTAGTCGACGTCAAGGGCGTCGACGTGACCGGTCTCCATGGTTGCCGCCGCCGCGGGGGTGGCGGTCAGGCCGAGGACGGCGGCGGTCGCGGCCGCCGCGAGGGCCAGCGTCCGGTGGACGAATCTCATCGCTTCTCCAGTTTTCGGGACGCAGGAATCGGGAAGGGCTCAGCTCTTGACCTTGAAGGTGAGCCACACCGGGTCGGAGGTGACGCGCTCGCCGGTCGCGGCCAACTTGCCGGTCACGTCGACCTTGATCCGGTAGGTGCCGGCCCGCTCGAACGCCCAGTTGACGTGCATGTGGCTACCGACGGGCCGGGTGACCACGTCGGGCAGGCCGTCCTCGCTGTCGACCAGCACCTGCGGCGCGCCGACCGGGTCGGTGACGAAGAGGCTGAACCCGTCCGGGCTGATCACCCGGGTGAACCGGATCCGGACGCTGTCGTCGACGAAGACGCCCGCCTCCACTTCCTCGGTGGCCAGGCCGGCCCAGAGCAGGTTCTCGTCCTGGACCTCGGGAAGAATGTGGACGGTCGTGCCCGGGGCGCCGAGGAATGCGTACGCCGGGTCGTCCGGCACGGTCACCGCCGCTTCCGGCTTGGCGACGAAGATCACGTCGGCCGGGTCGCGCTCCACGTCGGGGTCCACGGTCTCGTCGTGGACGGAGATCTCGAACTCGCCGTCCTCGAAGGCCACGTCCACCGCATCGACGTGCCCCCAGGACAGTTGCACCACGGCCGCCTGGGCGGGTGCGGCCCCGGCCAGCAGACCGGCCGTGATCGCCGCGGTGACGCCGGTCAACGCGGTCATCCTGGCTCGCATACGAATCCTCCTCACGCCGTGGCGCCGCGCCACGACAATAGCAAACGGTAATCGTTTTCAGTAAGCTGTCAAGGGTGCGGCACGGTCGACACCATGGACCCTCCGGGATGGGTCGGTCTCGCCCGCTCGACATGTTTCCGGAGACCGTGCTAGCTTCCCCGCGAACCTGATATCCGTTTTCATTTCGCGAAAGAAGTGGGGGGAGGATGACGACGAGAAATCCCAAGCGTCTTGCCGCGGCTGCCGGAGCCGCCGTCGTGTGCCTCGGTGGCCTGCTGCTGCCCGGTGCCACACCGGCAATGGCCCAGGAGAAGGTCGTGCTGTCCGCCGGCCACACCGATGCGGTCGACGTGCACTACGAGGGTGGCCAGCTCGTGCTCAAGGTGCACGACGACACCGTGGAACCGTCAATCACCCGCGATCCGCAGGACGTGACCTTCCAGGTCCGGCCGGAAGCCGCGGTCGAGGTACCGGACCTTCCGGCGTACGCGTTCCTCGGGCCGGCGGGCTCGACGATCTGGATGCTGCCGATGACCCAGGAACCGAACCTGCTGTGGCCGGGCTGGAACACCACCACGCTGCGATCCGGCGTGTTCCAGGGCAACAAGGTGCGCCTGAGTGTGGTCGAGGTGGCCGGCCCGGGCCGGGTGTCGGTCTTCATGACCGACCCGGTCGGCCAGCCGCTGATCAAGTTCCGCAGCGACGACGGACTGCCGGACGTGATCGACGTGCCAATCCTCACCCACGCCCACGCCAACTGGGTCTTCAGCGCCCTGGGCAGCTACACGCTGACCTTCCAGGCCGACGCCACGCTGGCAGACGGCACGCCGATCTCGACCGGCCCGGTGCCGTACCACTTCGTGGTCGGTGACCTGCCGGATCCGGACCCGGAGGTCGAGCTGTCCGTGCAGGGCCTGCGACCGGGTTACACCCCGGGCGCGGTGGTGACCCTGACCGCCGTACAGAATCCGGTCACCGACCTGGACCGGTACCGCTGGTTCAGCAGGTGCCCGGGGGCGGCGGAGTTCGCCGAGATACCGAGCGAGGTGTCCGCGGCGTACTCGTTCACCGCCACCGCGCAGTTGGACGACTGCCAGTATCTGGCCCGCCTCTACCGGGACGGTGACGTGCTGGTGGCCGAGAGCGCCCCGGTGACTCTGAACGTCGAGGACGCCGGCGCTCCGGCGGCGTCGCAGACCATCAAGGTCACCGTCGGGGCGCAGGGCTCGCTGGTGGTCAGCGTCGACCCCGACGACCGTACGGTGAACCTGCCGGCGGCCGCCCTGTCTCCGGGCGGTGACCGGTGGCAGAGCAGCGGCGACCTGCGTCCGGTCACCGTGACCGACACCCGGCCGGGTAACCCCGGCTGGAACGTCGCCGGACAGCTCGGTGACTTCACCGCCGCACAGGCCCGGGTCGGCGGGAAGTACCTCGGCTGGACGCCGACCGTGCTGGCCCAGGCCCAGGGTCAGGGAATCGTCGCGGGCCCGACCGTCGCCCCCGGCTTCACCGCCGGGAACGGCCTGGCCTCGAGCAGTGTGCTCGGCACCGCACCGGCCGGCGATGGCCGGGGCACCGCCCGGCTCGGCGCCGGACTGAACCTGGAACTGCCGACCGACACCGCCGCGGGACAGTACGTCGCGACACTGACCCTGACCGCCATCTGAGGAAGCTGACCACCCATCTGGAAAAAACTCGTCTCGGCAGCCGTGAGCGCACAGACCACGGCTGCCGAGACGCTTCCAAGCGCTGCCCAGGCAGACCGGGGCCGGTCGCGGGGCGGACCGATGTGACCATCCAGCACTGTCGACAGGAGGGCAAACAACCCATGACGGCCGACCGCTATGCGGAATCCGGTGAGTTCATCGACGTGTTCAGCCGGGACGTCTGGCAGGCGTTCCGGCCGCCGGTCGTCGCGGCACTGCACCGGGCCGTCCCGGAACAGGGGCCGATCCTCGACATCGGCGCCGGGTCCGGGCTGGGTACTCTCCTCGTGGCGGAGACGCTACCGACCGCCGAGATCGTCGCGGTGGAGCCGTCACCGATCCTCCGCGCGGTACTGCTGTCCCGGCTCGTCGACAACGAGTCGCTGCGCCCGAGGGTGATCGTGATCGCCGCCGGCATCCAGGACTGGATGCCCCCGGCCCGCCTGGGCGGGGTACTCGCGATGAACATGCTCGGCCACCTCGACCCGGAGCAACGCCGGACGCTCTGGGCCGACCTGCGCGAGCGGCTGGCACCCTCCGCGCCGCTGATCGTGAACCTGCAACCACCCGCCGAGGTGACCACCATCCCGCCGACCCCGTTCGCGAGCATCACCATCGGCGGCCGCACCTACCAGGGCAGCGGCGAAGCCCGCCCCGCCGGGAACGGCACCGTCACGTGGACGATGAGCTACCGCAGCCTCAGCCAGGACGGCATCGTCGAACGCGAGCTTGTCGTGGCGTACCCCTGGCACGTGATCTCCGCGACGGAGCTGCTCGGCGAGCTTGCCGGCGCCGGCTTCACCGCCACCGTCGGCGAGCTGGACGTCGTGGTGGCCACACCGCACGGCTGACCCGGACACCGGCCACTCGGCGAGCGCTCGCCTGCTGGAAACACCTCTGTGAGGAGACCCGACGTGCACGACAGCACCGACGAGGACGAGGCGGCCCGCACGAAACAGGAGATGACCGGGGTTTTCGACCGTGGCGCCCCGACCTACGACCGCCGCCGAGCGGCCGAGTGAACATCACCTCGCCGCCGCGACAGTCTCCGCCGCTCGCGACCGTGGCCTGGTCCCGCCCGCCGTTACCGGCTTGGTCGCGCATCCCGGCCGGGGAGTGACCGCCCGGGTCGAGGGCGCACCATCGGCGTCGGCAGTCCCGCCCACCTGCTGCCGGACCGACTCTCGCCAGCGCACAGCCATCGTTGTGCTCACGAGCCGGGACATCCTGGGCACGCTGCCGCTGCCGCTGGCCGTCGCGGGGCACGAGGGCTCCACGGTCCTCGTGGCGCTCAACGGGCTGCGGCTGCTGCGCCGCCGCGCATGGCCGGTGGAGCCCGCCCTGTCGTCCGGCTACGGGACGGCCGGCGACGCCTCCCCGGCGCCCGCGAGGTCGTCCCGATGACCGCCGGCCGACTCGGCCGTTGCGGGACGGCGCCAGCGACGGGTCAGCAGGCCGTGCCGCGGCGCGAAGAGCCAGGCGAGGAGGAAAACCGCAGTGGCGACCAGCACGATCGTGCCACCGACCGGGGTGTCGTAACTCCACGACAGGTAGAGCCCGACGAGCGCGGAGGTGCCGCCGATCGCCGGGGACAGCAGCATCATCACGCCGAGCCGGTCGGTGAGCAGCCGGGCCGCCGCCGCGGGAGTGATCAACAGTGCCAGGACGAGGATGTTGCCGATGGTCTGCAGCGAGATCACCACGGCCAGCGTCACCAGCACGTAGAGCACGATGTCGAGCCAGAACACCGGCAACCCCAGCGAGCGGGCCATCTCCCGGTCCAGGCAGACCGCGACGAACTCCTTGTGCAGCGCGAAGACCAGGCCGAGGATGACAAGTCCGGTGCCACCGACGAGGTAGAGGTCCCGGTCCGGGATGCCGGTGATCGAACCGAAGAGGAACTGTTGCAGCGAGCCAGCGTACCCGGGCGCCTGCGAAATGATCACGATGCCGAGGGCGAACGTGGCGACCAGGAAGACGCCGATCAGGGAGTCCTCCTTGAGCCGCCGGTTCTGCGCGAAGATCGCGATCAGCAGGGCGGTCGCCACGCCGGCGACAGCGCCGCCGAGGACCAGGCTGCCCTGTAGGACGAAGGCGATCGCGAGGCCGGGGAAGACCGCGTGCGCGACCGCGTCGCCGATGAAGGCCATCCCCCGGAGTACGACGTAGCAGCCGACCACCCCGCAGACGACGCTGGACATGACCGCGATCGCCAGGGCCTTGGGCAGGAACGCGAGGTCGGGGTTGAAGAGGTCGGTAAGGAAGTCGGTGATGGACACTAGGCCGCCCTCACGAGTTTCAACAGCGGGGAGGTCTCGCTGACCCCGAAGGTGCGCATCCACACCTCGACGTCCTGGAGCTCCTCCGGGTGGCCGTCGGCGATCACGGTGCGGTTGAGCAGGACCAGCCGCGTACAGGACTCCATGGCGGCGACCAGGTCGTGGGTGGTCATCAGCACCGCCCTGCCCTCGGCGGCGAGGCTGACGAACAGGTCGCCGAGCATCTCCTGGGTGGGCATGTCGAGTCCGGTGAACGGCTCGTCGAGCAGCAGGATGCGCGGCGCCAGCGCGAGGGCGCGGGCGACCAGAACGCGTTGACGCTGCCCGCCGGAGAGCTCGCCGACCGGGCGTCGGCGCAAACCGGCGAGTTGCACCCGGTCGAGCGCGTCGCCGACCGCCCGCCAGTCGTCGACACCGGGTCGGCGGAGCAGACCGATCCGGCCGGTCCGACCGCTCAGTACCGCGTGTTCGACCGAGATCGGGAAGTCCCAGGTGAACTCGTGGCGCTGCGGGACGTACCCGATCGTCGAGCGTCCGGCACGGGACGCCTTCCCGTCCACCAACACCCGGCCGGCCCTGGTGCGCACCAGGGCCAGGACGGCGCGGAGCAGGGTGGTCTTGCCGGCACCGTTGGGGCCGAGCAACCCGACCAGTTCCCCGGCGTCGACATGCAGCCGGACGTTCCGCAGCACCGGCCGACCGCCGAGGTCCACGTCCAGCTTCTCGATCTCCAGTGCTCTCACGACCGACCATCCGGCGACGACGCGGTACGTTCGCGTTCGGCTCGGCGCTTCGCGGCGGCCCCCCGGGTCAGGACCACGACCAGCGCGACAGCGAGCAGGACGGCGACTCCGATCAGCGCGGTCAGCAGCAGCGTGCCGGGACCGCCGGACGGGTCGCCGCCCTCGGTCCGCTCGTCGCTGGCAGGCGCCGGGCCGCCGGGTCCGGGGACGTCCGCCGTGGCGGCGAACGCCTCGTCGGTGCTGGTCGCGTCGCCGACCGCGAACCGCAATGTCCGGGTCGCGGAAACCTTCTCGCCACTGACCAGGTCGGCGGAGACCTGGATCGTGACCAGGTAGACGCCGGGAACGGTGAAGACCCAGTTGGCGTGGGTGTGAGTGTTGACCTCGACCCAGAACGGCTGGGCCGCCGGCTGCCCGGCCGGCCCCGCGCTCCGCCACAGCACCTGCGGTGCGGCGAAGTTGCCGGACTGGAGGAAGGTGGTGAGCGTGCCCGGCCCCCGTACGCCGAGCAGGTGCAGCGTGACGCCGCGGTCGATCGTCTGCATCACTCGGGGGTCCTGGGTGTTCCAGCCGAGCCAGACCACATCCTGGTTCTGGACCTGCGGCACCACGTACACCCGCTTGCCGGCGTCGACGCCGAGGAAGGCGTACGCCGGATCGTCGGGCACGGTCTGCACCGCCGCGTCGGAGACCCGCAGCACGGTCTCGTCGGGGTCGCGCCACACCGGCTGCGCCCGGGTGCCGTCGTGGATCAAGAGGCTCCATTTGTCGTCGACGTAGCGGGGACCGATGTCCACGTGCCCGGTCGCCAGAGTCACCCGGCCGGTGGCCAGCGGCTGGTCCGCCGCGATCGACTGTTGGAGGCCCGGGCTCGGCTGCGCGGCGGGCACGGAACCCGGCCGCTCGGCGAGCGCCGGGGTGGCCGTCGCCATCAGCACGACCATCGTCACCGCGACGCATCGCAACATGGTCGTGATCGTGCGGGCGCTCCGCCCGCGCGTCGCCCCTTGCACCACGTCCCGGCGCTCCGGGACGGCCCAGCGGCGCGCTCCTCCTGCCGTCACTACTTCCTCCCTCATCGTGCCGTGCCCAGGCAGTCGTGCAGCGATTCAGCGTTGAACCGCATCATCGCCACGTAGTCGGTCACCTCATCGTCGAAGGTGTCGCCGTAGATCCGGCAGATCCGCAGCCCCTCCTCCCGGGCCACCTCGGTCAGGGTGGTGGAGCGGGCCGCCAGGTTCGGTTCCAGGAACACGGCGGGGATGTCGAGGTTGCGGATCGTCTCGGTCAGTCGGCGCCGGTCGGCCAGACTCGGTTCGGTCGCAGGATTCGGGGTGACGAAGCCCGAGATCTCGATGCCGTACGCCTGGCCCAGGTAGCCGAACGCGTCGTGGGTAGTGACCAGGTGACGCCGCGTGGGCGGGATCCGGGCGACCGTGTCGCGGACGAAGCCATCCAGTCGTTCGAGCTCGCCGACGTAGGTCGAGGCGTTGGCGCGGTACGCCGCCGCGCCCTGGGGGTCCACCCCGATCAGGGTGTCCCGGATAAGCTCCACATAGGAGATGGCGTTGCGGACGTTCTGCCACAGGTGCGGGTCGATCTCGCCGTGCACGTGCTTGCCCAGCACCGCCTGCGGCAGTTGGTAGACCTGGGTACCGGGCCGGCCGAGGAAACGAAACCTGCGGTCGCCGGGCACCTCCCGCAGTGCCTTGTTCGGCACCTCGATCACCGTGCTGGCCGGGTCGTACACCCGCTGACTCACCTCGCCGCTGCCTTCCGGGTCGGCGAACAGGTACAGCCGTCCCTGATCGAGGTCCACACTGATGTCCGCGTGCCCGGAGTTCAGCACCGCCGCGCCCGCCATCCCCGGCACCGAATGCGGATCGACCCCGACGGCGAAGGTGAAGACCCGCTCGCCCATGGGGATGGGCGCGGTGTCCGGGGTGACCGCGAGCTCTGCCCGCATCGCCAGTCGGTAGACGCCCGGCTCGGTGAACGCCCAGCTCATGTGGGTGTGCGCGTCCGGTGGCAGGGTCGCGGTGTCGTCCCGGTAGCCGTTGGACGGGTCGAACCCGTCGGTGGAGTCGACATAGAACGACGGGTCGCCGAAGGACTTGGTCAGGTAGGCGACGAGTTTTCCGGGGCCCTCCACGGCGGTGGCGTGCAGCAGCACATCGGAGGAGCGGTTGGCGCCGTGCGCCGTGCCGGTGCCGCGGACCCGCATGCCGAGCCAGAGGGTGTCCAGCGAGACGTCCTCGACCAGCGGGATGATCTCCGCCGCGTACTTCACCGCGCCCTCGGCCAGCGAGATGTTCGGTACACCGTCGCGCAGGTTCGCGTCCAGCGCCTTGATGACGGCCTGCTCCTCCAGCAGCAGGTAGTTGCTGAACGCGACGTCGGCGTACACGACGTTGCGGACGTCCCGCAGTGTCGGCTCGTAACTGTGCGGGTCGGCGCCGTCGGGCACCAGCGCGCTGACCCGCACCCGGTCACCGCCGACATGGCTGACCAGGTCGCGCAGGATGCCAGTGGTGGTGACGACCTGGAGCCGCTCGTCGTGGGCACTCAGCGTCACTTCCGACTTGCAGCCGGCGGTCAGCACCGCGAACAGCAGCGGCACCACCGCCGGCAGCAGCCGGACGCGCAGGACGGTGTGGCGAGCGGGCGGGCGGGCCCGGGTAACGGCGGTAGCGGGCATCCGCGTACCTCCTCGCTCGGCGCGGCGGCGCCGGTTGATCCCCGCCACCGTGCCGCGCGTCGCGCCGACCGGCAGCACGGAAATGGGAATGGTTATCAGCTCTGGAAGAATCTAGTTACGGTGTGGTGATCGCCCCGGTGCCAGCCCTGCCGCGACGTCGTGCGGCAAGGATCAGCAGGGCACCGGCCAGCACGAGGAGCAGTCCTCCGCCCACCGCCGGAAGAATCCAGGACTCACCGGTACGCGGCAGCCTGCCGTCGCCCGCCTCATCGCCCGACCCGTCGCCGGAGCCGCCACCGAAGCCCGGACCTGGATCGGTGTCGTCGCCCACCGCTATCGCCAGGGTCTTGGTGTCGGTGACCGCCCGGCCGTCCGTGGTGGTGCCGCTCATCTGCACGCTCAGCCGGTAGAGGCCCGGCTCGCTGAACGCCCAGCTACCGTGCGCGTGGGTGTTCAGCGGAATCGCCAGCTGCTGCGGCAGCGCCTTCGCCGAGTCGAAGAGCACGTCGGCGCCGCCGAACGGTTTGGTCAGGAAGAGCGTGAACCGGCCCGGCCCGTCGACCCCGGCGAGGGTCCACGTCACGTCGCCCCGAATCCCGGAGACCACCGACTCGTGCTGGGTGTTCCAACCCGGCCAGACGATCCCGGGAAGCTGCCCCTGCGGCAACACCCAGACCTCGTCACCCTCCTTGCCCAGGAAGTCACTCCCGGCCGGGACCTTCGTCTTCGCGTTGTCCTTGGCATGCAGGACCACGTCGGCCAACTCCCGCCACACCGCCGGGCTGACCGCGTCGTCCTTGATCCGGATCGTCCAGTCCCCGCCCACGAGCTGTGGCCCCATGTCGACGTGCCCGTCCGAGATCACCCTGCGCTCAGCGGCGGCCGGCGCGGCGTTCACGGCCATCGGCTGCGACATCGACGGTGTGGACAGCGGCGCGGCCCGTGGCGCCGCGGGTGCCTTGGCCTCGGTCAGCGGCGACTGGCGGGCCGGCTCGACCGGAGCCGCCGCGGCGGGCGGCGGCAGCGCCGGTCCCGGCCGCAGCGGCGGGACGCTGACCTGGTACGTCGCCTCGGCCGTCACCGTCGCGCCCGTCGTCAGGGTCGCCGACGAGGCGAGCGTCAGCCGATAGTCCCCGGCCTCGCCGAACGCCCAGACCACCGGGGTACGGCTGGCGGCCGGCAGCGACACGTCCCGGGCATCCACGCCGAGCAGTTGCCGGGCCGTCCCGAGACCGGTGACGGTGTAGACGGCGAATCGGCCGGGTCCCTCCACCGCCGTCAGCGACACGGTCACCGCGTCGCCCCGGACGGCCCCCCGTTCCACCCGCGTGGTGTCGAACCCGGGCATACCCGCATCACCGGAGGTGAGCGACCAGACCATCCGACCGGCCGTACCGAGGAACGAGAACTGCGGGTTGTCCGGCACTCGTACCGTCACGCCGCCCTCCGGGCTCAGCAGCACGTCGGCCGGAGTGTGCCCGTCCTCGTTCCGGACGAGCTGGCTGGCGTCGCGGACCCGCATCGAAAGGTCACCGTCGACGACGGCGAGGGACACCAGATCCGCCCCCGCCGGGTCGACCGGCGTCGGCGCGGCGCCCACCGGTGCGGCAGTGCCGGCCAGCGACAGTACGGCCAGGGCCAGCGCGGCCACGCCGACCCGTACCGCTGCTCTTCTTCTCATCTCCTGCCTCGCTCCACTCGGGGGTCGTTGTCGATGTCGCGGCCGGTTCGCCGGCACGTCTCGTCCGGTCACGGTTCGGCGCCCGGGGCCGGCGTCGGCGGCTCGGGTGCGGCATCCGGCGTGCGCCTGTCCGGCTGCGATGGTGGGCCCGTGCCACCTGGTTGTCCTGACGGCGTGGCGGCGGCTGTCACGGTGGCTTCGGCACGGCCCTGCTCGCGAGCCTCGGCAACGGCCTGCGCCAGGCGCCGGGCCGCACGGCGACGCCTGTGGCGGCGGACCATCAGCAGCGCCCACACCGCCCCGACGACGAGTGCGACGAGCAGCAGTTGGAGCCACGGCACGGCCCAGACGGTGACCGCCTCCGACACCGCACCCGGCGGCGGCTCGAGCACCTGACCTTCGACGGCCGTCGGAACGACGGTGGTGGTGACCGTGAGCCGGAACAACGGCGGCACCCCCGGAAGCCGGACAGTGGCCTGGACCGCGTCACCCGGCAGGATCTCCGGCAACGCCGCGCCGGACGCACTGCGAACCCCCAGGCCGAAGGGCCCTGCCGAGTCGACGGTTGACTGTCCGGCGAGCCGAACGTTCCCGGTGTTCCGGATCGTTGCCGTGGCGACGATCTCGCCTCCGGCGAACGGGTTACCGGAAGCACGGTGAGCTATCCGAAGGTCCTCCAGAGCCAACGCCGGCCGCAGTGCGCCGGTGACGCGCAGGTAGATCCGCGCGCCGACCCGGTGGTCGACCGCGACCTGGTTACCCTGCCCGTCGGTGCCGGGGGCGGCGAGCGACGCCACGATGCCGCCGACGTGGTCGCCCGGGGTGGCGTTCTCGGGCACGGTCAGGGTGAACGGCACGTCCATCCGCGACGTCGACGGGATCGTCAGCGTCGCAGCGGTGAGCCGCACCCAGGAACCCACGTCGACCGGCCGCTGCCCCCCGGGCAGCAGGTCAAAGCCGCCCTGAGCGGCGGTGACGGCGTCGCTGGCGTAGAGATTCAGCGTCAGCGGCCGGGCGGAGTGGTTGGTCACCGCCACGTAGTCCGTCACCGTGCCACCGGGATCGAGCTTGTAGCCGAAGCTCGCCCGCCCGTCGGGCCCGGCCGGGCTCGACGGTGTCACGCCCCAGGTCACCCGCGCCGGTCGGACGGGCACATTGCTGTTCGGCGTCGGCGTCGGTCCGGGCGCGGCGGCCACCGGGACCGTGCCGAGCACGGCGATGACAGTGCCGGCAACAACGGTGGCGATGGTGGTGGACAGACGCATGGTGGCTGGCGAATCCGTTCGGGTAGGGGCGTGACCGGCGCCTGAGCCGCCCGGCGTTCGGGAACCGTTCGTCACCGGTCGGCTTCGGCACCAGAACAAGAGTATAAGGGTAACCGTTTTCGTTTTCATCAGGGCGCCCGCCAGGTCAGTCGCGGACGCTGGGGGCGCGGCCCGGCCCCCGCCGTGTGCCAGGTCGGCATAACGGTCACCGCCCGTCGCTGGGGGTGCGGCGATCGGCGCGTAGGCAGGTTCCGCACAACTCCATGCAGGTCACCGTGCTGCGCGTTGGGCACGAAGTCCTCGTCCACGCGCACCTGCTGGAGCCAGCGGGTCACCGTGTCGGCGGACCGCTCCACGACCAGCCCGCACACCTCGCACACCAGGTGGTGGCGCGGACCGTCCCGACAGCGCCGGTAGGTCAACTCGCCGTCGCAATGGAAGACATACAGCCGGCCCGCGTCCGCCAGCGTGCAGGGTGCAGGGTGCGGGGTGCGGGGTGCGGTAGACCGTACGGGCGTACGTGAGGGATTGTGAGACGGACAACAGAAGGGCCCCGATTCGCTTCTCGGCCGTGGTGGCCGGGCTGCTGACCCGGTCGAAGGGTCTGGATTTCGCCCATTGGCTGCGCCTGCAGGGGATAACGGTGTCCGGTTCGGCGGACATCCGCCGGCTGCGCAAGTCCACCAAGGTGGAGAAGGCGATCGCGTTCGGCGGGCGCATCAGTGATGTCGCCGACGACCACTCGGAGCAGACCTTCCGCAGCCACTACGCGCACGGCACGACGTTGCGGGTGATCGCCGGGGACGTGATCACCACCGCGCAGCGGCGCTGGCTGGACGCGGCGCTGGCCGGGCCGATGGTGCTGGACGAGGAGGCGACCCGGTCGCTGGACGACCCTGGCTCGGCGGCGGCGCTGGGACTGGAACCGGCCGACATCGAGGCGCTGCGGACCGGGGAGCTCAACATGGGCGTCACCGACTGCTCGGACCCCTTCGCCTCCCCCGTTCGGCCGTCCCGGGCAACTCTGCCCGGTGGCGCCGCCGCACTGCCTGGAATGCCGCAACGCGTTCGTGCTGCGTTCGAACCGCAACTGCTGCTGTTCGCCGAGCACCTCGCCCATCTCGCCCTGCGGCTGACACCCACCCGTTTCCATGCGCTGTGGGGACAGAGTCGCGCGAACCTCCTGGAGGTGCTGCGATCACGCACCGACGCCGAACCGCGCGACGCGCGGCGGCAGATCGCCGAGGACGGCATCGTCCTTCAACTGCCCTTGGCGAGCCGGGCGGAGTTCGACGCATGACCAGCCCCGTCTCGCCGGGTGGGACGACCTGCAGACAAGGCCGGTCACCGACATCGGCGTCGCTCAACGCCTGAACGCCTGGCTCGCCAATCCCGCGACGACCGTGCCGACGCGCCGCACCAGGACCGGTGAGAGCAGCGGCAGCCTCGCCAACCTCAACGTGGTAGCCCGCATCATCGGCGTCGGGCCGACGTTCTTCCAAGCCGGCAAGCCACACGGCCACAGCCGCAGAGACGCCGTAGCCGCGCTGATCGCCGACGGCCGCTGCCATCCCGGCCTGCTACCGGATCTCGCCATGGTGACCCGCCCGGACGGCAGCCGCGGACCCTGGCACGACAACTTGGGCCCTCGGCAGGTCTCGATCGAACAGGTCATGCTGCGCAATCGTTGTGTTCACCGCGGCCCTGTCGATGATGCGCGAGTCGGAACTGCGCATGATCACTAAGGACGCGGTTGTCGGCTACTACGGCAGCCCCGCCGTCAGGTCCGTCCGGCAGAAACTCGACCCGGACCTACCCGTCAAACACTGGTGGATCACCGAGCCGGTCGCCCACGCGATCGCGCTGGCCGGCAAGCTGTCGCGTCACGACGAACCCACCTTCGCCGCCGTGACCGGCGCCTGGGCGGGCGAAGGGTTCGCCAGCATCGCCGTTGGCAGTCGCCTGGCCGGGGGTGCCTCAGCTCAGCAGAACGATCGCGCCGACGAGGAGTGTTGCGGCCACGAGCAGGATGACGATGATCAGCGTTGTCCTGCCGAATCTGCGGCGGATCAGCTTCGGGTTGTGACTCATCGGTGGGGTTCCTCTCTTGTTCAGGTCCGGCGGCGTATGGCCAGGTAGGCGATGCCGGTCAGGAGGGCCGTGAGGGCGAGGTAGGCCGCTGCCTCGGCCGACTGCATGGGCCAATACGGCAGGTCGACTTGGCTGCGTACCGCCCGGCCACCGAGTTGGCTGACGCCGACAAGTAGCACCGCTAGCGGCATGGCGACACGGGAGTGCCCTGTGACTGCGCCGAGTGCGGCGCCGAGCGTGAGGGCGAACAGCACTCTGGCGAACGGCATCATGCCGTGGCTCTCGTAGTATGGCCAGGCCGTCGGGTTACCCCCGGCACCCGGCAGTGCCCAGGCCAGGAGCGCGGCGAGCAGACCGGCCGCGACCAGGGCGCCGCATCGGTCATCTCGTCCTCCCGTCACCACCAACAGTCGGGGGAGAGGCCGACCGGGTTCACGACCCACGCATTCCTGATGCAGCGCTCAGCCACGCTCCACGTCAACAACGATCCAGACCTGTCGCCGTACTTGCCGCCAGTGGAGGTCGACGCCCGGCTGATGGCGAACGTGAAAACTCCACGCGGGTGCCGGACGAAGGTCGGCGGCGAGGAACCGCCGGCGCCGCTGACCGCCGGGAACAGCCCGGACCGCAACTCTGGCATAGCCGGCCTGGGTCTCATCTGTTGACTGGGACCCAGCGCCCCCGTTCTGACCGCGCCTGGCGCTCAGCCGGCCAAGCGGGACAAGCCGCGTGATCGGCCATCCGCACATGCCGCGGATAAAACGCGTGCCGGTTTTCTGCGGCCCGGCACTCTACGTGAGCAGTCCGGCTTCCGACGGTTGGTGGTTGCCGGCGGTCGACGTCATGGTCGGGCTTACGGGAGATGAACTCGTCGCCTCGCACCTGGTGTCGTTTCGGCTGCGCGGGTCCAGCCCGGTGGTGGGTTCGTCCGCTCAGTTGCCGCGTGCGGCGGCCAGTTCACCCATCGCCTCCCGGTACCGAGTCTGCGCCCGCTGCGCCTCACCGTGCCAGCCGTGCCCAGTGAGCAGCTCGATCAGTGTGGTGTGCGCGTTCTCGTCGTACGGGTCGAACTGCAGGATCTGGTAGAGGAAGCCAACGGCATCCGCGGTGTCCCCGCCGTCTCGGGCCAGGTCCACCAGGGTCCGAAGCACCCGCAGGTAGGTGGCGCGCGCCTCCTCCCGTACCGGCACGGCCCAGTCGTCGTACGGCTCGTCGCCGAGGAAGTCGCCGGTGTAGAGGCGCTGCGCGTCGTCCAGCACGGCTCGCGCCTGGCCGGTCCGGCCCTCCCGGTGCAGCCGCAGGCCGTGCTCGACGGCGAGCAGGAAGTCCTCCAGGTCGATGTCGATCCGGACCGTGTCCAGCGCGACGCTGCCCTGTCCGGAGAGCAGGAAGTGATCCGCCGGCATCCGCTTCTCGGGGTCGAGCGAGCCGCGTACGGTGGACAGCGCCACGGACAGCCGGTGCCCCACCTTGGCCGGGTTCTCGTCCGGCCACAGCATCTCGCCCAACTCCTCGCGCGGCACCGGCCGGCCGCGCCGCGCCACCAGGATCCGCAGCAGGTCGCGTGCCTTGCGCGACTGCCAGGTCACCACCTCGCCCGCGCCGCTGGTCACCTCGAACCGCCCGAACGTCCGCACCCCCAACCGGTAGGGCGGGGTGCCGGGGGGCGTCCACTCCACGCCGCTCACGGCCAGTCGGGCGGCGGCGAGCTTGCCGGCGATCCGGTCGTCGGTCGAGGCGCCCGGCAGGACGCCGAGCGCGGCGCGTACCCGGTCCGCGTCGAGGGTGGCCTCGGCTGCCTCCCACAGGGTGAGCGCCTCCCGCCAGGCCCGGCGGGCCTGCGCCGGACTCGTCGCGGCGCTGCCCATCAATTCCAGCGCCTCCGGCAGCAGGGCCCGCTCCTGTAGGCGTCGGGCCGCCTGGGCCGCAAGGCCGGCCAGTTCGGCCGCCCGCTCCGCCTCGCCCGTGGCCAGCCGGGCCCAGCCCAGGGCGAGGTTGGCGACCGTGGAGGTGGGCTCGGCCGCCAGGGCGCGGCTCGCGTACCCGAGCGCGGCCTGCGGGTCCCGGGCCGCTACCAGCCGGGCCAGGCCGGCCAGCGCCGGCACCAGCGCCTGGCGGTCGCCCGCCGCCTCGGCGATCTCGACCGTCTCCTCGTACGCCGCGCCCGCCTGCACGGCGCGTCCCCGCCGCCGGTGGATCCCGGCCACGCCGAGCAGCGGGTACGCGACCATCCGGGAGCCGGTACGCCGATACAGCCAGACCGATTGTTCGAACACGGCCAGCGCCTCGTCCAGTCGGCCCAGCCCGACCAGCGCCTCGCCCTCGTTCACCAGGGCCAGCGCATGCATCGGTACGTGGCCGATCTCCTCGGCCAACCGGGCGCCCGGACGGGCCTCGGCCAGCGCTTCGGCGAACCGCGCGTCGTCGATCAGACGGGACGCGCGATTGGACCTGATCCGGGTCACCTGCACCGCGTCGCGAGCTTCCTCCGCGTAGGCCAGGGCCCGCTCGTAGTGCTCGCCGTTACCCTGTGGGTCGCCGGCCAGTTTGGCGTGCAGGGCTCGGGCCACGTGCGCGGCGGCCAGCGCCCCCGGCTCGTTGGCACGGGCCGCTGCCCGCATCGCGGCGTCGGCCGCGACCGTGCACGCGGGCAGGTCTCCGAGCAGCCAGTGCACAGTCGCGGTCCACGAGTACAGCCTGGCCAGGTCCGTGGCGGCACCGCCGGCCAGGTCATCGTCGGGGTCGGGCACCGCCGCGCTGCGGAACACCTCCAGCGCGGCACGCGGGTCCCCACTGAGGTAATGCAGGCTGCCCAGCCGCCAGGCGAGCGCCGGGTCGACCGGGCCCGGCCGCTCGGCGCGCTGCTCGGTCAGCATGCGCAGCGCCGCCGCGCTCTCGCCGGTGGTGTAGAGCGCCTGGGCGTGCAGCAGCCGCAGCGGCTCCGGCCGCCGCGCGGGCGGCAGCTCCTCGGCGGTCTGGATCACCGTCGCCGCACCACCGACTGCGAGCACGCTCTCGCCACGGCTGGCGAGCAGTTCCACCGCCTCGTCGGTGCGACCGACGGAGCGCAGCGCCCGTACCGCCGCCAGCGGCAGATCGTGTCCCGCGTACCAGCCGGCGGCCCGGCCGAGCACGTCGCGTCGCCGCCGGGGGCGCAGGAACGTGGCAAGCAGCGGCACCACCCGGAAGTGGCCGGGTTCGCCGGCGGCCCGAAGCAGCCCGGCGCGGCGCAGCGCGTCCACCGTGGTCGCCTCGTGGCCAAGTTCGACCGCCAGGTCCACGGTGAGCGGGTCCAGTTCGGCCGCGTCGGTGAGCAGGGCCATCTCGGCCTGGGAAAGGCTGTCCAGCACCTCCGCCCCGAGGAAGTCGGCCAGCGCGGTGTCCGGCGCGGTGAGCCAGTTCAGCAGGGCACGTTCCGACCCGGGCCGGTCCGGCCGGGTCATCGCCTGGCCGGTGAGATGCACCAGCGCCGGCCAGCCACCGGTCCAGCGCCAGACCGGATCGCCGTCGCGGGCCCCGTACTCGTGCTGGAGCAACGCCTCGACCTGGGGCCGGCTCAGCGCCAGCTCCTCCGGTCCCAGCTCGGCCAACAGGCCCCGGGCCCGCCACCTGGCCAGTCCGCCGGCCGCCGGAGTACGTCCGACCACCACCAGCCGGCACTGGGCGGGCAACCGCTCGGCGAACGCCACCGCACCGGCCGGATCGACCCGCTCCACCTCGTCGGCGACCAGCCACAGCGGCTCCGTGGTGGCCACCGGCACAGCGTCCGACCTGGTGAGCAGCGACGCGTCGTGCCAGCGCACCGCCATGCCGCGTAGCCGGTCCCGTACGGCGGTGGTCTTGCCGAACCCGGCCGCGGCCGTGACCAGGGTGCACCGCCGGGACAGTCGACGGTCGGCGCTGCGCTCCATCCACATCCTCTTCCGCTGTGTCGGCTCCCCAACACCGACCTTTGAGAATAGTTTGAGGCACCTTGAGGGTCCGTCGGGAAGCTGATCCCATGCGAACGACGAAACTGCTGACCGCAGCACTCACCGCCGCCCTGACCGCCGCCGGCCTCGTGGTCGGCCTCGCCACCCCGGCCGCCGCCGCGCCGGTGACCGACCCGGAGCGCTACTCGGACACCCCGGTCGGCTTCGGCTGGTACCTGTCGGCGAACAAGGCCACCATCAACAACTGGGCCAACCAGTACGACATGCGGGTCACCGGCATCGAGGTGAACGGGCCGGACAACTACGCCGCGGTCCTGGTGCACAACTCCGGCGCCTACCAGCGCGGGCTGTCCGGCAGCGCGTCCTGGACCACGGACGAGACGGTCGACACCCTGCTGGCCAAGCTGGGCGACAAGCGCCTGCTCGACCTGGAGCGATACGTGGTGAACGGGCAGACCCGGTTCGCCGCCGCCTGGGTGGACAACCCGGCGAACAACTGGCACAACTACAAGTGGTACGTCAACAGCACGGAGAGCTACATCAACGCCCGGCTGGCCGACCTGGGCGGCCGGATCATCGACATCGACCACGTCTCCGGCGACCAGTACGACGTGGTGATGATCCCGAACACCGGGGTCGACCAGAAGCAGTCCTGGACCCTGTTCGGCAAGACCATGGCCGAGATCGGCGACGCGCTGGCCCAGCACGATGCCCGGCTGGTCGACGTGGAGCGCCACGCCGACGGCAAGTGGTCGGCGGTGATGGTCAAGACCGACCTGCCCTACTGGTCCTGGCATCCGAACGCCTCCGCACAGCAGGTGCTGGAGATGCAGGCGAACAAGGGTCTGCGCCCGATCCACCTCAAGTCGTTCGTGCAGAACGGCGAGACGCGGTACTCGGTAATCTTCGTGGACAACCTGGACCCGGTTTCGATCAAGGCGCGTACCGCGCTGGAGAACGGCATCGGCAACAACCTGCCCAAGCGGGGCTTCTACCTGAAGTCGGTCGACGGCAACACGCAGAACTGGCTCAACGGGGACGTCAAGTTCGAGCCGGCGAGCATGCTCAAGGCCCTGCACCACGTGCACGCCATGCGCCGGGTATACCTCGGCACCGAGACGCTCGGCGCCGGGGTGACCTGGTACAAGAACCCGAGCGCCCCGGACAACGGCGGTCTCTGCGCGTACCAGGACAACGGCACCCCGATCACCACCCAGCCGGTCGCCGACAACCTGGAGAACACGCTCAAGGGCATGATGGAGCAGTCGGACAACCGCAAGACCGACGCGATTTACAACCGGTACGGCCCGGCCGCGCTGAACGCCGCCTCGGACGCGCTCGGCATGGCCGACACCCAGCTCAACCACCGGATCGGCTGCACCTGGGAGGCGGCCGGACAGGTCAAGGCGTCCAACGAGCTGACCCTGGCCGACGCCGGCAAGCTCTACGAGGCGGTGTACCGGGCGAACTCCCCGTACCTGGGCACCGGTGTCGCCCGCGACAAGTTCACGGAGCTGGCCGACCCCGGTACCTGGATCTTCTCCAGCGTGATGAAGCAGGAGGCGGATGCGCTCGGCATGAGCGTGACCGACCGCAACGCCTTCGCGGCGAAGATGTGGGGCGCGTTCAAGCCAGGCGGGTACGCCAACGCCGCCGACGGCGCGACCTGCAACGAGAGCGGCTGCACCGCGCTGCTCATGCGCTCCACCGGCGGAGGAATGATCTCGCTGCCGTACCGGAACTTCAACGGGGTGGAGACCGAACGGAAGTACGTCTACGGCGCCTTCATCGACGGGGCGATCGACTGCGGCCTGGGCTCGTCGACGGACTGCAGCCAGGAGTCGGCGGCGATGTTCCCGGCGGTCCAGGCGAGCATGGCCGAAATGCTGCGCCCGCACCTGAAGTCCGCACTGGCCAGCTTCATGCCGCAGCGCGCGGGCAACTGACCCGCCCGGTACCACCGGCCCGGATCGCGTGACCACCACTCGTGGTCACGCGATCGGTCGTGTCCGTCCCAGACGCCACCGCCAAGCCGCTGCCCGAACGCTTCCCTGCACCGTACGCGCCCAGTGCAGCGAGTGCACCGAGTGCACCGACCGAATGCTGATCCACAGGGAGCCCTGGCGCCCAAGCCGTAGAAAACCACAACCCAGAGGCCGGAACCGGGTTCCGAGCGGGGGCGTACGCGCTCCCCCGAGGGTATGCGCAACCACTGCTGGCGCGACTCACCGGACGGCCTCCAACTCGCCGACAGCAAGCTCCCCTCCCTGCCGGTCGCCACCTGTGAGATCCAGCGCTACACCTACGACGCGAAGCTCCGCGCCGCGCATGCCGCATCGTCGGCGTCTGGATCCGGGGACGACTCCCCCAGATACCGACCCAACTGCGCGGCAGCTAGGAGGTAGTTGTAGCGAGTGGTCTCCGGATGGCTCCCGGCGCGCAGCGACCGGGACCAGTCCCGAAGGAACCCAGCCCAGGTCCGAGACAGCTATCGAGGCCGCCGACGCCGGTAATTTCGACGGCCACGAGTTCGGCGGCGGCGAAGCCGTCCTCTACGCCTACGGTCCGGACGCCACCCGACTCTTCACCGCGATGGAGCCGCAGCTGCGGGCCTTCCCGGCCAAGCCAGCGCACGCCACCCTCCGCTTCGGCGAGCCATACGACGCGACCGCCGTCGAACAACACATTGATCTCTGAACGCCCGCCCTCCTCAGGACAAGGTTCTAGACCGAACGTCAAGCATGTCCTGGGACGATGGCGCCCATGTGGAGCAGCCCGGCAGACAACACTCGGACTTTGCGACTGATCGGCTATTGGCGTGGACCGGGCGAAGAATACTGGCCCGACCCGGCGTTGTTCGTCGACGACGAGGCCGATTCGGCGAGCCAGCGACGGGTGAGCGACTACCTGCGTGGTGGCACATGTTTCGTGGCTGCCGCCGGCTACTCACTGTGTCGACTGTGTGGCATCCGCAACGGATCCGAGGAACTGACCGACGGCCAACACTTCGTGTGGCCTGAAGGGCTCGCGCATTACATCGACGTGCACAACGTGCGACTACCCGATGAGAGATCACCGAGTTTATGGATCCGTCGCAGGCACCCGTCGACGTGAGAGCGTTCGAGCGTGATCTCCTCCACACAGAACAGATTGCCATCGACGCCGCCTGGTGGCATTCGGTACGCGGCCGACAGCCCTGAACACGATCGCAGCCTAGCGTCAAGTCTTCTGCTGGTCCTGGTCCTCGGTCTACGCAAGAGCGAAGTGCTCGGGCTGACCTGGGACCACGTCGACTGGGGCGGCTGGAACAAGCGCTGCGACACGACGGCGAGCGGTTCTGCGACTCCTGCCGCGACCGGTACGAGGTGTCTCTCCTGGTCGACAAGCAGCTTCAACGGGTACGCGGGCAACTGCTGCACCGAGAGACGAAGACCGAAGAGTCGGACGCTCCGCTGCCCCTGCCGGGCATCTGCGTCAGCGTCCTTTGGCACGGCCGGCTACGACAGGAAGCCGCCGCCACGGCTGCCGGCGAGGGCTGGCACGACACGAACATGGTCTTCACGACCCGGTACGGGCTGCCGGTCGAGCCGCGCAACTTCTCGCGTTCCTGGGACGCGGGGTGTCTCCGGGCCGGGATCAAGAAGATCACTGTGCATGACGCGCGGCGTACCTGCGCGTCCCTGCTCGTGGACCTGGATGTGCACCCCCGGATCGCGATGGCGATCCTTCGGCACGCCGATTTCTCGATCACGATGGAGGTCTACAGTCAGGCATCGCCGAAGGCGACCCGGGACGCGCTGCGGCGCCTGGGCGACAGCCTCGACGGATGACCGTTGCTGTACTTCGCTGCTGTACGGGCACCAAAAAGGCCATCTCAGACTTCCCTGAGATGGCCTTCGACCTGCTGTCGGGACGGCCGGATTCGAACCGACGACCCCTTGACCCCCAGTCAAGTGCGCTACCAAACTGCGCCACGTCCCGTTGCTGCTCTTCAGGTCCCCCTGCGACAGCCGGTACAGCTTAGCGCAGGATCATCCGGTCCGCGCACACGCCCTCCCCCGCCTCGCAGCCCCCTCGACCGGGGAGTCGGCCAATGGTCGCTGACACACCCCCTACGCCGTCCTAGGAAGATGGGCTGTTTCTGGTGCCGGCCGAGGTCGGGGCGTGTCGGCACCAGAAAGTACCGGCACCAGAAACAGTGGGCTGCGGGTCAGCCGTGGGCCTTGCCCCGGCCGCCGGCACCGACCTTCTTGCGCGGGCGTACCGACACTTCCACGGGGCTGCCCTCGAAGCCGAACTCCTCGCGGAGCTTGCGCTCGACGAACCGCTGGTAGCCGGCGTCCAGTGGCGCGGTGGTGAAGAGCACGAACCGGGGCGGTGAGGTACCCGCCTGGGTGGCGAAGAGCACCTTCGGCGCCCGTCCGCCACGCACCGGGTGCGGCGTCGCCTGGACCAGGGCGGTGAGCCACTGGTTCAGCTGCCCGGTCGGCACCCGGGTCTCCCAGCTGGCCAGAGCGGTACGCAGGGCCGGGGCGAGCTTGTCCACGGCGCGTCCGGTCTTCGCCGAGACGTTCACCCGGATCGCCCAGGGAATCCGCCGCAGCTCCCGCTCGATCTCCTTGTCCAGGTAGTACCGCCGGTCCGCGTCGACCAGGTCCCACTTGTTGAAGGCGATGACCAACGCCCGACCGGACTCGGTGACCATCGTCAGGATCCGCTGGTCCTGCTCGCTGATCGGCTCACTGGAGTCGAGCAGCACCACCGCCACCTCGGCCGCCTCGATCGCGGCGGCGGTCCGCAGGCTCGCGTAGTACTCCGTACCGCTGGCTTTGCCGACCCGCTTGCGCAGTCCGGCGGTGTCCACCAGCTGCCAGACCTCCCCGCCGATCTCGACGAGGCTGTCCACCGGGTCGACGGTGGTGCCGGCGACGGCGTCCACCACCGCCCGCTCCTCCTTCGCCAGCCGGTTGAGCAAACTGGACTTGCCGACGTTGGGGCGGCCGACAAGGGCGACCCGGCGCGGACCGCGCGGCCCGGACTCCCGGATCGGCGGCGCCTCCGGCAACGCCTCCAGGATCGCGTCGAGCAGGTCGCCGGAGCCCCGGCCGTGCAGAGCGGAGACCGGGTGCGGCTCGCCGAGCCCGAGCGACCACAGCGAGGTCGCCTCCAGCTCGATCGTGGTGTTGTCGGCCTTGTTGGCGACCAGCAGGACCGGCTTGGCGCTGCGTCGGAGCATCCGCACCGCGGCCTCGTCGACGTCGGTGGACCCGATCATGGCGTCGACCACGAACAGCACCACGTCCGCGGTCGCCACCGCGTTCTCGGCCTGGGCCGCGATAGCCGCCGCCCGGTCCCGGGCGTCCGGCTCCCAGCCGCCGGTGTCGACGACGGTGAACTGCCGCCCCGACCACTGCGCGTCATAGGGGATGCGGTCCCGGGTCACCCCGGGAGTGTCCTCGACCACGGCCTGCCGACGACCGATGATCCGGTTGACGAGTGTGGACTTGCCGACGTTGGGGCGGCCGACGACCGCCACCACCGGCACCGGACCGGTCGGCTCCTCCTCGTCGACGTCCGGCTCCCGCAGCTCAACCCAACCGTCACCGGTACTCACGACGCCTCCTCACCCCGCCGGACAACAGTCCGACCTTCACCCGACCGGACAACCGTCCGACCTTCGCCGTGCCGGACACCTGTCCGGCACTCAACCGGCCGGACAACCGTCCGACCACCGCCCGGGCGGGCTCGCGCCCGTCCCGGTACCGCAAACTTCCGACCGGTACGTCGTCTCACTGACCCGGCCGCCGTCCGGTCAACAGCTCACGCAGCCGGCTGACCACCTCGTCGATGCCGAGTTCGGTGGTGTCCAGCACCACCGCGTCCGGGGCCTGACGCAGCGGATCGGCGGCGCGGGTCGAGTCGAGCCGGTCGCGCCGGGCCAGGTCGGCCGCTGTCGCGGCGAGGTCGGCGGCGTTCTCCGTGCTGCGTCGCTGGGCCCGTGCCTCCGCCGAGGCGGTCAGGTAGACCTTGAGGTCCGCGTCCGGGGCCACCACCGAGCCGATGTCCCGGCCCTCGACCACGATCCGACCGGCCGCTTCGATGATCTGCCGCTGCAGGGCGACCAGGATCTCCCGTACGGCGGGCACGGCCGACACCGCGGAAACGGCGGCTGTCACCTCGGGGCCCCGGATGTCCCGATCGACGGCGATCCCGTCCGCGGTCACGCTCGGCGCCGCCGGGTCGACGCCGATCTTCAGGTCGACCTCGCCCGCCACCTTCGTCACCGACTCGGCGTTGTCAAGGTCGACGCCGGAACGCAACACCGCCCAGGTCACCGCCCGGTACATCGCGCCGGTGTCGAGATAGCGGGCGCCGAGCGCATCTGCCAGCCTGCGGGAGACGGTGGACTTCCCCGAACCGGACGGGCCGTCCACGGCAACCACACATCGCCCGGTCGGTACCTCTTCCGCCACCGTTCCTCCTTCAGCCAGTCAGTGGTCGTATGCCCCGATCATCGGACCGCTGTCCCGACAACCGGACGTATGCCCGGGCCCGTCACGGGCACACCGCAGCGTCGGCGCACCGCCACGACCCATGTTTCGCTGTCCATCATGCCCCGCGCCCCGAACCGGCCCACGCCCGACGGCCGTGGCGTCGGGCGCCCTCGGGGCAGGATCAGTCGCCGACCGCCTTGAACAGCGCGGCGATCTCCGCGTTCGTCAGCATCCGGTGCCGCCCGGCGCGCAGGTCACCGAGCCGGATCGGGCCGATCGCGGTACGCACCAGACGGGTGACCGGATGTCCGACCTCCTCCATCAGCCGCCGGACGATGTGCTTGCGACCTTCGTGCAGGGTCAGCTCCACCTGGGCGGTTCGTCCCAGGGTGTCCACCAGCCGGAACTCGTCGACCCGGGCCGGACCGTCCTCGAGGTCGACTCCGGCCAGCAGTCGCCGGCCCGCGTTGCGACGCAACGGCCCCGCCACCTCGCAGAGATACGTCTTCGGCACCCCGTACGACGGGTGCATCAGCCGGTGGGCGAGCGTCCCGTCGTTGGTGAGCAGCAGCAGTCCCTCGCTGTCGGCGTCGAGCCGGCCGACGTGGTAGACCCGTTCCTCGACCCGGCCGAGAAAGTCCGCCAGCGCGGTACGGCCCTTCTCGTCGGCCATCGTCGAGACCACGCCGCGCGGCTTGTTCATCGCGAGGTAGACCAGTCGGGTGTCGGTCACCACCCGCTCGCCGTCGACGTAGATGACCGCGGTCGACGGATCGACCTTGTCCCCGAGCTGCGCGACCCGGCCGTCCACGGTGACGCGGCGCCGGAAGATCAGGTCCTCGCAGGCACGTCGGGAGCCGACGCCGGCGGCCGCGAGCACCTTCTGCAGGCGCTCGACGCCGTCGGCGGGGGCGAGCTTGTCATCGTGGGGCATCGGCGATCTCTTCCACATCGTCAGGCAGGAACGGGGCGAGCGGCGGCAACTGGTCGACCCTGTCCAGCCCGAGCTTCTCCAGGAACAGCGTTGTCGTCCGGTAGAGGAACGCACCACTGTCCGGCTCGGTGCCACACTCCTCGACCAGGCCGCGCGACACCAGGGTACGGATCACCCCGTCACAGTTGACACCGCGGATGGCGGAGATCCGTGACCGGGTCACCGGCTGCTTGTAGGCGACCACGGCAAGGGTCTCCAACGCCGCCTGGGTGAGCCGGACAGACTGGCCGTCCAAGACAAAACGCTCGACGTAGGCGGCGTATTCCGGCCGGGTGTAGAGACGCCAGCCACCCGCCGCCCGGCGCAGTTCGAAGCCGTGCCCGGCCGCGGCGTAGTCCCGGGCCAGCCGGTCCAGCATGCCGGCGACCCGTGCGGTCGGCTGCTCCAACACCTGGGCGAGGACGATCTCGGCGACCGGCTCGTCGACGACCAGCAGGATCGCCTCCAGCGCGCCGCGCAACTCGTCCTCGTCGACCAGCGCCAGTGGCGCCGCCCGTCTGGTCGCACCGGCCGGCGAGTCGGCGCCCTCCGGCCCGTCGGCCACGGGTACGTCATCTCCGGCCACGTCCGCGCTCTCCGGCCCGCCGGCCACGTCGATCCCGGCCACGTCGGCCCGGGATACGGCATCCCCGGCTACGTCCGCGCCCTCCGGCCCGGACACGCTCTCCACCCCGGGTACGTCCGCAGCCTCCGACCCGAAGGCCACGTCGCTCCCGGGTACGTCCGCAGCCTCCGAGCCGGCGTCGGCCGACGGCGGGTTGGGCACCTCGCCGAGCTCGACCGGATCGTCGACTGTGAGTGGCGGGTGGGCAGCCGACTCCTCCGTCATCGGGGACATCTGCGGCGCGGACTCGTCTCCGTGGGCGGGCGCCTCCCCCGGTGACGTGGTCTCCGCGACCGGTTCCTCGGTCACCGACGTCTCGGCACCGGGCTCGTCCATCGGCGGCGCCCCAGCACCGGCGATGTCGCTCGCCGGTCCTTCGACACCTGGGGTGTCGCTCGCCGGCGTCTCGGTTGTGTCCTGCCCGGTGGACTGTGCCGGTGCGGGCGACCGCTCCCAGGGCGGCACCCAGGCCGCAGCCTGTTCGGCCAGGGACTCCGGCCGACTGTCGCTGGTCACCGTGCTTCCTCCCGCATCTCCTCGACGCCTGTCGGTCCGTCCTCGGTCGGCGCCGCTGGCCGATCGGCCTCCGGCCCGCCGGGCCCGACCACCTCCGACCCGCCGGCCCCGACCACCTCGGCCTCCGACCCGCCGGCCCCGACCACCTCGGCCTCCGACCCGCCGGACCCGATCCCTTCGGCCTGCACCCGGCCGGGCTCGACGATGGCGGTATCCGATCCGCCGTCTCCGCCCGCGTCGGTCCCCTGGACGTCGGTGGCCGACGCGCCGGCCCCGGCTGGGTCGGGAACGGTTCCGCCGGTTTCGCCGGCGGCGTCCGGTTCCCCGGCTGTGGGTTGCTCCTTGACCGGCGCTCCGGCGTACTCGTCGATGTTCAGGTCGGCGCCGCCGTCGGCGGGACCGGTCCACCGTACGGTCAGTTCGCCGAGCGCCTCCACCTGGCTGAACCCGACCAGACCCTCCCGGTACAGCTCGAGCAGTGCCAGGAACCGGGCCACCACCTCGAGCGTCGACTCGCAGTCGGCGCAGAGGATCCGGAACGTCGCGGTGCCGGCGCGGCGCAGCCGGTCCCGGAGCAGTGCGGCGTGCTCCCGGACGCTGACCCGCACCATGTGCACGTGGTCGATCGAGACCACCGGAGCGGTCTTCGGGGTCATCGCCTTGATCGCCAGTTTGAGCAGTCGTTCAGGCCCGATGCCCAGGACAAGTTCGGGCAGCGCCTCGGCGTACCTCGGTTCCAGGGCGACCGCCCTCGGATAGCGGCGGGAACCGACCGCCTCCAACTCCGAGATGTGTGCGGCGGCCTCCTTGTACGCCTTGTACTGCAACAGCCGGGCGAAGAGCAGGTCCCGCGCCTCCAGCAGGGCGAGATCCTCCTCGTCCTCCACCTGAGCGGTGGGCAGCAGTCGGGCCGCCTTCAGGTCGAGCAGGGTGGCGGCGATCACCAGGAACTCGCTCGCCTCGTCGAGGTCCCAGTCGTCACCCATCGCCCGGATGTAGGCGATGAACTCGTCGGTCACCTGGTGCAGGGCGACCTCGGTCACGTCGAGTTTGTGCTTGCCGATGAGCTGCAGCAGCAGGTCGAACGGCCCGGTGAAGTTCGCCAGCCGTACGGTGAAACCGGCGGCCGAGTCGGCCTCGTCGCCGGCCGGGGCGTTCCCGTCGACCGACCCGGCGGCGTCCGGCCCACCGGAACCCTCGGCCGGATCGTCAGCGGGCGGCCCGTCATCAGCCGGGCCGGATTCCCGCGATGTCCGGGCCTGGACGGGTACCACGGCCGTCGACACGGTGGTCGTCGGAGCTGACGCTGTGGCAGCTGGAGCTGACGCCGTGGCAGCTGGAGCTGACGCCGTGGCAGCTGGAGCCGACGCCGCAGTTGACGATGAAGAGGCCGCTGGAGAAACCAGAGCCCCGGCCGGGGACGGGGACGTCGAATCCGCCGGTGCCACATCCGACGCTGTCGAACCTGACGACGCCGGGTCCGGCGGTGTCGGGTCCGGCGAGGCGGAAGCGGCGGGGGAACTCACCCGACGACCGTAGTCCACCGGCTCGGCGCCATCCGTCGGCAGCCCTGCGACGCTACCGTCACTCACCCGATGATCCTCGACACGGCGGGCACCGGAACGGGCCCGGGAAACGGAACGAGAGAGCGGCCGGCACCGGCCGGCCGGGGCTTCGGCACAGGGTTACCGCTCGGCCTGCGCGGCGATCACCTCTCGGGCCAGCTGGCGGTAGTTGCGGGCGCCGGAGGAGGCCGGGTCCAGGGTGGTGATCGGCGCGCCGGCGACCGTGGACTCCGGGAACTTGACCGTCTTGGTGATCACCGTCTGGTAGACCTTGTCACCGAACGCCTCGACCACCCGTTGCAGCACCTGCCGGCAGTGGGTGGTGCGGCTGTCGTACATGGTGGCCAGGATGCCTTCCAGCTCCAGGTCGAAGTTGAGCCGCTCCCGCACCTTGTCGATGGTGTCCAGCAGCAGCGCCACCCCGCGCAGGCTGAAGAACTCGCACTCCAACGGGATGAGTACGCCGTCCGCCACGGTGAGTGCGTTGATCGCCAGCAGGCCCAGCGACGGCTGGCAGTCGATCAGGACGTAGTCGTACTCCTTGCGGATCGACCGCAGCACCCGGGCCAGGGCCATCTCCCGGGCGACCTCGTTGACCAGCTGGATCTCGGCCGCGGAGAGGTCGATGTTGGCGGGCAGCAGGTGCAGCCCGGCCACGTCGGTCTTGATCAGCACGTCCTCGGCGGTGACGTCGTCCTGCATCAGCAGGTTGTAGACCGACAGATCCAGGTTGTGCGGGTTGACACCGAGGCCGACCGAGAGCGCCCCCTGCGGGTCGAAGTCGACGAGCAGGACCTTGCGGCCGTACTCGGCCAGCGCGGCGCCCAGGTTGATGGTGGTGGTGGTCTTGCCGACCCCGCCCTTCTGGTTGGCCATCGCGATGATCCGCGCCGGGCCGTGCTGATCGGTCGGCATCGGCTCCGGGATCGGCTTGCGCATCGTGTACGCGGCCGGATCGGCCGGGCCGAGTTCGGCGCCGAGGTCCAGGGCGGACTGCTGTTCGCGCAGGGTCGAGGTCCACGCCTCGGCACGGTCACCGTTGTCAGCCATGTCCTCGTACGCCCCCTCCCGACGACTGCCCGGCGTCGGAGCCGAACGGTGTCCTGTGCGGCGCCGCCGCGAACCTCGATTGCCGCCTCACGAGGCCGCGCCGATGCCGACTGTACGCCACGTCGCAGCACCGTAGTGGGCACCGTCTCGGCGTGTCGACTCGGCGGGAACAACCGTGTACCACGGCCGGAGCGTCCACGCGTCGCAGGCACCGCGCGCCGAGATTACCCGGAAGGGTTCAGTCGAGGGCCCGGGGATGCGCGGTGACGTACACCTCTCGGAGTCGGTCCACCGTCACCAGCGTGTAGACCTGGGTGGTGGTCACCGAGGCGTGTCCGAGCAGTTCTTGCACGACCCGCACGTCAGCCCCGCCGTCGAGCAGGTGGGTGGCGTACGAGTGGCGCAGCGTGTGTGGCGAGACCGCGTCCGGTCCGTCCACCGGAAGTCCGACGCGTCGGGCGGCCCGCCGCAGGATCGTCCAGGCACTCTGCCGGGACAGCGGGCCACCCCGGGCGTTGAGAAAGATCACCGGGGTGCCGCGACCGGCGGCGGCGAGGATCGGTCGGGCCCGGACGAGGTAGGCCCGCAGCGCCTCGGCGGCGTACCCGCCGACCGGCACCAGCCGGCTCCGGCCGCCCTTGCCGCGGAGCAGGACCACCCCGTCGGTCAGGTCGACGTCGTCGATCGCCGCGCCGACCGCCTCGGAGATCCGGGCGCCGGTGCCGTAGAGGAACTCCAGCAGCGCCCGGTCGCGCAGCGGCAGTGTCGCCTCCGGTCCGGTCGCTCCGACCGGACCGGTGGTCTCCAGCAGCCGGAGCACGTCGGCGACGTCCAGCGCCCGGGGCAGCCGGCGGGGCGGCACGGGCGGGCGGACGTCCCGGCTCGCGTCCTGGCCGACCAGACCCTCCCGGACCGCGAACCGGTGCAGGCCGCGCACGGCGGAGGCCGCCCGTGCGGCGGAGGCGGCCGACAGCGGCGGGTGGTCCGGATCCCCGGTCCGCAGCCGGGCCACGTGCCCGGTGATCTGCGCCGGTCCGACCGTGGCCAGGTCCCGGACCCCGTCGGCGGCCAGGGACGCCAGATAGCGTTCCAGGTCCCGCCGGTACGACGTCAGCGTGTTCGTCGACAGCCCCCGCTCGACCGTCAGGTGGTCGAGATAGCCGCGCAGCGCCCGTCGCAGCGCCGGCGACGGTTCGACCGGGGTCGGGGTGGGCGGCGGCCCGACCTGAGCCGGGGCCGGGGCATCCGTGCCCGACCCCGACCCCGGTCCGACGCTCATCCGAGAACGTCCGCCAACGGCAGGGTCGGCATCCCGTGCGCCTCGGCGACCGGGCCGTAGGTGACCTGGCCGGCGTGCGTGTTGAGGCCCAGGGCGAGCGCCGGGTCCCGGCGCAGCGCCTCGCGCCAGCCGTGGTTGGCCAGCTCCAGGGCGTACGGGAGGGTGACGTTGGTCAGCGCGTACGTGCTGGTGTGCGGCACCGCGCCGGGCATGTTCGCCACGCAGTAGAACAGCGAGTTGTGCACCGGGTAGACCGGGTCGTCGTGGGTGGTCGGCCGGGAGTCCTCGAAGCAGCCGCCCTGGTCGATCGAGATGTCGACGAGCACGCTGCCCGGCTTCATCCGCGAGACGAGTTCGTTGCTGATCAGCGTCGGCGCCTTCGCCCCGGGCACCAGCACCGCGCCGATCACCAGGTCGGCGTCGAGCACCGCCTTCTCGATCTCGTAGGTGTTCGACGCCACCGTCTGCAGATGCCCCCGGTAGATCGCGTCGGCCTGGCGCAGCTGGTTCACCGCCCGGTCGAGCAGCAACACCTCGGCCTGCAGGCCGAGCGCGATCGCCGCCGCGTTCCGGCCGGAGACCCCGGCGCCGATCACCACCGTCTTGGCCGCGTACACGCCGGAGACGCCACCCATCAGGACGCCGCGCCCACCGCCACTGCGCATCAGGTGGTACGCCCCGACCTGGGGGGCCAGCCGGCCGGCGACCTCGGACATCGGGGCGAGCAGCGGCAGCGAGCGGTCCGGCAGCTCGACCGTCTCGTACGCGATACCGGTCACCTTCCGGTCCAGCAGCGCGTCCGTGCACGACTTCGAGGCGGCGAGGTGCAGGTACGTGAAGAGCAGCTGCCCCTCCCGCATCCGGTGGTACTCCTCGGCCACCGGCTCCTTGACCTTCAGAACCAGTTCGGCGGTGCCCCACACGTCGTCGGCGTCGCCGAGGATGGTGGCGCCCGCGGCGGTGAACTCGTCGTCGCTGATCGACGACCCCGCCCCGGCACCGGTTTCCACGTACACCTGGTGGCCGGCACGGACGAACTCGTGCACGCCCGCCGGGGTGATCGCCACCCGGTACTCGCGGTTCTTGACCTCGCGCGGAATTCCGACCTTCACGATGCAGACACCCTCTCTGCCGGGGTCGCCGGCTCCGGTGGTACGGCGCGCGCCGGCTCCGTTGCCGCCGCGGTCCACCGTCCCGCCTGCGGAAGTCTAGGACCGCGCCCGGGGCCGGGCAGCCAGCATTGTGACAGCGGGTAACCGTCACGCTTGACGGTATGTCAGCCAGCCGCCCGGCGCCGAGGTCAGGGCAGTGGCGCGTCGACCGGGCGCAGCGGTGCCCAGCCCTGGTCCCGGGCCCGGGCCGCGGCGAGCACCCCGGCGACGCAGGCCACGTTGGTGATCTGGCCGGACAGCACCATCGACACCGCCTCGTCCAGGTCGACCCGGACGACCTCCAGCTCGGCCTCCTCGTCGTGGCGCTCGTGCCGGTCACCGGGCGGGACCTCCGACAGCTCCCGGGCCAGGAAGATCCGGATCATCTCGTCGGAGTAGCCGGGTGAGGTGTGCACGTCGACCAGCAGGTCGAGTCGGGCCGCGCGCAGGTCCGCCTCCTCGGCCAGCTCCCGCAACGCACCCGCCGGCAGTTCCTCGCCGGCCACGTCGGCCAGGCCGGCCGGCAGTTCCCAGATCACCCGGCGGAGCGGGTGGCGGTACTGCCGTACCAGCACCACCCGCCCCTGGTCGTCCAGCGCGACCACACCGACCGCGCCGACGTGCCGTACGTAGTCCCGGGCCCCGACCCGGCCGCCCGGCATCTCGACCTGGTCGGTGACGACCGAGAAGATCCGGCCCTGGAACCGGAGCTGACGGGACCGGACCTCGTAACGGTGCCCGGCCCCGGCCGCCCCGGAGCTGGCCGCCCCGGAGCCGGCCGTGTCCGAGCTCACCGGGGTGGGGCCGGTCACGACGGGGTACTCGCGCGGGCCGCCCGGACCTGGCCGTTGCGGCCGCCCCGCCCACCCCGCTCCGCCGGGTTCGCCGACTCCGCGTCGGCGGCCGGTGACTCCGTGTCGTCGACACCCAGCGCCGACTCGGCGCCGACCGGGGCACTGGCGGCGGCACCGGTCAAGGTACCGAGCTCCACCGGCAGCTGGTCGGCCGACGAGTAGGCGACAACCGCGCCGACGAACGCGGCGAAGAGCGGATGCGGCCGGGTCGGCCGGCTCTTCAGCTCCGGATGTGCCTGGGTGGCCACGAAGAACGGGTGCAGCGACCGGTCCAGCTCCACGAACTCGACCAGCCGACCGTCCGGCGAGGTGCCGGAGATCTGCAGGCCGGCCTTGGTCAGCGCGTCCCGGTAGGCGTTGTTCACCTCGTACCGGTGCCGGTGCCGCTCACTGACCTCGGTGGCGCCGTACGCCTCGGCGACCAGCGAGCCCTCGGCCAACCGCGCCGGGTACGCGCCGAGCCGCATCGTCCCGCCCAGGTCACCCTTGCCGGCGACGATGTCCTGCTGGTCGGCCATGGTGGCGATCACCGGGTGGGTGGCCTTCTCGTCGAACTCGAGCGAGTTGGCGCCGTCCAGTCCGGCGAGGTGGCGGGCCACCTCGATGGTCATGCACTGCAACCCGAGGCAGAGTCCCAGGATCGGGATCTGGTTCTCCCGGGCGTACCGGACCGCGCCGATCTTGCCCTCGATGCCGCGTACGCCGAAGCCGCCCGGGATGACGATCCCGTCGACGCCCGCCAGCGCGGCTGCCGCACCGGCGGCGGTCACACAGTCGTCGCTCGGCACCCAGTGCAGTTCCACCCGGGCCCGGTGACCGAACCCGGCGGCCCGGATCGCCTCGCTCACCGACAGGTACGCGTCGGGCAGGTCGACGTACTTGCCGACCAGGGCGACCCGGACGGTGTGCCGCGGGTGGTGCACCCGGTCGAGCAGGTCGTCCCACCGGTCCCAGGCGACGTCCCGGAAGGAGAGCCCGAGCCGACGTACGACGTACGCGTCCAGGCCCTCCTGGTGCAGCACCTTCGGGATGTCGTAGATGCTCGGCGCGTCCGGGGCGGCGATCACCGCCTCGCGGTCGACGTCGCAGTAGAGCGAGAGTTTGTGCTTGAGCTTGTCCGGGATCTCCCGGTCCGACCGGCAGACGATGGCGTCCGGCTGGATACCGATGTTGCGCAGCTGGGCCACCGAGTGCTGGGTCGGCTTGGTCTTCAGCTCCCCCGACGGCGCCAGGTACGGCACCAGCGAGACGTGCAGGTAGAAGCAGTTGTCCCGACCGAGGTCGTGACGGACCTGCCGGATCGCCTCCAGGAAGGGCAGCGACTCGATGTCCCCGACCGTGCCACCGACCTCGGTGATCACCACGTCCGGGGTCCGGCCGTCCTCGTCGGGATCGGCCATGGCCAGGATCCTGGCCTTGATCTCGTTGGTGATGTGCGGGATCACCTGAACGGTGTCCCCCAGGTACTCCCCGCGCCGCTCCTTGGCGATCACCTCGGAGTAGATCTGGCCGGTGGTGACGTTCGCCTTCCCGGACAGGGCCCGGTCGAGGAACCGTTCGTAGTGCCCGACGTCGAGATCGGTCTCGGCGCCGTCGTCGGTGACGAAGACCTCACCGTGCTGGAACGGGTTCATCGTTCCCGGGTCGACGTTGAGGTAGGGGTCGAGTTTCTGCATCACGACGCGTAGACCCCGCGCGGTGAGGAGATTTCCAAGGCTGGAGGCGGTCAGGCCCTTGCCGAGTGAGGAGGCGACGCCCCCGGTGACGAAAATGTGCCTGGTCGTCCGTACTGAAGGGGCCAAGGCCTGCTCCCGTGGTCGTCTGTTGCGATCGTGCAGACCGGGTCCGATCAGCGAAGTGATCCACGCGATCCACGGGATTCCACGGTAACACCATCCCTGGCCGGGGCGCCGGCCGCACCCGTTTCCGTGCCGTCGACCCGGTGGTCGCACCTGATCAACCCGCCGGTCACCTCCCGCCACCGGCTCCCCCGACCGCTCCCCCAGGGCCGAGCGGCAGGCTCCGGGAGACCGGCAGGGTCCGGGAAACCGGCAGCAGGCTCCGGGAGACCGGCAGCAGGCTCCGGGAGACCGGCAGGGACCGGCGAGCAGGCAGGACGCGGCTCAGCCGGTCGGCGCGTCGGCCGGTTCCTCCGGCCACGGGATCGCGGCCGGTATGGTCCGGTCGGCGGCGTGGTCGAGCACCCGCAGGGCGGCCAGGGCGGCCATCGGCACCGCCAGGGCGGCCGCCGCCCCGGCGACGTTCAGGGCCGAGCCACCGAGCACCCCGCCGAGCAGGGCCGCCACCGCGATACCGGCCATCCCGGCCCGGACCGCCGGATAGATCCCGAAGAGGCGCTTGAGGCCGCCCCAGGGACGCAGCAGGGCGAACCACACCAGCACCGCGCCGACCAGGGCCAGCACGGTCAGCGGGCTACCGAGCAGCGCCGTCATGTTCGCCGCCCCGGACCGGTGCACGGTGAGTCCGCTGGTGCCGTCGCCGAAGGCGGCGAGGAACCGGCCGAGGCTGCCCCGCTGGTCGAGCGGCTGACGCAGGTCGAGCAGGGCGAACCCGATCGTGACCGCGAGACCCGCCATGGTGGCCCAGGCCAGCCGGCCGGGAGTCAGCCAGCCGCCGGTGCTGATCGCGGCGGCGATGCTCACCCCGGCGGTCAACGCGACCGCCCCCACCGGATCACCGCCCAGGTACGGGCTGCCGACCACGATCACCCCGAGCACCCCGACCAGCACCACCACCGCCGGACGCCAGCTGCGGCGTACCCGTTGGGCGAGCCATCCGGCGGTCAGCAGACTGCCGGCCACGAACACGCCGAGGCCGACCACGCCGAGCCCGGAGTAGCGTCCGCCCTCCAGCGCCGAGTAACCGATCACCCCGTTGAGCTGGAGCCGGGCTCCGGTGATCACGTCGGCGGCGACCACCAGCGCCGCCAACGCGGCCACGCTGCCCAACGGCCAGAGGGTGCGCCCGTACGCCCGGGCCAGTCGGACCCCGGCGGTGGCCGCACCGAGCAGCACGGCGGTGACCAGGGCGAAGTAGACACCGGCGTGTTCGCCGCGCCACCACGGGACCACGTCGGCGACCAGCGCGGCGGGTATCGCGAGCGCGGCCGCGATCAGCAGCACCTCCACCGTCGCGACGACCCGCCGGGGCGCCGGGGTCGGCCCGGCGGGTCCGGCGTGCCGGCGGGCCCGCCGCAACAGCGGTACGACCGCGATCGCGAGCAGCACCTGCAGGCCGGCCAGCAGCACGAAGAACCATCGGGCCACCCGTTGCTGGGCCCGGGCCTCCCGGTCGGCGTCCGCCGGTGCGGCGATCGCGTCGGGCAGGGCGGCCGGGCGGCCGCCGACCACGGTCGCCGGCTGTCCGACGAAGAGCCGCTGCGGCGCCGGCCGGCCGAGCGCGGCCAGCGTGGTCGGCGCCAGGTCGACCAGTTGCAGGTAACCGTCCCGTCCGGTGCTGCGTGAGGTGAGCCAGCCGCGTTCCCAGCCGGGGCCGTCGGCGACCGCCACGTGCAGCCGCGACGTCTGGTCAGTGTCGGCGATCCCGGCGACCAGCACCAGGGACCGCGCGGGGCGGGCCGCCAGCACCCGGGCCAGGGCGGCGTCGGCCCGGCGGGCGGCGGCGGCCCGGCCGACGGGGTCGTCTCCGGCGACGGTACCGAGGTCGACGATGCTGAGTACGCAGTCGTCGAGCAGGTCGGGCAGGTCGGTCGGCAGCTTCTCGGCGTACCGGTCCACCCGCCCGAAGGGCCGGGCGGCGGCGACGGCGGCACCGGGGCCGACCGCGACGGTGCAGCGGACCGACTCGGCCAACGCCCCCGGCACGGTGCCCCAGCGCAGCTTGTCCTGGTTGTAGTTGACCGTGGCCCGCTGGTCGGGCAGGTTGGCGCTGATCCGGTCCGGCCGCTCGACGGTGACGTCCAGCGGCGGACACCCGGCGGGCACCACGCTGCCGTCCCAGGCCGCGAAGTTGCCGGCACCGAGGGTCTGCCAGCCGTCGACCGGACAGGTCGGCTGCCGCGCCGACCGGACCGACAGGGAACCGATCGAGCCGCGCTCGGCCATCTGCCACAGCGTCGGGGTGGTTTCCGGGTCCACGTCGTCCCACCGCAGCCCCGGCACCCCGGCCAGCACCACGTAGTCGGCGGTCTTCTCCGGTGCGCCGGAGGCCGGCCGGACGACCAGCGCGGCGACGCCGAGGCCCACCACCGCCACGGTCAGCAGGACCGGCACCAGCCGACGCAGTAACGGTGCCGCCGTGAGCCGCCGTACCGGGTCCGGTGCCGCAGCGGGCCGTGCCGGGTCCGCTGTCACGGTGAGCCCCGTCAGGTCCGGCGCCTGGTCGGTCCGGCCCGGGCGGTCCGGCCGCAGCCGCCGGGGCAGCGCCACCAGCCAACTGCGCCACGCGGGTCGCGAGCGCGGCATCAGACCTGCCCCGCCGCCGAACCGGTGGCCCCGGCGGGACCGGTGGCGGAGTCGTCGGGTTGGCGACCGGGCACCTCGGCCGGGGCGAGTTCGGCGTAGATCGCGGTGACGGTGGCGACCGTCTCGGCCTCGGTCGGCCATTCGGCGGCCCGGGCGGCACCGGCCCGGGACAACTCGGCCCGCCGGTCGGCGTCGGCGAGCAGGGCCCGTACCGCCTCGTCGATCGCGTCGACGTCGCCCGGCGGGACCAGCACGACCGCGTCGCCGACCAGCTCCGGCAGCCCGCCGACGGCGGTGGCGACCAGTGGTACGCCGGCCCGCAGCGTTTCCTGGGCGAAGAGTTGGCGGGCCTCCCAGTCGCTGGTGACCACCGCCAGATCGGCCCCGCCGAGCAGGTCGGCGACGTCGGTGCGGTGGCCCAGCAGGGTGACCGGGGCCCGGGCCGCCGAGATCCGGGCGGCCAGTTGCAGATAGCTGGGGCCGCTGCCGGCGATCACCACCACCGGGGCCGGTTCCAGCCCCCGCCACCGGGCCGCGGCATCCACCAGCACGTCGTAGCGCTTCTGCGGGTGCAGGCGACCGACCGACAGGATCAGCGGCTGGTCCGGCGCGACGCCGAACTCGGCCCGGACCGCTCCCCGGGTCCGGCGCGGGGGCGGCAGGGTGGGCGCGGCGACCGGGGCGAGTCGGGCGTCCGGGGCACCGAGGGCACGGGCCCGGTCGACCAGGTCGGCGGAGGCGCCGAGGGTGATCCGGGCCCGGCGGGCGACGACCCGTTCGACGAACCGGGACAGTTGTCCCCGTACGCCGGTGGCGAGCACCGCGTTGTGCCAGGTGACCACCACCGGTACGACCGGCCGGGCGAGTACCGCGACCAGGCCGGCCCGCAGTCCGTGCGCGTGCACCACGTCGACCGGTCCGGTCAGCACCCGGCGCAGCGCGGCGACCGCCCGGGCATCGGCCGGAGTCGGGTTCGCCGGGATCTCGACCGGGACGAAACGGGCACCACTGGCGGTGAAGGTGAACTGCTGCTCGGTGGCGGCCGGCCCGCAGACGGTGACCCCGACGCCGTTGGCGACCAGACCTCGGGCCAGCGAGGCGACGTGCTGACCGACACCCCCGGTGCTGGAGGCGAGGAGGAGGACGACCGAGCCGGCCCAGTCGCCGGCTGTCCCGGTACTCACCGCGTTTCCCGCTCCCTCTCCTCGTCCACCTCCGGGCCGTCGACGTTGCGTCGACCCACCCGGGCCGTCAGGCCACGCAGCCGGTTCCGCGCCGCGACCAGCAGCGGGCGTACGTCGTGCCGGTCCAGCGGGTACACGATCGCGACGAACACCGCGCCGACGGCGACACCGGACAGCATGCCCTGTAGCAGGGCGGCGCCGCGCGCCGGGGTGCCGTCGGCGCCGCCGCCCAGCCAGTGCGCCAGTGCCGCGCCGACCGCCGCCGCGACGACCCCGGCGAGCACTCCCACCAGCACCGCGCGGGGGAAACCAATCAACGCCCGGCGGCCGGCTTCCCGGATCACCACCACGACCAGCAGCACGCCCAACACCAGCATGCCGAGCGAGTTCGCCACGCCCACCGCGAACACCCGGTAGTCGACCGGAAAGACGGTGGACAGCCCGATCGCGGCGACGGGCACCAGGAGCCAGCCGACGACCGTGGCGACGGTGGCCGGGGCGGCCGCGTTGCGGGCGTACAGGGCCCGGGTGAGGACCGCCAGCAGGCCGTAGCCGAGCAGCCCGGGGGCGAAACCGGCGATGGCGGCGGCGGAGGCGGTGCCGCTGTCCGGCCAGAAGAACCGGGCGACCGGTTCGGCGGTGCCGACCAGCGCCGCCGCGCCGAGGCAGCTGAACAGCAGCACCCGACGCGCGGTCGGGGCGAGGGTGTCCCGGTAGCCGGCGACGTCCCCGGTGGCGTGGGCGGCGGCGAGGGTCGGGTACGCCGCGACTGCCAGCGGGACGGCGAGCACGGCCCAGGGCAGCAGGTACACCGTCTGGGCCAGGTTGAAGACCACCTCCGCGCCGGTCGGCCCACCGGTCACCTGGTGCAGGCTGACCACCAGGGCGATCTGCTGGGCGGTCACGGTGGCGGCCCCGGCCAGGGCGAGGCCGCCGACCTTGGCCCGGGCGTCGGCCGGGAACCGGTAGCCGGGTCGGATCGGCAGCCGCAGCCGGCGCAGGGGCACGAGCAGTGACAGTGAGAGCACCACCACGCCGAGGGTGGTGCCGGCGGAGAGGATCAGCTCTCCGCCGCGTCCGACCTCGGCGATGCTCGGGTGCACCCCGTCGACGGCGGCGAACGCCAGGTAGACCCCGATCACCGTGACGCTGGAGAGCAGCGGGGCGATCACCGGCCAGGCGAACCGGCGGTACGACTGGAGTACCCCGGTGAGCACGATGCCGATCCCGTACAGCGGCAACTGGGGGGCGAACACTCGCAGCATCCGCGCTCCGGCCTCGACCTCGGCCGGGCTGGGCCGGTCGGCGATCAGCCCGATGACCGGTTCGGCGAAGACCGCGACCGCGACCGCGAGCGGGATCAGCAGGGTGAGCGTCCAGCTGAGCAGGGCGCCGGTGGTCCGGGCCACCGCGGCCCGGTCACCGGCCGCGACCGCGCCGGCCAGCAGCGGTACGACAAGACTGGCCAGCGCCCCACCGGCGACGATCTCGAAGATGATGTTCGGGACGGTGTTCGCGACCACGTACATGCCACCGAGGTCGCTGTTGTCGCCCATCACCCAGGTGAAGACGGCGGTACGCCCGAACCCGGCCAGTCGACTGGCCACGGTCAGTACGGCGATCAGCGCCACGGCGCCGGCGACCCGGCCGGCGCCGGCGAGAGGTGCCGGCGTCTTCACGTCAGGAGTGTCGCCGACCCAGCGCGTCGAGTTCGCGCAACCCCCGGGTGTTCTGGATCACCTGGGTGAAGCTGACCTTCTCGCTGGCGGCGGTGAGCGCGGCGATTCCGGTCAGCAGGGCGGCCCGCCCCACCGGTCCGGTACGCGCGGCCAGTGCCACTCCGAGCAGCGCGCCGAGCGCGTTCGCCCCGCTGTCGCCGAGCATGACCCGCTCGTCGAGGTCGGCGGGGAGCAGCGCGGCGGCGGCGCCGACCGGTCCGGCGGCGAGCCCGCCGTTCGGGCCGGGCAGCAGCGGGGTGCCGAGCAGCACGCCGGCCTTGAGTGCCCGGCCCGGCCGCAGGTCGAGCAGGTTGACCAGGTTGGCCGTGCCGGCGACCACACCGGCGCCGAGCAGCACGTCGACCAGGCCGGCGGTACGGCCGGCCCGGCGGCGGCGCGGATGTGACCGGACGCTGGGGTCGGCGGCGAGCAGCGCGGCGGCGGCGAGTCCGGCCGCCCCCACCCCGGCGATCTTGACCAGCCCGCTGGTGACCCGGCCCTGCCGCAGCGCGGCGAGGTGTCCGGCGAAACCCTTGGCCGCTTTCTGGTCGGGGCGGGCCCCGACCACGTCGTCGTAGAGGCCGACGGCTCCGGAGGAGAGACCGGCGACCAGGGCCGCGGCGGCGGCGGGGCGGCTCGGCGCGCCGGCCGCCCCGCCCACGGCCGCGGCGGCGGCGAGCGCCGGCCCGGCGGCCAGGGTGACGGTGCGGCCCCGGAAGTTGGTGCGTTCCAGCGAGGGGGCCCAGGGACCGGCGGAGACGGCGCGCAGGGCCGCGGCGGCCAACCCGGCGGCGGTACCGAAGGCCAGCCGGCGGGTGCCGCGTTTCCGGGCGGTCACTCGGGCAGTACCGGCAGCAGCGACTGGGCGCCCTCGCCGACCCCGTACGCCCCGGCCTGCTTGGTCCCGAACTGCTGGACCAGGGCCAGGGCGGTGACCAGTTGCCCCTGCACGGTGTTGGCGTTGTCGACGGTGGAGATGGTCTTGGACAGCGCCGGATCGCGCCGCACCTCCGCCACCAGGTTGCCGCCGCCGCTGCCGTTGCCGGCGACGACGGCCAGGGACGCCTTGTCGAACTGGTCGGTGAACCGGACCACCGAGGCGTCCTTCTTGGCGGCGTCCCGGTCGACGTACGGCTGCCCGCTGACCACCACGACCGCCTCAGCCGAGGCGGTGATCTTCTGCTGCACGGTCAGGTAGCCCGCCTCGCTGTAGTCGTCCAGCACCGCCCGCCGGTCCGCGTCGGTCACCGGGGAGCCGCCCTCGGGACGGTCCAGCAGGGCGCTGGCCAGCAGGGCGCCGGACTTCTCCACGCCGTCACTGCCGGGCAGGCCGGTGTCGGGAATCGTCGGGCGAGCCGCCCGGGCCGCCATGCCGAGCAGGTCGACGTTGTTGGCCGGTTCGATGAGCTTCTCCTGTACGTCGATCCGCCCGGTGATGGTGGCCCCGGTCTGCCGGATCATCTCGGTGACGTTCTCGACGTGGTCCTGCCCACTCGGCAGCGCGACCAGCACCACCCGGCGGCCGGTGAGCGTGCCCCGCAGCAGGTGCGGTGCCGCCTCGGTGACGAAGTCCTCCTCGCGCTGGAGCTCGGCCTCCATGCTGTTGACCTGGTCACGGAGCTGGTCGTTGCTCTTGCTCAACCCGTTGACCCGGTTGTTCAGCGCGTCGGCGGCGGGGCCGTTGAGCGCGGCGGTGCCGACCACCAGGCCGATGGCCAGGGCCAGGAAGACCGCGGTGAGCGACACCACGTGGTACCGAAAGTTGATCACGACCAGCGCCTCTTGATCGATCGGGGCCCGACGTCCGTCGGCCAGGGCCTAGAAGAGCTGTCCAAGTTGGAACACCATATTGTTCCACCACTCCGATGCCACGCCGAGGTAGGCCTTGCCGACGGTGGAGACCGCGACGGCCGACGCCATCGCGGCCAGTGCCGAGAGCACCAGCAGCAGCAGCGAGGACCCGGAGATGCTCTGCCGGTACAGCCGGCTCACGCCCTTGGCGTCGACCAGCTTGCCACCGACCTTGAGCCGGGTGAGGAAGGTGGAGGCCATGCCGCCCCGACCCTTGTCCAGGAACTCGACGAGCGTGGCGTGCGTGCCGACCGCCACGATCAACGAGGCGCCCTTGCCGTCGGCGAGCAGCATCGCCAGGTCCTCGCTGGTGGCCGCGGCCGGAAAGGTCTGGGCGGTGACCCCGAGCCCGTTCACCCGGGCCAGGCCGGGGGCCCGACCGTCCGGGTACGCGTGCACGATCACCTCGGCGCCGCAGCGCAGCACGTCGTCGGTGACCGAGTCCATGTCACCGATGATCAGGTCAGGCGTGTAACCCGCCTCGACCAGGGCGTCCGCCCCGCCGTCGACCCCGATCAGCACCGGTTTGAACTCCCGGATGTACGGGCGCAGCACGTCGAGGTCGGCCTTGTAGTCGTACCCCCGGACCACGATCAGGCAGTGCCGCCCCCGGATCGGGGTCTCGATGTCGGGCACCCCGACCCCGTCGAGCAGCAGGTCGCGCTCCTGCTTGAGGTAGTCCATGGTGTTAGCCGCGAAGGCCTCCAACTGCACCGACAGGCCCTCCCGGGCGTCGGCCATCGCCTTGGCCACCGACTCGGCGTCCTGCCGGCTGCCGTGCCCGACCGGTTCGTCGCCGACCAGCACGGTGTTGCCGTCGATCCGGACCGTGTCGCCCTCGCGGATCTGCTGGAAAATGCTCTCACCGAGGTCGTCGAGGAGGGGGATCCCCGCCTTGATCAGGACTTCCGGCCCGAGATTGGGGTAGCGACCGGAGACCGAGGGCTTCGCGTTGAGCACCGCCCCGACGCCGACCGCGACCAGCGAATCGGCCGCCACCCGGTCCAGGTCGACATGGTCGATCACCGCGATGTCACCGGGACGCAGCCGACCGACCAGGCGCTTCGTCCGGCGGTCGAGGCGCGCGGTACCGACAATCTTGCCCGGTTCAGCGCTCCGGGCCCGGCGCAACGTGGGTAAACGCATCCTGACCATCCTGGCATGTGAGGCAGAGCTTTCTGTCGCGACATGCCTGAGCAGGGCCGCCACCCCCAAGGGAACCACATCGACGCTCGGCCGGGTGTGGCCCGCGTCACACCATCTGTTCTCGCTTCCCTCGGACCAGGGCGATCGACCGTCATCCCGCCTCAGGGCCGGCGTTCCCGGGCCGCCACCGCCAGCAGTTCCTCCGCATGCGCGATACCCAGATCGGAATCGGGCAAACCAGCGAGCATCCGGGCGAGCTCCCGGGCCCGCTCGGTGTCCTCGACGACCCGCACCCCGCTGGTCGTCACCGCACCTCCGGTGTCCTTGGCCACCACCAGGTGCCGGTCGGCGAACGCGGCGACCTGCGGCAGGTGCGTCACCACCAGAACCTGGTGGGTACGGGCCAGCCGGGCCAGCCGCCGGCCGATCTCCACCGCCGCCTGACCGCCGACCCCGGCGTCGACCTCGTCGAAGACGAGCGTGGGCGGCCCGCCGGAGCCGGCGAAGACGACCTCGATGGCGAGCATCACCCTGGACAGTTCGCCGCCGGAGGCGCCCCGCTGCAGCGGCAGCGACGGTGCGCCCGGGTGGGCGAGCAGCCGCAGCTCGACCTCGTCCGCGCCGTCCGGGCCGACCCCGACCTGCACACCGTCGACCGTCAGCGTCGGCTCACCCCGACCGGCGGCGCGGGGCAGCACCGCCACCTCGATCCGGGCGTGCGGCATCGCCAACCCGGCGAGTTCGACGGTCACCTGCTCGGCGAACCGCCCGGCGGCCTCCCGCCGGGCCACGGAGAGCCGGGCGGCCAACTCGGCGACCTCACCGGCCAACCGGTCCCGCTCCCGCTCCAGTTCGTCGAGGAGTTCGTCGGAGCTGTCCAGCTCGGACAGCCGGGTCCGGGCCCGCTCCGCCCAGGCGATCACCCCGTCGACGTCGTCGGCGTACTTGCGGGTCAGCCCGCGCAGTGCCGCCCGACGCTCATAGATGGTCTGCAGCCGGGCCGGGTCGGCGTCGAGTGCCGCCAGGTAGCCGGAGAGTTCCGCCGCGATGTCACCGACCAGCGTGGCCACCTCTTCGAGTCGCCCCGCCAGGTCACCGAGGGTCCGGTCCACCCCGGCCTGGGCCTCGAGGGTCCGGCGGGCGTGCCCGAGCAGCGTCGTCACGTCGGCCATCTCGTCGGTCGGCTCGGCCGCGCCCGCCACGCAGTGCTGGGCGGTCTGGGCCGCGGTCCGCAGACCCTCCGCGTGCTCCAGCCGTTGCGCCTCCGCCTTGAGCTCCTCGTCCTCCCCCGGTTGAGGGTCCACCCGGGTGATCTCGTCCAGGCCGAGCCGCAGCAGGTCCGCCTCCTGGTTGCGCTCGCGGGCGTTGCGCCGCCGGTCGGCCAGGTCGTCCGAGACCCGGCGCCACTGCGCGTACGACTCCCGCAGGCTCTCCAGCAGCTTCTCGTGTTCCGGCCCGCCGAACCGGTCCAGGGCGGCCCGCTGCTCGGCCGGACGGAGCAGCCGCAGCTGGTCCGACTGGCCGTGTACGGCCAGCACCTGCTCACCGATCTCGCCGAGCATCGCGACCGGCATGCTCCGGCCGGCGACATGGGCCCGGGAGCGCCCCTCCACGGTGACCGTACGGCTCAGCAGCACCGAACCGTCGTCGTCCGGCTCACCCCCCGCGTCGGCGATCCGGGTGTGTACGGCGCTGGCGACGCCACCGGCCAGCCGCAGCCGGCCCTCGACCACCGCCCGACCGGGATCGGCCCGCACCCGACCGGCGTCGGCACGCCCGCCGAAGAGCAGCCCGAGACCCGTGACGACCATGGTCTTGCCCGCGCCGGTCTCGCCCGTGATGACGTTCATACCGCGGGTGAGCGGCAGCGTGGTGTCCTCGATGACGCCCAACCCGGTGATGCGCAGCTCTTCCAGCACAGCCACCGACAGTAGTAGCGGCCCCCGACACTTGACCACCCGGCGCCCGCCCCCGTTTGTCGACGACCGTTCCGGACCGGCCCGCCCGATGCCGAATTCACCGGTCGTCGAACCGCCGGTCCAGGCACCGTCATCGGCACCCCACCAGCGGAGCGAGTACCCACGCCGGGCGGTACGGGGCTAACTCCGGCGGTCCCGCCAGCCCTCCACCGGTAGGCCGAACTTGGCGACCAGCCGATCGGTGAAGTGCCGGGCCCGCAGCCGGACGACCCGGACCGGCAGCGCACCCCGGTGGACGGTGACCCGGGCCCCCGGGGGCAGGTCGTACACCCGACGGCCGTCGCAGGCGAGCACCGCGAGGGTGGTGAACGGGTTCACGGTGATGGTGAAGGTCGAGGTCGGGGCGGTGACGATCGGACGACTGAACAGCGCGTGCGCACTGATCGGTACCAGCAGCAGCGCCTCCACCTCCGGCCAGACGACCGGTCCCCCGGCGGAGAAGGCGTACGCGGTGGAGCCGGTGGGGGTGGCGCAGACGACACCGTCGCAGCCGTACCGGGACAGCGGTCGCCCGTCGACGTCGACCAGGAGTTCCAGCATCTGGGCGCGTTCGCCCTTCTCCACGGTAACCTCGTTGAGCGCCCAGGACTCGATCACCGGGCCGCCCTCGAACTCGGCCCGTACGTCCAGGGTGAGCCGCTCGTCCACTGTGTAGTCGCGCTGGACCACGTCCCGGACCGCCTGGTCCAGGTCGTCGATCTCCGCCTCGGCGAGGAAACCGACCCGGCCGAGATTGATGCCGAGCAGCGGCGCCTTCGCCGGACGGGCCAGGTCCGCAGCGCGGAGGAAGGTGCCGTCACCGCCGAGCGCGATGACGATCTCCGCACCCTCGGCGGCGCCGAGCAGGCCGACCGGTCGCACCCCGGGCAGGTCGAGGTCGTCCGCCTCCTCGGCCACCACCCGTACCTCGAAACCGGCCGCGATCAGGTCCGCCGCGACGGTACGGGCGTGTTCGGTGCTCGCGGGACGGCCGGTGTGCGTCACCAGAAGTGCGGTCCGGGTCATCGGGCTCCCTCCCGTGCCACGCCCGAGCCGGTCGACCCGGCCGGTCCGGCCGCCACCGCCGCGCGGACCCGCGTCTCGTCCGGGGCCGGCGCGCCCTGTCGCAGCCAGACGAAGAATTCCACATTGCCGCTCGGGCCCGGCAGTGGGCTGGCCACCACACCGGCCAGCCCGAGGTCAAGGTCGGCGGCGGTGCCGGCGACCGTGAGGACGGCCTCGGTCCGCAGTTCCGGATCCCGGACCACCCCGCCGCTGCCGACCCGCTCCTTGCCGACCTCGAACTGCGGCTTGACCATGAGCACCAGGTCCCCCTCCGGGTCCGTGCAGGCCCGCAACGCGGGAAGCACCAGGCGCAGGGAGATGAACGAGAGATCGGCGACGGTGAGGGCGACGGTCCCGCCGACGGTGTCGGGGGTGAGGGTGCGGACGTTGGTGCGTTCGAAGACCCGGACCCGGGGATCCTCCCGGAGCGCCCAGGCGAGCTGGCCGTATCCGACGTCGACCGCGACCACCTCGGCCGCACCCCCGCGGAGCAGCACGTCGGTGAAGCCGCCGGTCGAGGCCCCGGCGTCGAGGCAGCGCCGACCGGTCACCCGCAGGCCGTCCGGGGTGAACGCGGCGAGGGCGCCGGCGAGCTTGTGGCCGCCACGGGAGACGTACTCGGTGCCGGGATCCTCACCGAGCACCCGGACCGGGTCCGCCGGGTCGACCATGGCCGCGACCTTGCGGGCCGCCACACCACGGACCTGGACCCGGCCGGCCTCCACCAGCGCGGCGGCCTGCTCCCGCGACCGGGCCAGGCCGCGGCGGACGAGTTCGGCGTCAAGTCGGGTACGACGTGCCATCGATGTTTCTCCGGAGGGTGGCTGGGCTCACGCCTGGTCGATGGTGGCGAGGGTTTCCCGCAGCGTGCGGTGCGCGGCCTCGTACTGGGCGATCTGGTCGGCCGGTGGCAGGTTGGCCGCGTTGGCCATGGCCTGGAGTACGGCGTCCACGGCCGGGTGGCCGGAGCCGCTCCCACCGGCGTCGTCGTCCCGGTCGGTGGGCGTCACGGCACCGGTCGACGCGCCGGATCCCGGTGGGCCGCCGGGCCGGAACGGACCGGGTACGGGCGTCGGGTTCACGCCGCATCACCAGCGGAGGCCGACGAACGCGTGGCCTTCTTGGCCACCGTCTTCTTGGCCGTCGTCTTCTTCGCCGCAGCGTTCTTCGCCGCCTTGTTCGCGGCGGCCTTCTTCGCCACCGCCTGCTTGGCGAGGGCCTGCCGGGCGACGGGCTCCTGTGCCTCCGCCCGCGTGGCGACCGCCTTCTTGGCGACCGCCTTCTTGGCCACCGGCCTCGGCACCAGCGCCTTCCCGGCCGACGCCGCGTCCGGGCCGGTCGCTGGGGTGGTGTCCGCCCCGCCGGCCGCCCGCGCGGCCGACAGTTCCCGTTCCAGCTGCTGTACGCGTCGGGTCAGGGCGTTGACCTCGTCGTTCGTGGCAAGCCCGAGCACACCCAGTGCCCGGTCGACCTCCACCCGGACGATCTTCGTCAGTGCCTCCCGGTTGGCCATGCCGGTGGAAATCAACTCCTCCGCCATGGTCTGCAGTTGGGCGGCGGTGGCGCCGCTGGAGCCGACCAGCTTCCTGGCGACCGTCTGGGCCCGCTTCCTCGACGCCTCACTCAGGCCGAGGGCCAACTCGAGATAGGCCCGCCACGCGTCCTGCATACCCCGGTCCTTTCGCGGGTGCCGACTGTACAGGTTGTCACGCTACCGGGCGCCGACCGCCGGCCAGTGCGGTACGGTGCCCGGGAAACGGGCGTGGCGCGAGCCGAGGGGGCGGGCAATGGCCAGTGTTGAGGAATGTCGGCAGGCGCTGCACGATCTGGCGGCTCGGATGGACGCCAACGCCGCCACCGTACGTAACCAGGTCGATCTGGACCGTACGCTCGCCTGCCGGATCACCGACCTCGGCACCGCGTTCCACGGCCGGCTGACCGGTGGACGGCTGGTCGACCTGGCGGACGGTGACGACCCGAAGGCGAAGATCGCGTTGAGCACGACCAGCGACGACCTGATCCGTCTGGTCCGGGGCGAACTGGATATCCCCAAGGCGCTCGCCGGGCGGCAGATGGCGATCAAAGCCAACCCGTTCGACCTGCTGAAGCTCCGTAAGCTCCTCTGACCGCACCCGGCCGCCCGGGTGACCGGCAACTCACTCCGACGCTGAGGCCGCCAGCAGTCCGAGCGCCTCGAGCGTCGCCCGGGCCTCGTCGTCGGCCGGGCGGACGACCTCGAGCGGCCCCTCCGCCGACCAGAACTCGACACACAACGCCCGCAACGCCTCCACGCGTGATCCTGAACCGGCGAGCACCCCGATGGCCTTCTCCCTGGTCACCCGCCAGCCGGTCGATCCGGTCGGGCGCATCGCCGTCGGCCCTGGCAGCTGAGCCACCCCGGCCGGGTCGAAGAGCCCGTCAAGGGTCTCGGCGACGTAGGTCGGCCGGGCGTGGACCGGGGCGTGCAACAGTTCGGTGGGGGTACTCACACCGGTCAGCACGAGCAGGCTGTCCATGCCGGCCCGGACGGCACCCTCGATGTCGGTGTCGAGCCGATCGCCCACCGCCAGCGGCCGGACGGCACCCGTCCGCCGGGCCGCGGTGGTGAACAGGGCCGGGCCCGGCTTGCCGATCACCAGGTCCGGTTCCCGGCCCAGCGCCGTACGCAGCACCGCCACCAATGATCCGTTTCCCGGTACCGGGCCGCGCAGCGTGGGCAGGGTGCGGTCGGTGTTGGTGGCGATCCACTCCGCACCGGCCCGTACCGCCAACGCGGCCTCGGCGAGATCCGCCCACCCGACCTGCGGACCGTAGCCCTGCACCACCGCGACCGGAGCGTCCTCCAACCGGGCGACCGGTCGCAGCCCGGCGGCCCGTACCTCGGCCCGCAACGCCTCCGCACCGACCACGAGTACGGCCGAGTCCGCCGGGAAGCGCTCCGCCAGGACCTCCGCCGCGGCTCCGGCCGAGGTGAGTACCTCTTCGGGCCGGGCGGAGAGTCCCATGCTGGTGAGCAACGTGGCGACCTCGACGGCTCGCCGGGAGGCGTTGTTCGTCGCGTACGTCAGCGGCCTGCCCTCGGCGTACAGCCGGCTGACCGCGGCGACACCCGTCTCGATCGGCCGGTCGACCAGATAGATCACACCGTCCAGATCAAGAATCACCAGGTCGTACGCGTCGACCAGCCGACCGTCCGCCGAGGATCCGGTCACGAGCGAGCCGATCCCGGCGAATCCTCCGCCGCGTCGCCATCGGCATCCCGACGGCCTGCGGACGCGTCGCCCTCGGGACCCACCGGCGTCGACTCCGGTGACAACCCGTCGTCACCGCTGACGGCCTCGGTCCGCACCGACTGCCCGTCGGTGGAGACGTCGACGGGGAGGGAGGCCGTGGCCGCCGGCTCGCCCGCGTTGCTCCGCTCCGGGCTGTCCGACCCGAGGCCACCGGCCGACTCCGTGCTCACGCCGTCGCCGGCCGGCACATCCACGTCTCCACCGAGCACCGCCTCGTCGTCGTCCTCGTCGTCCTCGTCGTCCTCGTCGTCGAGGTCCTCGTCGTCGAAGTCGTCCGCGTTGTCCTCCGGGTCGACCTCGTCCTCGTCACCGTCGTCGAGATCCTCGTCGTCGTCCTCGAGATCCTCGTCATCGAGGTCCTCGTCGGTGTCGGCGGCCGTGCCAGCGTCGTAGGAGTCGGCCTCGTCGTCGAGATCAGCCTCGGACTCGGTCTTCTCGAGGTCGACGTCGTCTTCGTCTTCGTCGAGGTCATCTCCCTCGATGACCACACCATCGAGCTCCAGCAGCCGTTCCGCCGCGTCGGTCTCGCCGTACTCGTCGGCGTCCGCCGCACGGGCGAACCACTCCCGCGCCTCCTCCCGGCGGTTCACCGCCAGCAGGGAGTCGGCATAGGCGTACCGGAGTCGCGCAGCCCACGGCTCGGCCGAGGCCGAGGTCAGTTCGCGTACCTGGAGCATGGCCACGGCCGCGTCGCCCTGGCCCATGTCCCCTCGCGCACCGGCGGCCACGATCAACAGTTCGATCGCGTCCGCCTTGTCGAGCGACTCACGGTCGGCGCCCCGGAAGAGGTCGATCGCCCGCTCCGGCCGGCCGAGCGCCCGCTCACAGTCGGCCAGTACGGCCAGATGTGTCTGCTTGCCCGTCATACGGTGGTAGGTCCGGAGTTCGGCGAGAGCGGTCTGCCATTCGCCCGCCCGGTACGCGGCCAGTCCCACAGCCTCACGCACCACGGCGATTCTGGCGGCGAGCCGCCGCGCGGCGAGTGCGTGCTCCAGTGCCAGCTCCGCATCCTCGTCGATCAGCTGTCCGGTGGCGACGAGATGCCGCGCCACCCGCTCCGCCACCGGCTTCGCCAGGGACAGCAGCTCCGCGCGGACCGAACTGTCCAGATCCGTCGCGACGATCTCGTCGGGAAGGGCTGGACCAGAGGGCTCCCGGGCGGAGTCACCCGCCCTGGCCGGACCGTCTGGCCGCCCGGTTCGCTGGTCGCCGCCGTAGCGGGTCTCTTCCCGAGGCCGCCGATCGGCACCATCCCGACGGCCGCCGCCCCGGGCGCCCGACTCGAACCGGTCGGCCCCTGAACGTACGCCCTCAGTCCGGCCTGTCGGCCGCGCGCCACCCCGATCGTCGCCGCCCCGGGCGCCGTACCGGGGCCGCTCGCCCCGGAAGTCGTCACGGCGACCACCGGTTTCACGGGCACCCGACCGGTCGCCGCCAGGGCGACCACGATCAGGGCCCGAACCCCGCTGGCGGTCCTCGAAGCTCGGGCGACCGTCGCGCTCGCGGAAGCCGCGCCCGCCTTCGCCCGAGCCACCGCTCCGATACCCGCCGCCCTGGCCGGGACCTCGGTAGCCGCCCTCACGACGGTCCCCACCGCGACCAGCGTCGTCCCGACGCTCGCCGCCACGGAACCCGCTGTCGCCCCGGTAACCGCCCTCACGACGCTCGCCACCGTCACGGCCGAAGCCCTCACGACGGTCACCGCCGCGACCGGCGTCGTCCCGACGCTCGCCGCCACGGAACCCGCTGTCGCCCCGGTAACCACCTTCACGGCGGTCGCCGCCCCGGTAACCGCCCTCACGACGGTCACCACCGCCACGAGCAGCATCGTCCCGACGGTCGCCACCACGGAACCCGCTGTCGCCCCGGTAACCACCTTCACGGCGGTCACCACCACGACCGGCATCGTCCCGGCGGTCGCCGCCACGGTAACCACCCTCGCGGCGGTCACCGCCACGGCCGGAGTCGTCCCGGCGGTCGCCGCCACGGAACCCGCTGTCGCCCCGGTAACCACCTTCACGACGGTCGCCGCCCCGGTAACCGCCCTCACGACGGTCACCGCCGCGACCAGCGTCGTCCCGACGCTCGCCGCCACGGAACCCGCTGTCGCCCCGGTAACCACCTTCACGACGGTCGCCGCCCCGGTAGCCGCCCTCACGACGGTCACCGCCGCCGGTTCCGCTGTCGCGTCGATAGCCGGCGCCTCGGTCGTCGTCACCCCGGCCGCGGAAGCCGCCGCCACGTGGGCTGCTGCTGGAGCCGCCGTCGCGAGACCCGGAGCGGTAGCCACCGGTGCTTCCGCCACGCTCACCGCCGCGGAATCCCCCGCCTTCGCCCCAACCGCGGCCTCCGGCACCGCCACGGCCTCCGGCACCACGGTCAGTCCGCTGGTCGCGGTCGCCCCGGTCAGCACGGAAATCACCGCTGGGACGCGGACCGCCCCGGAACTGCCCGTCCCGACGGTCGCCACCGCTACGGCCCGCGCCGCCACGGAAGCCGCCGTCCCGGGGAGCGGACCGGTCCCGACGGTCCGGATCCGATCCCCCACCGCCGCGGTAACCGCCACCGCTGGGGGAGCCCCCTCGATCACGGGAGGCGCCGTACGAATCACGGTCTCCGCGATGGGACGATCGCCCGTCTCCACGCACGGAGGCGTCGCGACCGCCCCGTCGGTCCGGACGATCGTCCTGACGGCGTGGCCGATCTCCGCCGTGCGCTTGTGAACTCACGGGTACATCCTTCCTCAAGGCGCTATCGCCAAAACATACAATGAAGGGCCACCCAGACATGGGTGGCCCTTCATTAGAAGATGTCCGGCGGTGTCCTACTCTCCCACACCCTCACGAGTGCAGTACCATCGGCGCTGGAAGGCTTAGCTACCGGGTTCGGAATGTAACCGGGCGTTTCCCTTCCGCCATAACCGCCGTAACCCTATCAACAAATCAAACAACCCACACATTGTTCGTTTGCTGTGAATCACACAGTGGACGCGTAGCAGCTTTGTAGTCAAGTCCTCGGCCTATTAGTACCGGTCAACTGAACCAGTTACCTGGCTTACATCTCCGGCCTATCAACCCAGTCGTCTCACTGGGGGCCTTACCCCACAAAGGGTGGGATACCTCATCTTGAAGCAGGCTTCCCGCTTAGATGCTTTCAGCGGTTATCCCTTCCGAACGTAGCCAACCAGCCGTGCCCCTGGCGGGACAACTGGCACACCAGAGGTTCGTCCGTCCCGGTCCTCTCGTACTAGGGACAGCCCTTCTCAAGTATCCTACGCGCACGGCGGATAGGGACCGAACTGTCTCACGACGTTCTAAACCCAGCTCGCGTACCGCTTTAATGGGCGAACAGCCCAACCCTTGGGACCTGCTACAGCCCCAGGATGCGACGAGCCGACATCGAGGTGCCAAACCATCCCGTCGATATGGACTCTTGGGGAAGATCAGCCTGTTATCCCCGGGGTACCTTTTATCCGTTGAGCGACACCGCTTCCACTCGCAAGTGCCGGATCACTAGTCCCGACTTTCGTCCCTGCTCGACCCGTCAGTCTCACAGTCAAGCTCCCTTATACACTTACACTCAACACCTGATTGCCAACCAGGCTGAGGGAACCTTTGGGCGCCTCCGTTACCCTTTAGGAGGCAACCGCCCCAGTTAAACTACCCACCAGACACTGTCCCTGAACCCGATAAGGGCCCGAAGTTAGATACCCAAACCAACCAGAGTGGTATTTCAAGATTGCCTCCACGAATACTGGCGTACCCGCTTCACCGGCTCCCACCTATCCTACACAAGCTAATTCAAGTACCAATGTCAAGCTATAGTAAAGGTCCCGGGGTCTTTCCGTCCTGCCGCGCGTAACGAGCATCTTTACTCGTAGTGCAATTTCGCCGGGCCTGTGGTTGAGACAGTGGGGAAGTCGTTACGCCATTCGTGCAGGTCGGAACTTACCCGACAAGGAATTTCGCTACCTTAGGATGGTTATAGTTACCACCGCCGTTTACTGGCGCTTAAGTTCTCAGCTTCGCCCCGAAGAGCTAACCGGTCCCCTTAACGTTCCAGCACCGGGCAGGCGTCAGTCCATATACATCGAATTACTTCTTCGCATGGACCTGTGTTTTTAGTAAACAGTCGCTTCCCCCTGCTCTCTGCGGCCATACAACGCTCCACCCGCAAGGGGCTTCACGTCTCCGGCCCCCCTTCTCCCTAAGTTACGGGGGCAATTTGCCGAGTTCCTTAACCACAGTTCACCCGATCGCCTTGGTATTCTCTACCTGACCACCTGTGTCGGTTTAGGGTACGGGCCGCTCGGAACTCGCTAGAGGCTTTTCTCGGCAGCATAGGATCACTGACTTCACCTGAATCGGCTCGGCATCACGTCTCAGCCACAAGGTGTGCGGATTTGCCTACACACCGGCCTACACGCTTACCCCGGCACAACCACCGGCCGGGCTCAGCTACCTTCCTGCGTCACCCCATCGCTTGACTACTACCCGCCAGGATCCCAACCTCACCATCATCAACCCGAAGGCCTCAGACAGATCAGATGGTTAGCACAACGAGGTTCATCACGGGCGCTCCTTCACGGGTACGGGAATATCAACCCGTTATCCATCGACTACGCCTCTCGGCCTCGCCTTAGGCCCCGACTCACCCAGGGCGGATTAACCTGGCCCTGGAACCCTTGGTCATCCGGCGGAAGGGTTTCTCACCCTTCTTTCGCTACTCATGCCTGCATTCTCACTCGTGCCGCGTCCACAACTGGGTCACCCCGCTGCTTCACCCCCGGCACGACGCTCCCCTACCCATCCACACACCTGGACGACACCCAAAAGATGCCGCCGAGTTGAAATGTGAATGCCACAGCTTCGGCGGTGTACTTGAGCCCCGCTACATTGTCGGCGCGGAACCACTTGACCAGTGAGCTATTACGCACTCTTTAAAGGGTGGCTGCTTCTAAGCCAACCTCCTGGTTGTCTATGCGACCCCACATCCTTTTCCACTTAGCACACGCTTAGGGGCCTTAGCTGGTGATCTGGGCTGTTTCCCTCTCGACTACGAAGCTTATCCCCCGCAGTCTCACTGCCGCGCTCTCACTTACCGGCATTCGGAGTTTGGCTGATTTCGGTAACCTTGTAGGGCCCCTAGACCATCCAGTGCTCTACCTCCGGCAAGAAACACGCGACGCTGCACCTAAATGCATTTCGGGGAGAACCAGCTATCACGGAGTTTGATTGGCCTTTCACCCCTAACCACAGGTCATCCCCCAACTTTTCAACGTTGGTGGGTTCGGCCCTCCACGCGGTCTTACCCACGCTTCAGCCTGCCCATGGCTAGATCACTCCGCTTCGGGTCTAGAACATGCGACTCAAACGCCCTATTCAGACTCGCTTTCGCTACGGCTACCCCACACGGGTTAACCTCGCCACATGCCACTAACTCGCAGGCTCATTCTTCAAAAGGCACGCCGTCACCCCTAAAGGCTCCGACGGATTGTAGGCGAACGGTTTCAGGTACTATTTCACTCCCCTCCCGGGGTACTTTTCACCATTCCCTCACGGTACTTGTCCGCTATCGGTCACCAGGAAGTATTTAGGCTTACCAGGTGGTCCTGGCAGATTCACGGCAGATTACAGGGGTCCGCCGCTACTCGGGAACACCCACAAGGAAGACCAGCCACTTTCACCTACCGGACTATCACCGCCTACGGTTGGCTTTTCCACACCATTCGGCTAGCAACTGGTTTTATAACTCCCCGGGCGCGTGTCAGCACACCCCATGAGCTCCCACAACCCCGACCACGCAACCCCTGACAGGTATCACACGCAACCGGTTTAGCCTAGATCCGCTTTCGCTCGCCACTACTCACGGAATCACTATTGTTTTCTCTTCCTACGGGTACTGAGATGTTTCACTTCCCCGCGTTCCCTCCACACACCCTATGAATTCAGGTGCGGGTGACACCACATGACTGGTGCCGGGTTCCCCCATTCGGACACCCTGGGATCACAGCTTGGTTGACAGCTCCCCCAGGCCTATCGCGGCCTCCCACGTCCTTCATCGGCTCCTGGTGCCAAGGCATCCACCGTTCGCCCTTGACAACTTGACCACAAAGATGCTCGCGTCCACTGTGTAATTCTCAACAAACGACCAACCCACAACCCACAACCCCACACCCAACCAGAAAAACCAGCCAGTTTGCGGGGCCAGGCCATGCCTGGCAGAGAAAACAACCACCACGTGGCTTGTTCCCTCAGGACCCAACAGGATGCTCTACACCAGAACCAGCCGCACCATCAGAACCTTCCACCACCCCCCGAAAGGAATGCGTACAAGAACCTCAAGCCGCTGCCAGCCCTGACTCGCCAGTGTCTCCGCCAACGAGCACCCCGACCCGACATTCGCAGGTCGCGGGCTCCTACCCCACTTTCGCAGGGAGGTGCTCCTTAGAAAGGAGGTGATCCAGCCGCACCTTCCGGTACGGCTACCTTGTTACGACTTCGTCCCAATCGCCAGCCCCACCTTCGACGGCTCCCCCCCTTACGGGTTAGGCCACCGGCTTCGGGTGTTGCCGACTTTCGTGACGTGACGGGCGGTGTGTACAAGGCCCGGGAACGTATTCACCGCAGCGTTGCTGATCTGCGATTACTAGCGACTCCGACTTCACGGGGTCGAGTTGCAGACCCCGATCCGAACTGAGACCGGCTTTTTGGGATTCGCTCCACCTCACGGTATCGCAGCCCATTGTACCGGCCATTGTAGCATGCGTGAAGCCCTGGACATAAGGGGCATGATGACTTGACGTCATCCCCACCTTCCTCCGAGTTGACCCCGGCAGTCTTCGATGAGTCCCCGCCATAACGCGCTGGCAACATCGAACAAGGGTTGCGCTCGTTGCGGGACTTAACCCAACATCTCACGACACGAGCTGACGACAGCCATGCACCACCTGTGACCGCCCCCGAAGGACCCCACATCTCTGCAGGTTTTGCGGCCATGTCAAACCCAGGTAAGGTTCTTCGCGTTGCATCGAATTAATCCGCATGCTCCGCCGCTTGTGCGGGCCCCCGTCAATTCCTTTGAGTTTTAGCCTTGCGGCCGTACTCCCCAGGCGGGGCGCTTAATGCGTTAGCTGCGGCACAGAGAACCGGAGAGGCCCCCCACACCTAGCGCCCAACGTTTACAGCGTGGACTACCAGGGTATCTAATCCTGTTCGCTCCCCACGCTTTCGCTCCTCAGCGTCAGTATCGGCCCAGAGACCCGCCTTCGCCACCGGTGTTCCTCCTGATATCTGCGCATTTCACCGCTACACCAGGAATTCCAGTCTCCCCTACCGAACTCTAGCCTGCCCGTATCGGCTGCAAGCCCACAGTTGAGCTGTGGGTTTTCACAGTCGACGCGACAAGCCGCCTACGAGCTCTTTACGCCCAATAAATCCGGACAACGCTCGCGCCCTACGTCTTACCGCGGCTGCTGGCACGTAGTTGGCCGGCGCTTCTTCTGCAGGTACCGTCACTTGCGCTTCGTCCCTGCTGAAAGAGGTTTACAACCCGAAGGCCGTCATCCCTCACACGGCGTCGCTGCATCAGGCTTCCGCCCATTGTGCAATATTCCCCACTGCTGCCTCCCGTAGGAGTCTGGGCCGTGTCTCAGTCCCAGTGTGGCCGGTCGCCCTCTCAGGCCGGCTACCCGTCGTCGCCTTGGTAGGCCATCACCCCACCAACAAGCTGATAGGCCGCGAGCCCATCCCAGGCCGAAAAACTTTCCACACACCACCATGCGGTGACATGTCATATCCGGTATTAGCCCCCGTTTCCGAGGGTTATCCCAAAGCCTGAGGCAGGTTACTCACGTGTTACTCACCCGTTCGCCGCTCGAGTACCCCGAAGGGCCTTTCCGCTCGACTTGCATGTGTTAAGCACGCCGCCAGCGTTCGTCCTGAGCCAGGATCAAACTCTCCAACAAAAACTTGGAAAATCAACCCAGCAACAAATTAAACACTTGCTGCCAAACAAACAAACATTTGGCACTGGCTTATCAAGCACCCTGTTGAGTTCTCAAAGAACAAACACACACCGTTTGCGTTCCCACCTCGTGGGATTGCCTCCGGGGCAACTGTTCTAACCTACCCGGTCGAGTTCGCAGTGTCAAGGTCTTGCCAACCTTGTCCGCTTCGCCCGGTTTTCTCCGCGTTGATCAGCACCACCAGGTGGCGCATGATCTTTCAGAGAGGAGTCCTGCAGACCGGCCGGTGTCGCATCTCAGCGCACCCGCCCGGCTCCTGCCGGCCTCAAGTACCTTACTCGGTTGGTCTCGCAAACTCAAGTTGACTCCCGCCAACCGAGCGCACCACCCGATCCCGGTCTTGCTCGGCATCTCTGCCCAAGCCCGGTGCTTGCGGCCGGCCTTCCGTCCGGTGTCCCGCTTGCAGAGAGAAAGTTACGCCTCTGGCGCGTCAGGCGCAAATCGACACGTCTCTCAGTGCCGTGGGCGAACGTTCCGCCCTTCCTGACCACTTCCCGACCACAGGAGGTACGCCATCCCCCGTCGCCGTGCCAGAGTGTCAGGCATGGCGGTGCTACCGAGCGGGTCCGACGTCCTCGCCCAGGACAGCCTCTCCGCGCTCCTACTGCCCTTCTGGCAACTGGTGATCGGTGGCTTCGTGCTGCTGGCGCTGGTCACGTCGGTGCACCGGTTGGCCCGCAGAGGACGGTCCCGGATGACCACGGGGCTCCTGGTGACCGCCTCGGTGATCGTCGGCCTGGCCGTGGTGGGAGTACTGCTGCAGTAGACGACTCCGACGCGGACGTACCCGGGCCCTGGACACCGGCAGGCCTGGAAAGTCGTCGGCGGGGGCGGCTCGGTCGGTCGTTCAGAGTCGACGGTTGGCCAGGCTGGGCAGCTCCGTGCGGATGCTCTGCAGCCGGTCGAGATCCAGATCCACCACCACCGTGCCGACCGTGTCCGGCGCCTGGCCGAGCACCGTACCCCAGGGGTCGATCACCATGCTGCGGCCGAAACACGTACGGCCCGGGTCGTGGTCGCCGATCTGGCCGGCAGCCGCCACGAAGCACTGGTTCTCGATCGCCCTGGCCCGCAGCAGGACCTCCCAGTGGTCCCGACCGGTGTGCAGCATGAAGGCGGCGGGCACCACCAGCAACTGCGCCCCACCCGCCACGCTCAGCTGGCGGTACAACTCCGGGAAACGCAGGTCGTAACAGATGGAGAGGCCGACGCGTACGCCGTCGACGTCGACCACGACCGGCTCGGTACCGGCGGCGACGGTACGGGACTCCAGGTACGAGACCCGGCCGGGGATCTCCACGTCGTACAGGTGGATCTTCCGGTACACCCCGGCCAGGCCGCCAGACCGGTCGAAGACCAGCGAGGTGTTGTACGTGTGCGAGGCGTCCGGCCCGATCTCGTGGAACGAGCCGGCGAGCACCCACATCCCGTGCTGACGGGCGAGGTCGGCGAAGAAGCCGGCGAACTCGCCGTCGACCGACTCGGGCTCCGGCATCCCTCGACCGGGGCCGAGGTAGTCGACGTACTCGGGAAGGATGGCCAGATCGGCGCCGGCGGCCGCGGCTCTGCCCACCAGCTCGGCGGCGGCGGCCAAGTTGGCCTTCCGATCGTCGCGGGAGTTGAGCTGACAGACGGCGACACGCATGCCCAGAGCCTACGGCGACGGCGTGGAGCCGGCCAGGCTGTCCATGACCGCGGCCCGCCGCCGGAGAGCCGGTGGCGGGCCGTTCAGACCTCTGGACGGCGCGGCGTCCGGTCAGGCCGACTTCTCCTCACGGTCGCGGCGGGCCCGGCGGCCGGTGAACTCACGCGGCACGATCGTCGGGTTGACGTTCTCCAGGACCACGCCCCGGGTGATCAGGACCCGTGCCGCGTTCGGGTTGCTGGGGACCTCGTACATGACCGAGAGCAGGACCTCCTCGAGGATGGCCCGAAGCCCTCGGGCACCGGTGCCCCGCAGCATCGCCTGGTCGGCGATCGCCTCCAGCGCGGCCGGCTCGAACTCCAGCTCGACGCCGTCGAGTTCGAAGAGGCGTTGGTACTGCCGGACCAGGGCGTTGCGTGGCTCGGTGAGGATCCGAACCAGGGCTTCCCGGTTGAGGCTCCGGACGTTGGTGATCACCGGGAGCCGGCCGATGAACTCGGGGATCAGGCCGAACTTCAGCATGTCCTCCGGCATCACCTGGCTGAAGATGTCGTCGGTCGACCGCTCCGAGATCGAACGCAGGTGGGCGCCGAACCCGAGCCCACCCTGCCCCGTCCGGGCCTCGATGATCTGGTCCAGCCCGGCGAACGCCCCACCACAGATGAACAGCACGTTGGTGGTGTCGATCTGGATGAACTCCTGGTGCGGGTGCTTACGACCGCCCTGCGGCGGCACGTTCGCCACGGTGCCTTCCAGGATCTTGAGCAGTGCCTGCTGCACACCCTCGCCGGAAACGTCCCGGGTGATCGACGGGTTCTCCGACTTGCGGGCGATCTTGTCGACCTCGTCGATGTAGATGATCCCGGTCTCGGCCCGCTTGATGTCATAGTCGGCGGCCTGGATCAGCTTCAGCAGGATGTTCTCGACGTCCTCGCCGACATAGCCGGCCTCGGTCAACGCGGTCGCGTCCGCGATGGCGAACGGGACGTTGAGCATCCGGGCCAGGGTCTGCGCGAGATGTGTCTTGCCGCACCCGGTGGGGCCGATCAGCAGAATGTTGGACTTGGCCAGCTCGACCGCGTCACCGGAGCCGGGACCGCCGGCGGACTCCGCCTGGATCCGCTTGTAGTGGTTGTATACCGCGACCGAGAGAGCTTTCTTGGCCTGGTCCTGCCCCACGACGTACTGGTCGAGGAACTGGCAGATCTCCATCGGCTTGGGAAGCTCTTCCCACTTCACCTCGCCGGACTCGGCCAACTCCTCTTCGATGATCTCGTTGCAGAGGTCTATGCACTCGTCACAGATGTAGACCCCGGGGCCCGCGATGAGCTTCTTGACCTGCTTCTGCGACTTGCCGCAGAACGAGCATTTGAGTAGGTCGCCGCCGTCGCCGATCCGTGCCACCTACGTTCTCCCTGCGCTCATCGGCCAGCCCTGAACGGCCCTGGCCTGCGTACGGTACGCCCCGTCGGTTCCTTGCCGGCCGGTTCCGACCGGCGGTGGGCGGTGCAGAACCGACGTTACCCGCTGCGCGAGGTTTCTCCGACCCCCAAAACGGGTGTGTCAGGGGCCGGCCGTCGTGGATGACGCTCGACCGGCCCCTGACCCGGGTAGATCAGCTCGCCGAGTTGGCCGCGAGCAGGCCCTTCTTACGGCTGGTCAGGATGGTGTCGACCAGCCCGTACTCGCGGGATTCCTCGGCCGTCATGAACTTGTCACGGTCGATGTCCCGACGGACCCGCTCGATCGGCTGGTTGGAGTGCCGCGAGAGCATCTCCTCCAGCTGGGTCCGCATCCGGAGGATCTCCCGGGCCTGGATCTCGATGTCCGAGCCCTGCCCGTAGCCGCCCTCGGTGGCCGGCTGGTGGATGATGATCCGGGAGTTCGGCAGTGCCATCCGCTTGCCGGGCGTGCCGGCGGCGAGGAGCACCGCGGCGGCACTGGCCGCCTGTCCGAGGCAGACGGTCTGGATGTCCGGCCGGACGTACTGCATGGTGTCGTAGATCGCCGTCATGGCCGTGAACGAGCCACCGGGCGAGTTGATGTACATGATGATGTCGCGGTCCGGGTCGGTGCCCTCCAACGTCAGCAGCTGGGCCATCACGTCGTTGGCCGACGCGTCGTCCACCTGCACGCCGAGGAAGATGATCCGGTCCTCGAAGAGCTTGTTGTACGGGTTCGACTCCTTGACGCCGTACGACGTGCGCTCGACGAAGGAGGGGAGGACGTACCGGTTGTGCACCGGCTGGAAGCCGGACGACAGCAGGGTCGGGTCGGTCATCGTCAAGCTCCTCAGTTCAGGGTCCCGGCGCCTTCCGGAACCTGAGCGGCTCCGGTGATCACCTTGTCGATGAAGCCGTAGTCCTTGGCCTCGTTCGCGGTGAACCAGCGGTCACGGTCCGAGTCGGCCTCGATCTGCGCCTGGTCCTGGCCGGTGTGGTGAGCCACCCGCTCCTGGAACATCCGCTTGGTGTAGAGCATCTGCTCCGCCTGGATGGCGATGTCGGACGCCGTACCACCCATGCCGCCGGAGGGCTGGTGCATCATGATCCGGGCGTGCGGCAGCGCGTACCGCTTGCCCTTCGTACCGGCGCAGAGCAGCAGCTGGCCCATGGAGGCCGCCATGCCCATCGCGACGGTGGAAACGTCGTTGTCGATGAACTGCATGGTGTCGTAGATCGCCATGCCGGAGTAGACCGAGCCACCCGGCGAGTTGATCCACAGGTTGATGTCGCGGTCGGGGTCCTCCGCCGCGAGCAGCAGCAGCTGTGCGCAGATGCGGTTGGCGACCTGGTCGGTCACCTCGCTGCCCAGGAAGATGATCCGTTCCTTGAGCAGGCGGTTGTAGACCGAGTCGTCGAGGTTGCCACCGAACGCGTCCCCACCGCGGGCTTCGAGCACCCGCATGGGCATAGCTGAGAAGTCTGAACCAGTCATGGCAGCCCTTCGCTCTCCGTGCCGTCTTAGGCCCGACACTAACCGCTGACCGGGGCCGGAACGCCCCGGTCCGGGCACTGTTCGCTATCAGCGCAGTTGCCGCGCCAGGGGTACGCCCGCGAGGCTCGGTGGTCGGGTACGGGCCGGCAGGGACCGTACCCGACCATCCGAGTCGATCTCGGGGTCAGTGCGCGTGATCGTGGGCGTCGGCGCTGGCCGCCCGGATCTCGTCCAGGCTGATCTGGGCGCCGGCCGCGTCGGTGATCTTGACCCGCTCCATCACCAGCGCCAGGGCCTTGCCGCGGCGAACGTCACCGAAGATCGCCCCGGCGGTGCCGGAACGGACCAGCTGGTCGTAGTACTGCTGCGGGGCCACCCCGGCGTGCTGGGCCCGGTGCACGATCTCGTGACCGAACTCGTCGTCGGTGACCTGCACCTCCTCGGCGTCCGCCAGGGTGTCGAGCAGCAGCTGGATCCTGACGCCCTGGGTGGCCGCCTCGGTCAGCTCGGTGTCGATCTGCTCCTCGGTCTTCTCCTCGGCCGCGAGGTACTCCTCGAGGGAGGCGCCGATCCGCTCCAGCTGGTCGACCATCGCCTGCTTGCGGTGCTCGACCTCCTCGCGGACGACACCCTCCGGCGCCGGGACGTCGGCGGCCGCGACCAGCTGCTCCAGGACGCGGTCACGGGCGGCGTAGATCTGCTCGACCTTCTTCGACCGGGTGATCCGCTCCCGCACGTCGCCACGGAGCTCGTCGAGGGTGTCGAACTCGCTCGCCAGCTGGGCGAACTCGTCGTCGAGCGCGGGCAGTTCCTTCTCCTTGACGGTCCGCACCGTCACCGCCACGTCGGCGTCCCGGCCGGCGAAGTCCCCGCCGACCAGCTGGGTCACGAAGGTCTTCGACTCGCCGGCGGAGAGACCGACCAGGACCTCGTCCAGCCCGGGCAGGAGCTGCTTGCTGCCGACCTCGTGGGAGATGTTGGTGGCCGAGCCGCCCGGCACCTCCTCGCCGTCGACCGTCGCCGCCAGGTCGATCTGCACGTAGTCGCCCTCCTGGGCGGCCCGCTCGACCGTCTTCAGCGTGGCGAACCGCTCCCGCAGGTTGCTGACCTGGGCGTCGATCTCGCTGTCGTCGATCTGCAGCTCGTCGACGGTCACCTCGATGGTGGCGAGGTCGGGCAGGGTCAGTTCGGGGCGTACGTCGACCTCGGCGGTGAACTTCAGCGCGTCGCCGTCGGTGAACTCGGTGATCTCCACCTCGGGCCGGCCCAGCGTCTTCACGTCGTGCTCGCGGACCGCGGCGAGAATGTTCTCCGGAATGGCGTCCTGAACGGCCTCGTTCAGCACCGTGCCACGGCCGACCCGCTGGTCGATGACCGCCGACGGCACCTTGCCGCGCCGGAAGCCGGGCACGTTGACCTGCGAGGCGATCTCCCGGTACGCCTTCTTGAGGCTCGGCTCGAGCTCGACGAACGGCACCTCGATGGCGAGCCGCACGCGCGTCGGGCTCAAAGTCTCGACGGTGCTCTTCACAGGCGTACTCCTTGACGGATCTCGATCTTGATTCTGGGCCGGATTCAGCCCATCGAGTGTAGGCGAGCCGGCGTGGCTGCCCGGAGGCACGGGGTGGGCATGCTCACGCCGCGCCAGCGGACGACAGTCGGGGTGGCGGGATTTGAACCCACGGCCCCTCGCTCCCAAAGCGAGTGCGCTACCAAGCTGCGCCACACCCCGTGGCGTGGAAGAGTGTATGCCTCCACGTCCGGGTCGCGCCCGCCCGGTCTCCGCCCGGCCCCTCCGTGTCGTCCCGATCCAGCTAGATCCTGCCGTACGGGGGACGCGCGAGTCGCCGTACCGGAAATCTGATCTTGGCTGGTCGCGGACCGTCCGGGGCGGCGGCGAGCCGGTCCGACGGTCGCCGGGAGGGCCGCTCGGCGTCGGTACCGGCATGCCCGGTACCCACCTGCCGGGGTGACCGGTTAGGCTATCGGTCGCGTCCCGGGCGACCGGGACGAGCGCGGGCGTAGCTCAATGGCAGAGCTTCAGTCTTCCAAACTGACGGTGCGGGTTCGATTCCCGTCGCCCGCTCCAACTGTTCCGGCCCAGGTCAGCGGCACACTCGCCGAACCTGGGCCGTTCTGTTTCCGGCCCTGATCGATCTTGCGTGCCATTCACGGGCCATTAGCCGACGCGGGCCGGTACGCAGCTGGCCCTGGATCTCGTGCCGGGTGCCCGGCGCAACATGCACAGACGTCATGATCGGATGTCCGGGGCTCTCAGTGCGCCGCGCAAGCGCCGCAGGCCCGCCCGCACTCGGCCTGCTGGTGGCCTCCGGCCAGCGCGGCGGGCCCAGTGGACGTGCCGTCACTGGTAGGCACAGCAACGTTCGATACCTGAACCTGTGCCGAGGTCACCGGCTTTCTGGGCTGTCGGTCGGCCATACCGCTTCCAGGCCGTGGTCGGTGGCGTAGAACAGGTACGGCCGCAACTCGGGGGCGTGTTCCAGGTCGCGACGCAGCGCGCACAGCCGAGCTGACCTCGCCGCCAGGAACGGTTGGACGGCGAGCAGGCCCTTGAGATCCCCGAACCGCCAATCCACACCCAGCAGCTTCCTTGCCCGTGCCAGCAGCTGAACCGCATCGACCGGAAGCTTGTCCACATAGACGTCGGCGGTTGGCGGCAGGTCCGGCTGCGGGTCGGGGGGCAGGGCGAAACCGGAACGCAGCCACACCTCGAACCCGGGGGCGACGACAGCGAGGTCGACTTCGCCGAGACCGCCCAGGTCGGCCCAAAACACCGGGCCCCCGCCACCGTCGCACCTGATAAAGAATCCCCCGATCGCCTTCTTGGCCGATCATGAGGTAGCCCGGGAGCCACTCACCGATCCCGTAGGTCGTGTTGCGCTCCAGCAGGGATTCCCGGCAGTACATGACCACCCCGTCGGCGACGACGTCGTCGGTGACCGACGCCAACCACCGCTGGAAGGCGGCATCCGTCCGGGAAACAAGCTGCTCGACCATCTCCACCGCAGCCTCCTACCTGTCGTCACCAGCGCGGGCACCCCCGCGCCTGCACCGGCCGACCCCAACCCGACACCCCGGAAGCCAACACCGTAGCCAGACCCGCACCACAGGAGTCATCGTCAAAACCCAGCCCCCGTCCACTGCATGAGGGCCAGTCAGGAGGCCGGATCAAGCCTGCGACCGGCCCGTTTCTTACCCACACCCACATGACGACGGTCAGTGGTCAACCCGTTGGGCGGAATTCCTCAGTGTGTTCGGGCCTCCCAGACCGGCTGCTGGGGCTCGTCGTTGTGCACGATGATGTCGACGTGGTCGGTCGGGCGGACCTTATCGAAGTAGAACTGTTGGGAGGGGATGTAACGCTCGCGCCAGCGCCGTTCGATTTCGGTTCGAGATGACACCCGGCGCTCCCGGATCACGGCTCGATCCACGGTCTTCTCGAGCGTGGTCGACACGAAGACACGCAGATCCCACCGATCAATCAGTTCCGGGCGCATCAGGAAGACACCGTCGAAGACCAGCACGGCCTCGGCGGGGGCGGTCGCGACCGGCGGGGACAGCACGGTGTCCGCGGTCCGGTCGTAGACCGCGTGTTGGAAGCGTCGATGCCCGCCCGGGCCGAGCGGATCGAGCAGGACCCGGTTCAGCGCCTCGTGGTCGTGGGTGTCGAAGTAGCAGCCTTCGGCCGAGTACTCGCCGCGTGGGTAGCGCCGCGCCCGGGGAAAGAGGAAATCGTCGACCGTCGCGCGGATGACGTCGCGGCCCTGTGTGCGCAAGACGACGGCCAGTTCGTCGGCGAGCGTGGTCTTGCCGGCGGCGGGCGGTCCGTCGATGGCGACCCGCGTCGGGTGTGCGACTGTGACGGACCCGACTGCCTCAGCCAGGCGGCCGAGCACCTCGTCGCGGGTGCTGTGGCCCATGTTCTGCCCCGTCCTGGTCTCGCGAAGGTCACCGGGTCGAGCCGACCCTATGCCCGCCAGCCTTTTCGCGCCCACCACTCCCCCGAGTCAGCGAGGTTGGCGTGGCGCTACGGTCGCGGCGCGAGCGGACCGTCATGCCGCCGCTGGTCGCCCTCTACCGCGTGACCGGTCCTGCCGCGATCAGGGTGGGGAAGCCTGGAGTCAGCGTGCGCTGGGTGCCGGCCTACGGCGAACCCGCCACCACACCGCGACGAGGATCGGTGGCAGCGCGATCGCGGCGCCGGCGAACGCGAGTGCCCGGATGCGCCGTTGCTGGATCTCGTCACGTAGTTCTTCGTAGGTGGCCTGATGTTCGATGACGTCGCCACGGGACCGTACGCATTCGTCGCCGGGCCCGATCAGGACGTCGTGGTCGGTCGGGTTGGCCTCGAAGCAGGCGATCCTGGTCGGCTTCAGTTCCCAGTTGACGCGTTCCCAGTCGACCTCGCCCCACGACCGCGACGTGCACATGTCGCCTGAGCAGGAGGCGCGCACCGGCAGCTCCCAGCCGGAACGCAGTATGAGGGCGCCGACGAGCAGCCCCAACAGGACAGAACCGAGGAAGACGACCACGCGCATGTCAGGTTGGACCGCCGGCAGTCGTGCCCGGTTCCACCTGAGGCCCTGCCGCCGCCCGTACGCGCCACCCACAGCCGGAGCCGCCACGACGGCCGCGCCCGTCCCAGCACCTCCACAACGACAGCACCCGGTCTTCACAGGTGGTCGCTACGGTTCCGGGGTGCCCCTGACCTTCCCGTCCCACCCCGCCGCCGTGTTGCCGCTGAAGTTGTGGCGGCCGCGCTGGTTCGACGGTGTCGCACTGGTTGTCGGATCGATGGCGCCGGACCTGGCATACCTGTTCGACGGCTCCGGCCTGCCGGTCTGGCCGTTTTCCCACCAAGTGCCGGGACTCGTGGGATGGTGCCTGCCAGTCACGCTGGTCGGGACCTGGCTGATCCGTCGCGCGGCGCCGGTACTCGCGAGCCACCTCCCGGGCGGAGGCCCGCTCGCCCTTCCCGACTACGGCGCGCTCGGGCAGAGTCGACATCGGTGGCCGATCACCGTGTGTTCGGCGCTGCTCGGCGCCGCCAGCCACCTCGCCCTGGACCGGGTCGAAGTCGGCCTTCCCGCGACCGAGTACGTCATGCACGTACTGGGCGGCGCCGGCTTGCTGGCCATCGCCGTGCGGATCGGCCGGCGGCGGTTGCTGCGCCAGTACCACGGCGAGCCGCCGTCGCGGCCGACGCGGCCCGTCCTGTTCTGGGCCGTCGCTGGCGGCGTGACACTGCCGTTGGCAGCGGCGACCCCCTTCCTGCCTGCGGCGTCGCTCGCGCACACCACCGGGGTACGCCTGCTGTGCGCGGTCGGTGCCGGCCTACTCGTCGCGTCGCTGACCGTCGCGGCGAGCCGTGGCCCCCGTGTCACCCAACCGCCGCAGCGACGACCGACGAGCCGGAAAAAGGTGCCGAGGTCGTAAGCGTCGGCGGTCAACCGGTCAGCGTGGCGCTCCGGCGAGCAGCCGGCGCGCCTCGCCCGCTCCGATGTCGGTACGGGCACCGCAGAGTGGGTTGGTGCAGTAGAGCCGGTGCTTCGTCCGGACCCGGAACAGCGGTACGAAGAAGAGACTGAACCGGGTGGTCTCGCGGACCAGTAACATGCTGCCGGGCTGCCCGCAGACCTGGCAGGCCATCGGGACCAGCCCCAGCCGCTCCGACTTGGTGCGCAGACCGAAGATCAGAAACATGCGGTACCCCTGTTCGCCTGGGTCGCGTCCGGTGTGGTGTCGCCGGACCCTGCCACGGTGATACCCCGATGACCGCTAGCTAGCCCCGAAGGGCGATGCGGGACGCTCACGTCAGCGCTGCTGGGCATGGTCAGTCTGCCACGTCGTCGTCAGCAAGGTAGCCCACGCCGTCGCAGGTCGGGCACGGTCCGTAAACACTTCCCATGCCCTTGCCCATGCCGGTGGTCTTCACCATGCCGGGCAGCCGGGCCGCGCCACGGCACTCCGGGCAGCGGCGACGGACGCCCCTGGGACGAGGCGGAGATGCCTGCTCGTGCCGGTGGTCTGGCTCCACCCTGGTGACGGTAGTGGGAGGCCGGAGACGGTGTCGCTGGCATTTCCCCGGTGGCTCCGGCCCGTGGCCCGCCGACATGCCACCGTCCGTCGCGGCGACCACGAACCTCAGATCAACGCGGCCGCGTCAGCGGCTCTCGGACATCCCGGAGACCATCACCCACCGCCGACCTTACGCACCTTGGCGGCGATCTCCGCCGCCCGGCCGGCCTTGCGCCGGCCGTACGGTCGGCCAGCCCGTCTCGGCGATGACCGCGGCGGCGACCTCTTCGACCGTACGCTGACCGGCGTCGACGCGTACGTCGCCGACGGCGGCGCGGTCCAGCAGGGCCGCGTCCGCCACGGCCCGCTCGGCGACGGACGACAGGTGTACGGCGGGCTGCCCCTTGAGCGGATCGCCCGGCTGTGCCCAACTGCCGCCCTCTCCGCGCAGCATGATCCGGCGGGTCAGTTCGTCAGGTTCGGCATGCAGCCGACACGCCGTGACGGTGGCCGCCGGCATCGCCTGGGCGTACGTGCTGATCGCCGCACTGCTCTCGGCCGGGCCGACCACGGTGAGGCACCGCGCACCGGCCGCGCGGAAGTTTCGCCACAGGGCCGCCAGGATCCGTGCCCTCATCCCGTGGTCGACGCGGATGTCGGACGATGCCGGCCGGTAGAAACCGATCTGGTCGAGGTCGACGAAGGCGCCGGGGATTCCCCTGCCCAGCACGTGCCGCAGATAGAGATGGAAGCCGACGGTGGACTTTCCGACGCCAGACGCCCCGCACAGCCACAGGATCGGCCCCTCGGTGGCATCGGCCCCGGTGCGCGGCTCGGCCGCGGTGCCTGGAGCCGCCGAAGGTGCCCTGTCCGTCCAGCCCGCCGTCCGCTCCTCCACCAACCGGACGACCTGGTCCACCGGCAGGCCGGTGGTGTCGACGCACAGGTCACCGACGTTGTTGGCGTCCAGGGCCTCGGCCTCGGCCAACGCCTGCGGTACCGTGTCGTGGTTGCCGAGGCGGGCGACGAGCCGCCCGGTCAGCACGTCGGCGTCCGCGCGCAGCCGGCACATGGTCACCACGACATCCGGAATCAGGTCGACGGGTGCACCGCGGGCCGGATCGACCACCCCGGACACCACGACGGCACGGGCGCCGGCCGCCCGGTAGCCGGCAACCACCGCGCCGAGGTTCTCCGCCGCCAACCGGTAGCGTCCCGGATCGCCCGCCGGCTCGGGAAAACACATCCCCAACTGGTCGATGTCGACGTAGCCGACGTCGTCACCCGAGGTCGCCAGTGCGGCGTAGATCTCCCAGGCGACCGTGGTCTTGCCGACTCCGGGCGGTCCGTACACCCACAGCATCCGCGTCAGGTCGTCCGTCACCAGCCGACCGCCGCGTCCGGCCCGTACCACGTGCCTGCCTCGGCTTCGATCACCGTGACCATGGCCATGCCGACGATTCTCGCGGCGACCCGGACGGAATTCGATCGAATTCCGGCGCTCGTCACCACATCGACGCCGCGCGCGACAGCCCGCTCGGACCCGTCGGAGCCGGTCGGCCGGTGCCCCGGCCTGTCTCGCCAACGCCGATAGGCTGCCGGCGTGAGCATGAACGGACACTGGCTGCGGGTGACACCGACGGAGTGGGCCAAGGCCAGGGAGGATCCGGACTGGGCGTTCACCCTGGCCAGGTCGGCCTGGGAGGACGAGGCCTGGCGGCTGTGCAGCACCGACAAGGCCTGGCACGCCCTCGACTTCCTGCTCAGTCGACGGGGCTTCGGCGTTCCCCTCGTGTACGGCGCCGAACTGCTCGTCGACCTGCCCGCCGGGCTGGACGTCGACTGGGGTTACGGGCCGCCCCTCGTCCTTCCGCCGAAGCAGGTGGCCGTCGCCGCGTCCGAACTCGCACAGCTCACCGAGGAGGACCTCGTCCGGGGCGTCGAGCAGGCGGATCTGGACCGGGCGGACATCTATCCGGCCGTCTGGGACCGACCCGGCGAGCTGGACTGGGTCACCGGTCACCTGCCCCGCGCGCAGGAGTTCTTCGCCGCCGCCGCGCGGGACGGTCACGCGGTCATCTGCTGGCGTGACTAGCCGATGTGCAGCAACAGCACCTCGTCGTCGCGGAGTTGGGCGATGCTGTCCCGCAGCAGTGTGAGCCCGTCCAGCCCGGCCTGGCCGCTCTCCTCGAACTCGAGCCCCAGCTCCGCGAAGTGGGCCGCCAGTTCCGCCGCGGCATGGCCGGCCGGATCGAGCCGGTGCACGAGTTCCTCGTCCGCCGACGTGATCAGGATGCTCAGCCCGTACGCCTCGCTGATCGCCGCTGACTCGGCGGTGAACTCCGACGACTCCAGGTTCACCCCGCGCTCGTCGAGATAGGTCACGACGCGCAGCATGCAGTAGCCGGACCAGTCGTAGCGCTCCTGTGGCTCGCGTCCGTGCTCGGCGAGGTACCCGTGGAACAACGACGGTGACGTGCGCGCCAGCCGGGCCAGTTCAGGGATGCTGCTCCGGTGGAGCAGGGTCAGCGACGCGATGGCGGACAAGGTGCCCTTCCCTCGTACGTTGGTCTGCCGGTACCGGACCGGCCGGCGAGCGTTTCCGCCGGGCGACGGGTGGACGTGGCGGACAGCTCAGCCGAGTACGAGACGCACGACAAGCTCGCCGTGGTCGTCGTATCCGCCGGACGGGGTGAACCCGAGACGCCGGTAGAAGTCGGCCGGCCCGCCCTCCTCCGGTACGTAACTCGTCAGCAGTTCCGTCGCCCCCTCCGCCCGGACGAGGTCGACAACCTGCCGTACCGCCTGCTGCCCGTAGCCGCGTCCCTGGTGCCGTTCGTCGATCAGCAGTTTCCACAGGAACCACGGGCCGAGGATCTCGGGCGGCTGCGGTTCCACGTTCCAGCTCAGCATGACGAAGCCGACCGGTTCCTCCCCGGCGTAGACGGCGCGGTACCAGGGCCGGGCCTGTGGATACTGGGCGGCCTCGGCCAGTGAGTCCGGCACCGAGCTGACAAAACGTTCCTGCCCCGGTGCGACCCGCAGGCCGAGGACGGCTTGACGGTTCTCGGCGGTGATCTCGCGCAGGGTCACGGTCATGTCTGGCAGGCTAACCGGCTGTCGAGGCTGGCAGGGGCCACGCGTTTCGCCCACCCAACACCGCGGCGCGGACGGGCGCGGCGGGGTGGCACCGTGGTGGTTGCCGGCGGGTACGCGCCGCCGGATCGTGGGTCAGCGCTGCGCTGCCTCGCACGTTTCGAGCCAGTCGAGGTACCACTGTCCGAAGGTGACCCGCCGGTGGTGCGGCAGCCAGGCCGGTGTCAGGCCGCGCCCGTCGACCCGGTGGTCGAGCCAGATGTGCCCACGTTCAGGGCCGGTGACGACGAGCCATTCCCGCAGACCACAGCCTTCGTCGCAGATCGGGATCGCGCCGTACGTGCGCCGGGGGTCGAACACCACGTCGAGCTCCCGGTCATGCCACGCCTGCACCGCGTCCTCGTAGTTGGCCTGCCGGGCGAACGAGAACCAGTCGGGATATTCGGTCTCCAGGTCCGCCTGGACGCGCCAGTCCGAAACCCGCAACGGGAACGGCTCGGCCAGGTGGACCGGACTGTACTGGTACCGGTCACCGCACCAGACCCAGCGGCCCTCCACCTTGCGGACCGGGAGGATCCCGAAGAACGGCCCGGGCCCCCCGCGTCCGACATGGCGGAGGAACCGCTGGTAGTCGGTCGGCAGTTCGACACCGATCTGATGCTGCAGCTCGTCCAGCTCCGCCGAGGTCAGCGGTGCCTCAGGATCCCCCCAGGTGTGGTCCTCCGGCGGTGTCATCCGGAGCAGACGTTCCCGGATCTCAGGCCAGTTGATCGACTGCACCGGGCCAGCGTAGGGGCACACCATGACAATCTCGGCCCACCATCCGCCGTGCGGGTCCCGGTCAACAGGCGGGACCGACCGGCACCTCCCCGGCGGTCAGCTCGCGGACGTGTCGCAGGCCGGCACGTCCGTCGAGCACCACCTCGTCGAGCGGGGTGAACCCGGTGTGCCGGAGCACCGCGAGCGACGCCGGATTGTCGAGCGTGACCGAGGCGAAGAGCCGGTGCAGTCCGTACGCGTCCCGGGCCAGCTCGCAGACGCGTCGTACGCCGTCCTTCGCCACGCCCCGCCCGGACGCCCGTTCGGCCACCCGGTAGCCCAGCTCGGCGCTGCCGTCGACGACGTCGACCAGGTTGAACCGGGCGAGCACACTGCCGTCGTCGTCCACCAGTACGTGGAAGTGGCAGCCGCCGGCGGCCTGTTCGGCGAGCAGCGCGGCGTGCCGGGCGGCGAATCCGGTGAAGTAGTCGTCACCCCGGTCCGGCACCGAGCGCGCGAAGTAGCCGCGGTTCTGCCGCTCGAAGTCGAGCAACGCGGAGGCGTACCGGGCGTCGAGCCGCCGGAGTTCGGGCATCGTGTCACCGTAACAACCCTGGTCGGTGCGGCACCGGCACACGACCGTTCTCCGGACGGGGGGCTCAGATGTCCCGACGGTAGGTTTCGAGCAGCGGGACGACGCCGGGTGAGACGTACCGCTTCCACTCGGACGAGCCGGCCCGCAACGCGGCTCTGATCTCGGTGCCGGTGGTCAGCCGCTCGTCCATGGTGCGCCGCCACAGCGTCTCGACCGGATATCCGAGCGCCGCCAGACCACGCTTCTTGCTCTCTCCCCACTCGTCGTAGATCGTGACGAAGAAGGTCGCCTCGTCGGGCGGGGGAAGGTACTGGGACAGCCGGTCCAGCTGGTTGATCGGTGCCGGAACGATGCGCAGGTCGTCGTATGCCCAGCCGGCGTCGAGGCAGGTGACCTCCAGCATCGTCGTCCGTTGGTGGTAGGTGAACGGGTTGTTGCGGCCGGCGGACCGCCCCGGGTCCTCGGCGGTGGTGCCGAGTTCGGACAGGTCCGGATTGGTGATGCCGATGACAAGTCGGCCGCACCGCCGCTTCGCCGCCTGCAGGTATTCGAGGTGGCCGAGATGCACCGGCTGGAAGCGTCCCAGGACGATGCCGTAGCGCCGCTGCTCCGTCACGGGCCGACCACCTCGATCACGAGTCGTCGATGTGCTGCGTCAGGCTCCGAGCGTAGCGATGTCCGCACCCGTCGTGTGCACCTGAGGACGAGGACCCGGATCAGCCCCGGGCCGACGACGACAGCAGGCCGGTCAGTCGGAGGACGAGCCACCACCGCCGCTGTCCGAATAGGACGGGCTGCCGTCGTCGGCGCCGCCGTCCGCGTGACGGTGCTCGTCGCCGTACTTTTTGATCTTTGTTTTCCCGAAGTGGTCGCCGGTGCCGCGCGCCCGTTGTCCACGACGGTTCCGCTGCTCCCGGCGCAGTTGCCGCGCCGCACGCTGGGCGCGTTCCCTCGGGGTCAGCCGGGAATCCCGCCGACGGACGGCCACGATGGCCGCCGCGCCGGTCCCCAGCACCACCACCGTCACCATCGCCAGCACGATCCAGAAGGTGCCCACGGAATCGACGGTAGACACGGCTGTCCATGCCCGGTGGTGCCGACCTCCTCCGCCTGGGCTGCCGGTCGGAAGGGCCGCCGGTCAGTGGTGTCCGATGGCGCCGACGATCGCCATGATGGTGAAGGTCCGCCTGCGGCGGCGGCTCAGCACCGCGAAACAGGCACTCAGCACGACCAGGTCCAGTTCCGCCCAGGTACCGGTGACCTCGACCCGGACCGGTGCGCCCGGCCACCCGGCCTGGGACACCCCGATCCGGTTCGCCCCACGGGTGAGGACGCCGGAACAGCGACCCGGTGACCAGTGGGCGGGTCCCCCGGGGCCGGGCACCCGGGACTCGCCCGGATGCAGTTGGACGACCGGACGACCGGCGACCCGGGCCACCGCGCCGAGCCGGTGGCGGTCGGTGCTGGTCACCTCGAAACTGCCGGCGGCGGTACTGATCTCGCCACGCCACATCGAGACACCGGTCCGCAGGGCGGACGGATGACCGGCCAGGACGTAGGCGCCGCGCCGCTTCCGTACGGTCAGCGTCGACGTTGTCATCGTCGCCCCCGCCGACCGGCCCGGGGCAGGCCGACGATGAGCACGCCGGCACAGACCAGGTGCAACGCGACCAGTCCGAGGCGGGCGGCCGGGTCGACGCCGCCGAGCGGGCCGAGCAGCGATCCGACCAGCACCACCACCGCGACGACGGTCCAAATCCGCCGGGCCCGCGCGGTGATCCGCTCCAGGAGCGCCAGCAGGCCCCAGCCGACCAGCGCCGCGACCCCGGCGGCCGCCGCCACCGCACCGGCGCCGACGGCGGCGACCGTGTCACCGGTACGTACCGCCAGGTCGACACCGGCCAGCCCGTCCAGCGTGAAGAAGACGGCCTCGGCCGCGACCACCGTCGCGACGACCACCCCGGTCCGGCGTACCCCGGTGGCGGCCCCTGTGCGGGAAACACTGATCTCTGTCATGCCGTCGAGTCTCGGCAGCGGACCCCGCCTGGCACATCGGACCGGACGCCCCCGGCCGTACGACTTTGGTCGGTGGTCAAGGTCCACAGCCACATCTAGCCTGGTCACATGGCCCTGACCGGCGTGGACTGTCCGCCTCGGCAGGCGGCCCGAGGACCGTCGTGGTCGATCGCGGTCGCCGCCACCGGCACGATCGGTCTGCTCGTCGGCGCCTCCACCTGGGGCCGGCTCGCCTCGGGAGCGGCCGGCCCCGTCTGGCTGGACGTGGTGACCGCGGTGGCCGGCTGCGCGCTGGTTCCCGTGGCGCTGATCCGACCGGTCGTCGGCGGGCTCGCGCTGAGCGTGCTGGCGGCGGTGTCACCGGTGGCGACGCCGGCGGCCACGTTCGCGGCGTTCCACGTGGCCCGGCGACGACCGTTCGTCCCGGCCGTCGCGGTCTCCGTCGCCGGGGTGGTCGGGCACGCCGTACAGGGCTGGTGGCAGCCGGCTCCCGGTCTGCCGTACGGCTGGCTGCTGCTGCTGACGTTGCTGGCCTACGCCGCGCTGCTCGGTTGGGGCACCTGGGGCCAGGCCCGCGCGGCGCTGGTGATCTCGCTGCGCGAACGGGCCCGCCGGGCCGAGGCCGAGCAGGGGCGCCGGGTCATCGAGGCCCGGCTGGCCGAGCGGACCCGGCTCGCCCGGGAGATGCACGACGTGCTGGCGCACCGGCTGTCGCTGCTCGCCGTCTACGCGGGCGCCCTGGAGTACCGCCCCGACTCGGCGCCGGAGCGGCTCTCGGCGGCGGCCGGGGTCATCCGCACCGGCGTACACCAGGCGCTGGACGAACTCCGCGAGGTGATAACGCTGCTCCGACAGGATCCCGCCGACACCGGGCCGGACGGTCCCGGCCCGACGCTGGACGACGTACCGCGGCTGGTCGGAGAGGCGCGCGGGGCCGGTCTGGTGGTCGACCTCGAGGACCGGATCGGGCTGCCGGTCGAGATGACCGCGGTGACCGGGCGGACGGCGTACCGGGTCGTCCAGGAGGCCCTCACCAACGCCCGCAAGCACGCCGTGGGACAGCCGGTGGCGGTGACGTTGGCCGGGGAGCCGGACGGAACGCTGACCGTCGACGTACGCAATCCGCTCACGCCCGATCCACCGGACGCCGAGCCGTCGGACGCCGACCTGCCCGGCGCCGGGCTCGGACTGCTCGGGTTGACCGAGCGGGTGAGCCTGGCCGGCGGCCGGCTCGACCACGCGGTCGACGCGACCGGTGCGTTCCACCTGCACGTGGAGTTGCCGTGGCGGACCTGAGCCGGCCGGTACGCGTCCTCCTCGTCGACGACGATCCGCTCGTCCGGGCGGCGCTGACCATGATGCTGGACGGAGCCCCGGGAATCTCCCTGGTCGCGGCGCTGGCCGACGGCGACGAGGTGCCGGCGGCCATCGACCGGTACGGGGTGGACGTGGTGCTGATGGACATCCGGATGCCCCGGGTCAACGGGATCGTGGCGACCCGGCGGCTGCGCGCCCGGCCCCACCCGCCCGAGGTCGTGGTGCTGACGACCTTCGACACCGACGACCACGTGGTCCGTGCGCTGCGTGCCGGGGCGAGCGGCTTCCTGCTCAAGGACACCCCACCGGACCGGATCGTCGACGCGGTCCACCGGGTCGCGGCCGGCGAACCGATCCTCTCGCCGGCGATCACCCGACGGCTCATGGAGCGGGTGACCACCAGCACCGACGCGTACGAACGGGCCCGGTCGTCGCTGGCGGCGTTGAGCCCCCGGGAACGTGACGTCGTGCTGGCGGTGGCGCGGGGGCGGACGAACGCGGAGATCGCCGCCGAGTTGACGATGACCGTGGCGACGGTGAAGGCGCACCTCACGCACATCCTGAGCAAACTCGACCTCGGCAACCGTACGCAGGTCGCGATGCTCGCCCACGACGCCGGACTGATCTGATCGCGCTCGCCCGGCGGGGCCCGGGGTGGCCGGCGCTCCGCCCGGTCGCGCCCCGGGTGCGGACGGTGGGCCGGCCCGACCAGGGCGGCACCTCGCCGTCCGCACCGTCGGGGGCGGCACCCACGCCGTCCGCACCGTCAGGGGCGGCGGCTCGGCCGGGTGCTGCCGGTGCCGCTGCCAGTGCCGTTGGGTGTTCCTGCCCCACCGATCGGCCGGAAAGCAGGGGTTCCGGCGTCCGCCCGACACCGTACGCTGGGCAGTCGACGTCGTAGGTTGATCAACTAACGCACCGGAAGGGTGTTGGCCGGCACCGACCCCCGTCCGGTGACGTCTGTCGGCGATATCGAGGGGCAGCGCCGGGTGGCAACGCCGGGCTGCCAGGGAAAGGGAATGGACATGCTTGTCGACTGGCCACTGGAACGGTTGCGCGACTACCTGCCGGACCGGGACGAACCGGCTGACTTCGACGAATTCTGGGCCGACACGGTGCAACAGGCGCGTGAGGTCGGCACGCCGGCCCTGTTCGAGCCGTACGACGCCCGGCTCTCCACAATGGAGGTGTACGACGTCACCTTCTCCGGCTTCGCCGGCCAGCCGGTACGCGGCTGGTTCCTGATCCCGGCGCACCTGGACGGCCGGCTGCCCTGCGTGGTCACCTACATCGGGTACGGCGGTGGCCGCGGCCTGCCCCACGAGTGGCTGACCTGGGGCGCGGCCGGCTACGCCCACCTGGTGATGGACACCCGGGGCCAGGGCAGCAACGGCTACTTCGTCGGCGACACCCCCGACCCCGACCCGGTCGGTCTGCCGCACACCCCCGGCTTCATGACCCGGGGGCTCACCGACCCGCAGAGCTACTACTACCGGCGGGTCTTCACCGACGCGGTCCGGGCCGTCGACGCCGCCCGGGAACATCCGAGGGTGGACCCCGACCGGGTGGTGGTGACCGGCGCCAGCCAGGGCGGCGGGATCACCCTCGCGGTCGCCGGGCTGGTCGACGGACTCGCCGCCGTACTGCCCGACGTGCCGTTCCTCTGCCACTACCGGCGGGCCACCGAGATCACCGACGCGATGCCGTACCAGGAGCTGGTGACGTACCTGAAGACGCACCGGGGCGACGTCGACGCGGCGTTCCGCACGCTGGGCTACTTCGACGGGGTCAACTTCGCCACCCGGGCCACCGCCCCGACGCTCTTCTCCGTCGCGCTGATGGACGCCGTCTGCCCGCCGTCGACCGTCTTCGCCGCGTACAACCACTACGCGGCAACGGACAAGGACATCACGGTGTGGCCGTACAACGGGCACGAGGGTGGCGCGGGGTGGCAGTTCCCCCGCCAGGTCGAACTGCTGCGCCGCGTACTCGGCTGATCCGGCGCCGGCCAGGGGTGCCGCCCGCCCGGCGTACCCCTGGCCGGCGACCGGCCGTACCCGCACCGCTCGACGCGGTGGCCTCGAACCGGCCGCCGGGGGGTCAGGCGCCGACGCTGCCGTCGACACCCTCCCGCAGGAGGTCCGCGTGGCCGTTGTGCCGGCCGTACTCCAGCAGGACGTGCACCAGCACCATCCGCAGTGACACCTGCTCGCCCCATCGGGGCTGGTAGCCGGCGACATCCAGCGACTCCGCCGCCCGCTCGATCCGACGCGAGTTCTCGACCTCCGCCTCCCAGGCGGCGAACGCCTCCGCCCGGGTCGACCCGCTCGCGTCGTACGCGGCCTGGAAGTCGATCGTGTCCGACCAGACCATCGGCGCCTCGTGGTCCTCGAAGGTCCGACGGAACCAGGCGCGCTCCACCTCGGCCATGTGTCGGACCAGACCGAGCAGGGAGAGCGTGGAGGGCGGCATCGACGTCCGCCGCAGCTCCTCGTCACTGAGCCCGGCGCACTTCATCGCCAGGGTGGCGCGGTGGTAGTCGAGGAAGGCACGGAGCGTCTCACGTTCGCTACCGAAACTCGGCGGACCCACCCGCTCGTCGACACTCATCGGCTTCGCTCCCTGTGCCTGACCTGCCCGGGGACGCAGGCTACCCGCTCCGACCGGTGACTGTCAGATCCACGTCCACCGCTTCCCTGCCCCCCACCACGGCGCAACGATGGCCATGATGTCAGCGGAGGAATCGATGAACGACGACAGCACCGACCCGGCCCGGCCGGCGGGACCGCTGCCGGCCGAGTTCGGGTCGGCCCGACGGAACGCGTACGGCGGCGACCGGCCCGATCCGCTCTCCCCGGTACCCACCTCGCCCAGCCTGGTCACCGACTCGGTCATCGCCCGACCGCTGCAGGACCGGATGGCCGAATCCGGGGACGAGCCGATCGGCGTGGTGGTCGAACTGCGGATCCGGTACCCCGGGGGTGTGTCCGGCGCGCAGGCCCGGATCCGCGAGCTGATCACCCGGGTCGCCGGCCCCCAGCCACCGGTCTGGCCGATCGGCTCGTACCTGAGCAGCGCGCTCACCGCCGCGCAGATCCGTGCCCTGGTGGCCGCCGACATCGCGGACGCCGAGGAGACCGCCCGGGAGCAGGCCCTGGTGGAGGCCGAGGTGGCCGACCCGGGCACCGGCGGGCAGTCGGTCGACGGGGCCGCCGCGACGCCGCCCCTGTCGGTGGAGAGTGGCCGGGCGCCGAGGTCGGCGATCCACCGGATCTGGCCGAACTTCGAGGTCCAGCCCCTGATCCACCGCACCGTGGTGACCACCAAGTGTCAGGCGGTGCACCGCGCCTTCAACGCGTACGGCCAGAACATCGTCTGGGCGGTGCTCGACTCCGGCGTCAACGCCGACCACGCGCATTTCGCCCGGCACGGCAACCTGGACCTGGCCGCGCCGCTGGCCCACCGGAGCTTCGTCGGCGACAGTGACGCCGACGCGCTCGCCGACCGGGCCGGCCACGGCACCCACGTGGCCGGGATCCTGGCCGGCGAGCAGGCGGTGGCCGACTCCGAGCCGCCGCTGACCGCCGCCACCTGGTATCAGCCGGACGCCGACGACACCCGCTGCGAACGGCTCTCACTCCGCGAGATCAGCGGGATGGCACCCCGCTGCCGACTCCTCTCCTGCAAGGTGCTGCGGGACGACGGCTCCGGGGACATGGCCGCGGTGCTGGCCGCCCTGGAGTACATCCAGGAACTCAACGACAACGGCCGGGAGCTGCTGGTCCACGGGGTCAACCTGTCGGTCGGCTATCCGTTCGATCCGACCTGGTTCGCCACCGGGCTCAGTCCGATCTGCCGCGAGGTGGACCGGCTGGTGCAGTCCGGGGTGGTGGTCGTGGCAGCGGCCGGCAACACCGGTTACGGCTACGTCATCGACGCCGGCGGTCGGCGGATGCGTACCGCCTTCGACCTGACGATCAACGACCCGGGCAACGCGGAACTGGCCATCACCGTCGGCGCCACCTCCTGCCGGCCACACGCCTCGGGTGTCTCGTACTTCTCCTCGAAGGGACCCACCGGGGACGGTCGGGCCAAGCCGGACCTGGTGGCACCGGGCGAACGGGTGGTCAGCGCCGGCGCCGGTCAACTGCTGGAGCGGGCACTCGCCGGGGTTCCCGGGGCGACGTACGTGGAGAACTCCGGCACGTCGATGGCGGCGCCGCACGTTTCCGGGGTCGCCGCCGCGTTCATGTCGGTGCACCAGGAGTTCGTCGGACGCCCGGACCGGGTCAAGCGGGCGCTGCTGGAGTCGGCGACCTGCCTCGGCCGGGACCGGGCCTTCCAGGGACACGGGCTGGTGGACGCGATGCGCGCCCTCCAGTCCGTCTGAGCGGGACGGGGGGAGACGGATGCAGTTCCCGTACGTCGAGGTGGAGCTGGAGTCCACCGGGGCGATCCACGACGACGGCCAACGGCGGGCCGCACTGGAGCTGGCCGCCCGGCCGGGTACCACCGACCTGCTCGTGCTCTGCCACGGCTGGAACAACGACATTCCGCAGGCGCGCAGGCTCTACGCGCGACTCACCGACCACCTGGCGGCGGTACGGCCGGCGGTACCCGCCGCGGCCACCCGGTCGCTGGCGGTGATCGGCGTGCTCTGGCCGTCGATCCGCTGGACCGACGACGATCCGGTTGCCGGGGGCGGCGCCGGTTTCGGCGACGGGACCGGGTTCGGTGCCGAGGCCGCCGCGCTGGCCGAGGAGATCGGGACGCGGATCGAGGACCCGGGACGGGCCGCCCGGCTCATCCGCCTCGTGCCAAGGTTGGCCGACTCGTCCGAGGCCCGGCGCGAGTTCCTCGACACGCTCCGCGAACAGTTGCCGCCCCCGCCCGCCGCGCCGGACCCGGGGATCATGACCGTGGACGAGGACCCGCCGCCGGCGGCCCTGCGTCACGGCGAACCGGACCGGGTCTTCGCCGAGGCGGGCGGCCCGGAGTTCGACCCCGGCCTGCCGGAGCGCCCCGGTGGCGCGGCGGTCTCCGACCTCGGCGGTCCGGCACCGTCCAGCTCCGCCCGGCCCGGCGTCGGGCGACCGGCGGAGCCGGACCTCGGCGGAGCGACGGCCGGGTTCACCCCCGGCGCGGTGGCGGCGTCGGACCTCGGCGGAGCCGTTGGACTCGATCTTGACGGGGCGGTGCGGCGCGCCCGTGACCTGCTGAACGTGACCTCGTACTACACGATGAAGGACCGGGCCGGGAAGGTGGGCGCCGGCGGCGTCGCCACCCTGTTGGCCGGGTTGGCCGGGGTCGCGCCCGGCGCCCGGCTGCACCTGGCCGGGCACTCCTTCGGCGCCCGGGCGCTCGCCGCGGCCGGGGCGAAGCACCTGGCGGTGCACTCCGTCACCCTGCTGCAGGCGGCGTTCAGCCATCACGGTTTCGCGGTCGACTTCGACGGGCGGGGCCACCACGGGCTGTTCCGTCCCCTTCTGACCAGCGGTCGGATGACCGGCCCACTGGTGATCACGCACACGGTCAACGACCGGGCGGTCGGCCTGGCGTACGCCCTCGCCTCCCGGCTGGCCCGGCAGGCCGGGGCCGGGGTGGGTGACGCGAACGACCCGTACGGCGGACTGGGCCGCAACGGCGCGCTCAAGACGCCGGAGGTCTTCCAGCCCGCAGGTGATCTCCAGGAGGTCGGCGGGGGGTACGCCTTCCGACCCGGCCGGGTCCACAACCTCCGGGCGGACACCTTCATCCGTTCCCACAGCGACGTGAGCAGCCCCCAGGTCGGGTACGCACTGCTCAACGCGTTGTGTACGGTGTGACCGCCGGCACATCGCGGCCCGGCACGAACGGATCTACCATCTGAAAACTGATTATTCATTCTCAATTCATCCAGGTCGGCGGTCGCGTCGGACAGCCCGCGGGTCCTTGAGCGGTCCGATTATGGTTGGCGAGGCCAGCGCTGGGTACCGTCCGGGATACCTCGCCCCGGCGACCCTTGGAGGCGCCATGTCGGACGGTCCGTTGGAAGATCAACGGACGGACGCCCAGCCCGGTCCCACGCTGCTCCACATCCAGTTCGACGCGGACCAGATCACCCCTGTCCGACAGCAGCTGACCCGATGCCTCGACGGCCACGGGCTGCACGGCGACCGGCTCGACGACTTCGTCACCGCGATCAACGAAGCGATGACCAACGCTGTCCGGCACGGCGGCGGCCGGGGTGAGCTGCGGCTGTGGCGCGACCGGGAGCTGGTGTGCGAGGTCCGCGACAACGGACCGGGTCTCTCCGCCGCGCCGCCGATCCCGCACGCCCGCCCCCAGCCCTCGGCCAACGGCGGCATGGGCCTCTGGCTCGCCAGGCAACTCGCCGACTCGATGGAGGTCGACAGCGACCTCGACGGGGTGCGGGTACGGCTCGCGATGGCTCTCCCGGTGTCCGGGGTGCCCGCCACGCGCCCCGACCGACCCTGACCACGACCGGCGAACAGCCGACCGGCCCCGTCCAGAGCCGACCTGCGCTGACCACAGCCGGCGAACAGCCGACCGGCCCCGAGTCCGGTTGTCCGACACCGACCGGCTGTCGGCGACGTGACGCAGGGCTGACCCCGCCCACCGGGGGTGGGCGGGGTCAGCGTGCGGCGGCCGGCTCACGCCGCCGCCCTGCTCGCGCTACCGGGCGGTGAGCCCGGCGGCGAGCGCCACCGGAACCGGGGCGTACCCGGTGGGCCGGGTGGTGAAGGTCCCCCGACCCTGGGTTCGGCTGCGCAGCCGGGTCGCGTAACCGAAGAGCTCGGCCAGCGGCACACTCGCGGTGACCACCACGGTGCCGGACCGGGTGGTCGAACCGACCACCCGACCGCGCCGCGCGGACAGATCACCGAGTACGGCGCCGACCGCGTCCTCCGGCACGGTGACCGTGACCTCGACAACCGGCTCCAGCAGCGCCAGTTCGCCGGCCCGCAGCGCCTCCCGCAGCGCGAGTCGACCCGCCGTCCGGAACGCCAGCTCCGAGGAGTCCTTGGAGTGGGTGGCCCCGTCGGTCAGGGTGACCCGCAGACCGATCACCGGATGACCACCGAGCGGCCCCTCGGCCAACGCGTCCCGGCATCCGGCCTCCACCGCCCGGACGTACTCCTTCGGCACCCGGCCGCCGACGACGGTCGAGTCGAACACGAAGCCCGAACCGGCCGCGCCGTCGAGTTCCGGACCGTCGCCGGCACCGTCGGCGTCAGCCGCCAGCGGCGCCACGTCGAGGACGACGTGCGCGTACTGGCCGGCGCCGCCCTCCTGCTTGACGTGCCGGTACAGCAGGCCGGAGACCCCGCGTACCACGGTCTCCCGGTACGCCACCTGCGGTCGCCCGACGGTCACCTCCAGTCCGTGGTCCCGGCGGAGCTTCTCCACCGCCACCTCCAGATGCAGCTCACCGAGGCCGGAGAGCACGGTCTGCCCGGTCTCCCGGTCGGTCCGCGAGACCAGCGACGGGTCCTCCTCCACCAGCCGGGCCAGCGCCGAGGCCAGCCGTTCGGTGTCGGAGTTGCGTCGGGCCTCGACCGCCACCGACACCACCGGCTCGGCGACGGTCGGTGGTTCGAGCACCAGCGGCGCGTCCGGGGCGCAGAGCGTCGCTCCGGTCCGGGCGACCTTCGGCCCGACCACCGCGACGATGTCCCCGGCCACCGCCCGGTCCAGCTCGGTGTGCCGGTCGGCCTGGACGTGCAGGATCCGGGCGATCCGTTCGGTACGTCCCGTGCCGGCGTCCCGCACCGTGTCCCCCTTCCGAATCGTTCCCGAATACACCCGTACGTACGTCAACCGCCCGGTCGCGGTCGAGTTGACCTTGAACACCAGACCGGCGAACGGCGCCTCCGGATCCGCGTCGCGCCGGAGTTCGGCGCCCTGCCAGGTGCCCCGCACCGCCGGCACGTCCAGCGGCGACGGCAGGTACGCGACCACCGCGTCGAGCAGCGGCTCGATGCCCCGGTTGCGGTACGCCGAGCCGCCGAGCACCACCACGCCGGCACCGGTACGGGTCACCTCGCGCAGCGCCGCGACCAGCGTCGGCGTGCTGACCTCGCCCCGGTCGCAGAACTCCTCCAACGCGCCCGGATGCAGCTCGGCGACGGTTTCCTCCAGCATCCGGCGTCGCCGCAGCGCCTCCGCACGCGACTCCTCCGGCACCGGACCCTCCCGGTAGGTCTCCTGCCCGTCGACCCAGACCAGCGACCGCATCCCGACCAGGTCGACCAGGCCGGTGAACCCGTCCTCCTGACCGATCGGCAGCTGTACCACCAGCGGGACGACCCCGAGCCGGTCACGGATCGACCGGACCGCGGCGTCGAGGTCGGCGCCGGCCCGGTCCAGCTTGTTGACAAAGGCGATCCGGGGTACGCCGTGCCGGTCGGCCTGTCGCCACACCGACTCGCTCTGCGGCTCCACGCCGGCGACCCCGTCGAAGACCGCGACCGCCCCGTCGAGTACCCGCAGCGCCCGTTCGACCTCGTCCGCGAAGTCGACGTGGCCCGGGGTGTCGATCAGGTTGATCCGGTGGTCGGCCCAGGTGCAGCTGACGGCGGCGGCGAAGATGGTGATGCCACGCTTGCGCTCCTGGGGGTCGAAGTCGGTGACGGTCGTACCGTCGTGCACCTCGCCCCGCTTGTAGGTGGCGCCGGTGACATACAGGATCCGTTCGGTGGTGGTGGTCTTGCCGGCGTCGACGTGGGCGAGGATGCCGAGGTTGCGGGTTCGGGTCAGGTGGTCGACGACGTTACGGTTCAGTGGGGTACGCACGGCCGGTGGCCTTTCCTGGTCAGATTCGTCGGGAGAACGGACGGCGCGCGATTGGCGACGAAGCTGAGCCGGTCCCGGCCGGTTGTCCCTGACAGCGGTCGACCCGTCGGCCGGGTCACCGCGCGCCGGGGTCATCCCTGACGGGAGAACCTTTCGGCCGGGCGGCCCGACGACGGTTCCGGTACCGCACCCCTGGTCGGACGCGGCGGGTCAGCCGACCGACCGGTCGAGAGGGTGCGGGAGTGGTACCGCGCAGGGATCAGTCGGGATTGACGGCCCCGACCGGGTGGATCCGCCGCTGGGACGGATCGGCGTGCTTCGTCGCGAAGGCCGGGGTCAGCCGCGCGGGCTGGCCTCGGACGCCGACGAAGACGCCAGAATCACCTCGTGCCGTGACGGAGGAATGACCACAGCGGTGCGGTAGTGCACGGCTGTCTCCCCTCACTCGTCAGGGCGGCACGGTCCGGAGTGGACCGTGCTCGGATCATGACGACTGTACCGGCTCCGGTGCGCGTTCGGAAGCGCTATTTCCACCCTCGAGCCACCGACCATCGCCGTTCGACCAGACCGCCGGGCCGGTCGGCAGACGCGGCCACCGGCGGCGAAACCGCAGGATGGACCGGCCGAGCCGGCATCCGCATGGGCGGGTCCGCTCCGCAGGTCGGCGGAGCGGACGGAGGGTACGTCCGCCGGGCCGGTGCCGGGTATGCCGAGCGGCCCGTTCCGACCCGGGAACGACGCGGCGTACGACAGCGGGGAGACGTGTTCAGCGGTAGAGGGTCTCGGCCAGCTCCTTCGCCGCCTCGTGCAGGGCCGCCACCGCCCGGTTCACTCCCTCCGGCCCCATCCGGGCGGTCGGGCCGGCGACGATCAGCGCGGCGACCGGCGTACCGACGCGGTCCGGCAGCGGTACGGCGACCGCGACCAGGCCCGGCTCGCTCTCGCCCCGGTTGACCGAGTGTCCCAGCGTCCGGGCATCGGCCAACTCCTCGAACAGGGTGGCCCGATCGGTGTTGGTCGCCTCGGTGACCCGGTCCAACCGCTCCGTCGGATAGAGCCGGTGTACCGCCTCCGGGGCCAGCCCGGCCAGCAGCACCCTGCCACCGGCGCAGGCGTGCGCCGGCAGGGTCACCCCGGCCCGGGACGCGACCCGGACGGCGTTGCGGGACTCGACCGAGTCGAGGAACCGGACCTTGTCCCCCTCCAGGATCTGCAGGCTCGCCGTCTCCCCGGTCGCCGCCACCAGCCGCTCCAGATACGGCCGGGCCTTGCGCCGGACGTCCAGCCGGCTGAGGGCGCCCATCCCGACCTCGATCAGCACCGGCCCCGGGTGGTACGCTCGGGTCGTCGGGTTCTGCGCGGCGAAGCCCCGGAAGACGAGCATGGCGAGCAGCCGGTGCGCCGTCGACCGCGCCACGCCCAACTCGTCGGCCGCCTCGGCGACCCGCACGCTCGGCCTGGTCTTCAGCAGCAGCAGGAGCCGTAGAGCGTGGTCGACCGAGGCGATGTGATAGGGCGGAACGGCCGCCTCATTCTTCATTGCGGAATGATAGCGATAAGTATGTTGCTGTAAGGACCGCCCGATGGACCACGTTTCCACCCTGGTCAACCCTGCGGTACGGCCGCGCGCAGTCGGTCGAGTTCGGCGGTGGTCCCGATCCCGGCGATGCCGGGCCGGGCACGGCGAATTCACTGGCGGCGCCGGTGGCGGCGAAAGGATCATCAGCGTCATGTCCGGCTACTACGTCGCGCTCGGCGACTCGATGTCCATTGACGACTACGCCGGTGGCCCGGGGCGGGGTGCGGCGAGCCTGCTGTTGCGGTACCGGAACCCGGACCTTCCGCAGTGGCGGGGCGGGGACCTCGCCGAGGCCGGCTACGACGCACGGCTGCTGGCCCGGGACGGGGCCACCACCATCGACGTCCTCGACCGCCAGGTACCGGCCATCGACCGGCCGCCGACGCTGGTCACCATCACCATGGGCGGTAACGACCTGCTGGCCGCGTACGGCGACACCGACGCTGCCCGGGCCGCCGTCGGAAGGGTGGCGGCCCAGGGGGAGGCGGTTCTGACCCGGCTGCGCGCCGCCGCCGGCGGCGGCTGCCGGATCGTGCTCAGCACGGTGTACGACCCGAGCGACGGCACCGGGGCGGTCCCCACCTCCGGCCTACCGCCGTGGCCGGACGGACCGGCGATGATCCAGCTGCTCAACGCCGCGCTGACCGGGCTCGCGGAGCGGCACGGCGCGGCGCTCGCCGACGTACACGGTCACTTTCTCGGGCATGGCGTGACGGTGGGTGACCCGAGTCAGCCCCAACCCCGACCGGCCAACCGGGAACTCTGGTACTGCGGCACGGTCGAACCGAACGCCTGGGGTGCGGCGCAGATCCGGGAGCTGTGGTGGCGGGCGTTGGGGGACGGCCACGACCTGTGGTGATGATCTAAGCTCCCCGGAATGCGTTCCCATCGCGGATCCTTCGACACCGACCTCGTCAACCAGGCCTACCAGGCGTGGGACGCCGAGGACTGGCCGCGCGCCGGCGAGCTGCTGGAGCGGGCGGTCCGACAGGCACCGGACGCCCGGGGCAGCGACAAGCTCTGGTTCGACGCGGCGTTGGCGTACAAGTTCCTCCGCGACTGGCCGAAGGCGTACGAGCTGGGTCTGGAGGCGGCGGCCCGGGCGCGCCGGGGCAAGGAGGACCCCGCCTTCTGGAACCTCGGGATCGTGGCCACCGTGCTGCGGGACTGGGCGACCGCCCGGGACTGCTGGCAGGGGTACGGCCTGCCCATCCCGCCCGGCGAGGGCGAGATCCTGGAGGATTTCGGACCCACCTGTGTACGGATCAACACCGCGACCGGCCAGGAGGTGGTGTGGGCCCAGCGGCTCTGCCCGACCCGGGCCCGGGTCCTCAACGTGCCACTTGATCCCGGCCGCCGGTTCGGCGAGGTCGTGCTGCACGACGGCGTACCCAACGGCGAACGGGTCTTCCAGGGCCAGGCGGTGCCGGTGTTCGACGAGATCCTCCTCTTCACCCCCTCCGAGCTGCCCACCCTCTCGGTCACCGTGACCGCGTCGGCACCGGACGACATCGAGGCGCTGCTCGAGGCGTTCGCCCGCGACAACCTCGGCGCCGAACCGTCCGACACGGTGAAGCCGCTCTGCAGCTGCTGCAGCGAGGGTTCGGTGACCCAGGAACGGACGGTGGAGGCCGGCCGGAAGTCGATGCTGCTCGCCGCTCCGGAGCAACGGGCCGCCGAACTGCTCGACCGGTGGCACGCCGAGCGTCCTGACGACCGCTCCTGGACAGGGCTACACCCGGCGAGCTGACATCCGGCGGTTGCCCGGGACCGGGCCGACCGCCACCAGCGCATCCTCCAGCCCTGAGCCGGCGACGGTCGGGCGAAGCACCGAGGTCGCCACCCCGCGCCCGCTCACAGGGCGGCGTTCAGGAGGTCCCGGGTCTGTTCGTCGAAGGCGACCAGCCGGATCCGTTCCACCTCGGACGGGGTGGACCGCAGCGTCGAGACCGCGATCCGGGCCGCCTGATCGGGCGGGAAACCGTAGACGCCGGTGGCGATGGCGGGAAAGGCGAGGCTGCGGGCGCCGATCTGGTCGGCGATCTCCAGACAGCGGCGGTAGCACGAGGCGAGCACCTCGGCCTCGCCGTGGTTCCCGCCCTCCCAGACCGGTCCGACGGTGTGGATGACGTGCCGGACCGGCGGATCAAGGTCGAAGGCCGGCGTCGCCACCGCCTCGCCGGGCGGGCAGGGTCCGATCGCTCCCCCGGCCTCGGCCAGTCTCGGCCCGGCGGCCCGGTGGATGGCGCCGTCCACCCCGCCGCCGCCCAGCAGTGACTCGTTGGCGGCGGTCACGATCGCGTCGACCCGCTCCCGGGTGATGTCACCCGATACCACTTCGATCACGGTCATCCGCTGATGATGCCAGCCGTCGAGCCGCTGGGCGCGGCGGTCGGCTCGACCGCCGTCGACCCGGTCGCGCCGCCTCCCGCCGCATCGCCGGCCGGGCTCCACGCGCAGGACGGACCACCGTGGCAGAGCCGCTCGCGGGTGGGCGGTTCGATCTGCAGGGTGGTGTGGTCGATCCCGAACTCGTCGTGCAGCCGTCGCCGGGCTGTCACCAGTACGTCCGCCACGTCCACCGCCTCGGTCACGTTGAGGTGCGCGGAGGCGACGTCCATGCCGGAGGTGAGCGTCCAGACGTGCAGGTCGTGCACGGCGGTCACCCCGTCGAGCCCGGCCAGGGTCTCCCTGACCCGCGCGACGTCGACGTGCGGCGGTGCCGCCTGGACCAGCACCCGGCCGGCGGCCACCGCCAGTCGCCAGGTGCGGGGCAGGATGAGCAGGCCGACCGCGACGGCGACCAGCGGGTCGGCGTACCGCCAGCCGGTCGTCGCGATGACCAGGGCGGCGACGATGACACCCACCGAGCCGAACAGGTCGCCGAGCACCTCCAGGTAGGCGCCCCGCAGGTTGAGGCTCTCCTTGGCGCCGCTGCGGAGCAGCAGGAAGGCGACCACGTTCACGGCCAGGCCGCCGAGCGCGACCACCAGCATCGGGCCGGCCGCGACCTCGGGCGGATCACCGATCCGACGGACCGACTCGACCAGGACGTAGAGCGCGACGCCGGAGAGGAGCACCGCGTTCGCCAGCGCGGCGAGCACCTCCAGCCGGTAGAGGCCGAAGGTGCGCTGGGGGTCCTTGGACGCACGGCTGGCGGCGGTGATCGCCGCCAGCGCCATCCCGATGCCGAGTACGTCGGTGAACATGTGCCCGGCGTCGGAGAGCAGGGCGAGCGAGCCGGTCAGCCAGGCGGCGACCGCCTGGACCACCATGTAGAGGGCCAGCAGCCCGAAGGCCAGCCAGAGCGGCCGGCGATGCCGCTGCCCGGCCCAGCTCAGCGGGTTCGCGTGGTCGTGCCCGGCGCCCATTGCCCACCTCCGGCGTACGTCCGCCCCTGCCACCGCCAACGTATGCGGACATCGCTATATATGCAAGTTGGAAGTGGGTGTCAAAACGCCGACCGCCCCGCCATCCAACGATCGGATGGCGGGGCGGTCGCTACCGCGCGAATATCGTGTGACGGTCGTTACAACATCGACACGTGCACATGGTCCGTGTGGTCACTCGCACCGCTGTAGGACCGCCAGCCGACGGCCGGAGACCAGATCTCCCGGTACCAGATCACGTACAGGATGCCGAGCCGATCGGCGTTGCGGACCAGGAAGGCGGCCAGGTTGTTGCCGTACTTCATCTGGTCGTTGTTCGCCGCCGGGCTGAAGCCACGGTTGAGCAGCGACCAGTCGCAGGCCCGCCCCTTCGGGTGCTCGTACGGCCCACCGGGACGGTAACAGCCGACGAACCGGTTGAAGCCGGCCCGCTTGACCTCCTTGTACATGTGCAACGTACGGGCCGTGATGCAGCCACCCGTGGTCGGGTCGTCCTGGTTGCAGGACAGCGGCGGGAAGCCGTCGTCCATCCCGGGCCCGGGCCGGGCGACCTTCGACTCGGCGTCGACCAGGCCCTTGTTCGGCCGGGTGATGCCGCCGACCAGGGCGAGCGCCTTCTCCGCCTCGGTCTTCTGCTTGTCGATGACCTTCCGGGCGTCCTTCTGCTTCTCAACCTCGGCGTCGACCGCGTCCTTGGCGGCGTTGACCTGCTCGCGCGCCTCGTTCAACCGCCGCAGCTTCTGGTTGTTGAGCAGGTTCAACTCGTTCAGGGCCGCGGCCCGGTCCAGGAAGGACTCCGACGACGAGCTGTTCAGCATCATCGACACGGCACTGAGTTTGCCCGCCCGGTAGGACTCCGCCGCGATCTGGCTCGCCTCCGGCGCGAGCGCGTCCAGCCTGTCCTGCGCCTCCTCGAGCTGCTTGGTGAGTTCCTTCTGCCGCTTCTGGGACTTCTTGAGCGCGGCGTTGGCCTCGGCGTACCGCTTCCCCGTCGTGGCGAGTACGTCACCGAGCAGCGGTGTCTCGACCTCCCCGTCGGGGGCCGGCTTGGGTGCCGCCGACGCCACGGACGGAGCCACGATCAGCGATGCTGCGGTGAGCAGTGCCAGGGCAAGCGCCAACCTTCGGCGTAGGGGTGCCCTCACATGTATCCCTTCCGTCGGCCGCCGACCGGGTTAGCTGACGGGTTCGGGATGGAAGAGGTCCCTACCGCTGTCGCGGATTCACCCCGGGTACCTGGGTCCCCGGCTCGCCGGGTGGCGATTAGGCGGCGATCAGCGCCGGCACCAATTGGTACCCGGCGGTGATGAACGGCAGACAGCATACCCGGTTTCACTTCCGTGATGGCAATACCCGATTGCCCCGAAAAGTGTTGCCGCGTAACAACTATCAGTAATCACGGCGCATGACGAGCATCGACAGATATCCCTCACGCACGCGCCATTCACGATCCGCTGTCAGATATTCACCAACCGCTCAGCACCAGCGTAGGGACGACGGGAGAAGTTCGTCCCGACTGTCCGCCAGGGTCGACCGCGATCGCCCGGGCACGTCCGATGGCCAACACGCTCGGTCACACCGGCGACGGGGGGCGGAGCCGCCACGACCATCACGCTCGGTCACCGCTGGCGACGGGCGACGAGCCGCCGGGCCAGCACCGTCGCCCCGGCCGCGACAAGCCCGGTGGCCAGCAGTTCCCGGTGTCGGGACAGCCAGAGTTGTGCGCTGTGTGCCCGGGACCGGTCGTCGAACGCACCGTGCGCGCCCGGGTCCAGTCCGCCGCCGTCGTCGACCGGCCGCCACAGGTTGACCGGCCGATCCGGATCGGCCGGCTCGTCGGTCTGCTGGGCACCGTAGCCGGACCGGGCCAGATACCGGTCGAGCAGGCCGGGAAAGAGCCGGTTGCCGAGGATGGTGCCGACGGTGGAACCGCCGACCCAGTACTCCCGCCGACCCGGCCGGTCGGCCGCGTACACCACGGCCCGGGCGGCCACCTCAGGCTGGTAGATCGGGGGCACCGGTTGGGGACGGTTGCGCAACCGGGACAGCACCCAGTCGAACTGCGGCGTGTTCAACGCCGGCAGGTGCACCATGGTGACCCGTACGCCGCTGCGGTCGTGCAGCAGTTCACAACGGAGCGACTCGGTGAATCCGGCGATCGCGTGCTTAGCGCCGCAGTACGCGGACTGCAGGGGCACCGAACGGTACGCCAGTGCCGAGCCCACCTGCACGATGGTTCCGGACCCACGCGGCAGCATCCGGTCCAGGGCCGCTCTGGTGCCGTACACGTAACCGAGATAGGTCACCTCCGTCACCCGCCGGAACTCGTCCGGCCCGATCTCGGTGAACGGCGCGAACACCGAACTGAACGCGGCATTCACCCACAGGTCGATCGGGCCCAGTTCGGCACCGGTCCGGTCCGCCGCCGCGTCGACCTGACGGTGATCCGACACATCCGTCTCCATCGGCAGCGGCACGCCCCCGGCGGCCCGTACGTCCTCGGCGGCACCCCGCAGCCCGGTCCCGCCCCGGGCCAGCAGCGCGATCCGCATCCCCCGGCGGGCCAGTAGGCGGGCCGTCGCCCGGCCCACCCCGGCACTCGCCCCGGTGATCACCGCCACCCGTGGCGCAGGTCGGCCCCGCATCTGGCGCTCCTTCGGTCCACGCCGGTCGCCCAGCGCCTCAGCCGGGGCCTCGCGATCAACGCACCGGCACCGGGCACCGGCTGGAGGGCCCGCTGTCCCGGCGCCACCGCGTCCCGACCACCAGGTCCCGACCACCAGGTCCCGACCACCAGGTCCCGACCACCGCGTCCCGGCCATCGGATTCCGGCCACCGCGTCCCGACCCCAACTGGCGAAGTTCCGCTGTCAACTGGCGAGGTTCCGCTGTCCGGGCCGCCGGCTACCCGGTCGGCGGACCGCCAAACGTCGGCATCGGACGGTTCCGCCTCCGGGCACCCCGCCCGGTGATCCGCCCAGTCGGGGCGAGTCGACACGCCACCCGTCCGGGTGAGGATGAACGGGGACGGACCGGGTAACCGCGTCGGCGATGCGGTGGCAGGTGGAGGAACGAGTGCGGGCACGCGCGGTACCGGCGACAACCCTCGGTGCCGCGCTGGCCGCGCAGGCTGTCCCGGCGGTGACCGTGCTGCCCGGCGTACGACTGCGGTTCTTTCCCCGGCTGAGCGGCCGGGGCGCACCCGGCCACGTGGCGTTGACGTTCGACGACGGGCCGGACCCGGCGTCCACCCCGTACTTCCTCGAGACGCTGGCCGCGTACCGCACCCGGGCGACCTTCTTCCTGCTCGGTTCGATGCTGGCCCGGGCCCCGGAACTCGGCCTCGACCTCACCGCCGCCGGTCACGAGGTGGCGGTGCACGGCTGGTCCCACCAGAACCTGCTGCTCCGCGGTCCGCACGCCACGTACCGGGACCTGACCCGGACCCGTGAACTGATCCGGGCGGTGACCGGCCGGTCACCCCGCTACTTCCGTCCCCCGTACGGGGTGTTCAGCACCGCCGCGCTGATGGCCGCCCGCCGGCTGGACCTGACCCCGGTGCTCTGGACCTGCTGGGGCCGGGACTGGACCCGGTCGGCGACCCACTCCTCGGTCCTGCGCACCCTGCGGACCGGCCTGTCCGGCGGCGGTACCGTGCTGCTGCACGACTCCGACTGCACCTCCGCGCCCGGGGCCTGGCGGGCCAGCCTCGGCGCACTGCCCCACCTGCTCGACGAGTGCCTGCGCCAGGGCTGGCGGGTCGGCCCCCTCGCCGAACACCGCTGACGCGGCGCGCGGCAGGGCCCGGTCACCGCTTCCTGTCGAGGAAGGGCCCCTTCCGGACGCCTGCCGCCTGCTCCGGATCGGTCCCGGTTGGCACGGGTCCCGGTTCGGTCGCGGCCAGGGCGGAGGTGGCCTCGGCGGCCGCCGACGCGGCGACCGCCTCGACAACCGTCGCGGGCGTACCGGTCGGTACCCCGCCGCGCACCGTGGCGGGCGACAGTGGGCGCCGGACCCGGGCGACCACCCCGAGGTGTGCCCGGCGGGCGACCCGTAACGCCGAGAAGAGGCCGTACGCCCCCCGGCCGATCAGCCGGTGCTTGAGCCCGAGCAGGCCGCCAGGTGGCCGGTATCCGGGGTCCGGCAGGTGTCGGCGGTACCGGAGGACGATCTCGGCGAAGAACTCCCGGCGCCGGTGCGGCGGTACCCGCCGGGGGTGGCCGAGGACCTGCAGCAGGTGCCAGATCATCCGCTGGAAGATCAGCTGACGCAGCTCGGCCGGCACCTCGGCGCTCGGGTCGCGCTCCGCGGTTCCCGGGTCGGGACGCTCCAGAGCCGCCAGCACCCGGTCCCAGTGCGCGAAAACCTCGAAGTGCCGGTCGCTGACGGTCGAGGTGATCGCCCCGCCGGGTCGCTGCCGGTACGCGTAGCAGCACCGGTCCAGCAGGCTGATCCGGGGCGCGGCCAGCATCAGCGGGAAACTGAACGACACGTCCTCGTACCAGCCGGGCCCGAAGGTCAGCCCGAGTTCGGTGAGGAACCGTCGGCGGATCACCTTGTTGCAGGTGATGTGGAGTACCGAGAGCAGCCCGGGGACCTCGCGGAGGGTGAAGACCTCCGGCACCGGCCGGTCACCGTTGAGCCGGACCAGTGGACAGGTGCGCCGGCCGCCGCCGGGGAAGTACCGGGTGTACGCGGTGACCAGCAGGTCCGGCCGGGTCCGGGTGAGCCGGTCGGCGACCGCGGTCAGCGCACCCTCCGGCAGCCAGTCGTCGCTGTCCACGAACCACACGTACTCGCCGGTCGCGTGGGCCAGCCCGGCGTTGCGGGCCGCGCCGAGCCCCCGGTTGACCGGGAAGGTCAGCACCACGACCCGGGGATCGCGGGCGGCGTACCCGGCCAGGATCTCCGCGCATCCGTCGGAGGAGGCGTCGTCCACCGCCACCAGTTCGAGGTCGGGGAAGGGCGGGTCGAGGATCGAGTCCAGACACTCCGCCAGGTAGTCCTTCACCTGATGGACCGGAACGATCACGCTGAGCAGGGTCACCGTCGACAACCTCCAGCGGAGGACCGACAACCTCCGAAGGAGGACGGAGACCGAATCGTAGCGTCGCGTGATCAGACGGCAGGCGGACAGTAACTATCGAGTGACCAAATTGTGATTTGTCCCTTGGATCATCACCCGTCCCGGTGACGGCGACGGCTCACCGGCCGGCGACCCAGTTCCACACATCCACCACCCAGCCGGTCTGCCCCAGGTACGCCACTCCCACCGCGACCAGGAAGGCACCGGTCACCAGGTGCGCGCCCCGGGCCGTACGCCGGACCCGGCCGAGCTGACGCTCCAGCACGACCCGGCCGATCAGTCGGGCGAGCGCGAAGAGCCCGACCGCGATGAAGAGGGTGAGCACGAACGTGACCACCGGGCTGGTCAGGTCGCCCCGCCCCGAGATGGCCCAGATCCCCCAGCAGACGAAGGCGAAGAGACCGCCGATCAGACTCCAGTGCGCGCCGAGGCGCAACTGCCGCCAGTGGTAGCCCGGGGGCAACTGCGGCCGGTCGTCCTCGATCTGCGGCCACCCGGTGCCGGTCGGCTCGTGCGGCGTCCCCGACCCCGACCCGGTACGCGGCCCCGGCACGCCCACCGGCGCCACCCCACGTCGGAAACCCGGCGCCTCCGGCGGCATCTCGACGGTCCGCTCCGCCCACGGCTGCGTCTGGTCTGACATCTGGTCCTCCCCATCGGTCGGCGATCGGCCCCGGGTCACCGAGGATCGGCCCGGGCACCGACCCGTCCCCGTCTCCGAGGGTAGCCACGCGGTAAAACGGTCGCCGAGGCAGCATCCGGTCGACTAGACATGGACGATGTCGTACCCGGAGCTACCGATCGAGCCCGCGACGCCAGCCGACTGGGCCGCCATCTACGGCTTGCTGAACACCCTCTTCCACAACCTTCCCCCGGACGAGACGCTGGCCGAAGCCGAGCAGAGCGTCTTCGAACCGGACCGGTCGTTGGTCGCCCGGTCCGGTCCGGCCGTGGTGGCGCACGCCGGGGCGTACACCCGGGACCTGACGGTGCCCGGCGCGGTGCTGCCGGCGGCCCACGTCACCCTGGTCGGGGTGGCGCCGACGCACCGCAGGCAGGGCCTGCTGACCCGGCTCATGCACCGGCAACTGCGCCAGATCCGGGCCGCCGGACGGGAGCCGCTCGCGGTGCTCTGGGCCAGCGAGGGTCCGATCTACCCGCGTTTCGGCTACGGACAGGCGACCCGGCAGCTGCACCTGGAGATCCGGACGCCCGGGCTGCGACTGACCGCACCCGCGCCGGCCGCCACGCCGGCGATCCGACTGCACACCGACGACCTGGTGGCGCGGCATGCCGAGCTGGCACCGCTGCACGACCGGCTCCGTGCCGAACGGCCCGGCTGGTCCGACCGGACCGAGACCTGGTGGCGTTACCTGCTGGCCGACTCCCCCAACCGCCGGTCCGGCGGCACCGAACGCCGGCTCGCCGTCGCCGAGACCTCGGCCGGGATCTCCGGGTACGCCCTCTGGCGCGGCCGCAGCCACTGGGACGAGCGCGGGCCGCAGGGCACCGTACTCGTCGAGGAGTTGGTCGCGGCCGACCCCGGCACCTCGTACGCACTGTGGCGGTTCCTGCTCTCCATCGACCTGACCCGGACCGTCAGTTACCTGAACGCGTCGACAGACGAGCCGCTGCAGCACCTTGTCGACGAACCGCGTCAGCTCGGTGCCCAGCTGGGCCACGGACTCTGGGTACGGATCGTCGACGTGGCCGGGGCGCTGACCGGTCGACGGTACGCCGCCGACGTCGACGTGGTGATCGAGGTCACCGACGCGCTGTTGCCGGAGAACGCGGGCCGGTGGCGGTTGACCGCCGACGCGGCCGGGCCGGCCGTGTGCGTACGGACCGACGCCCCCGCCGACCTCGCCTGCGACGTACGCGATCTCGGTGCCGCCTACCTCGGCGGGCCGGCGCTGGCCGCGTTGGCGGCGGCCGGCCGGGTCCGGGAGGTCCGCACCGGCACCCTGGCCCGGGCCTCCACCGCGTTCGGCTGGCACCGCGCGCCGACCGGGATGGGCATCTTCTGACCCGCCGCACCGCCGGCACGGGCCCGGTCGGTCCGGCGACGGAGGCCGCCGGTCGGCACCGGGACCCGGTCCGACGGCGGCCGACGGGGCGGTCGACGCCGGGCACGGGCCGGCGGCGGGCGGTAGGGTCGCGGCATGACCGACTCCGAGCGTCGACGTCGGCGGCTGCGACACGATCCGGCGGAGGCGAGCGGAGGCGAGAGCCGACGGGGGGCGGAGCCCGCCCCCGGCCCCGCTGCCGCCGCCGACGACCGGGACACCGAACGCGGCCTGCGCGGCCTGATCGGCTCGGGCGCCTCCCAGGTCAGCGTGACGGCCGCGATGCGGGCCCGGGACGCGGCCCGGCCCACCGAGGCCGACCTGGCCGAGGCCGCCGAACGACTGGTCCTGGTCCGACGCAACTGGGTGCCCCGCGAGGAATTGCCCCGCAACACCCGCTGACCGCACCCCGGGCGACCCTCGCCGGGCCCGGCGGAGCCGGGACGGCAGCGCCGGGGTGCGGCGGCCCCGGGGGCTGGATCAGGAGTTGGTCGGCAGCGGGGGCAGTTCGCCGCCGCGCTCGTAGTCGGCGACCTGCGCGATCCGCCGCGCGTGCCGCTCGTTGCCGGAGAACGGCGTGGTGAGGAACACCTCCACGATCGCGCTCGCCTCGTCCAGGGTGTGCTGCCGGGCGCCGATCGCCACCACGTTCGCGTCGTTGTGCTCGCGGGCCAGCTGGGCGGTCTCGAGGTTCCAGGCGAGCGCCGCCCGGACCCCGGCGACCTTGTTGGCGGCGATCTGCTCGCCGTTGCCGGAGCCCCCGATCACCACGCCGAGGCTGCCGTGGTCGGCGACCACCCGGGCGCCGGTGTGCAGGCAGAAGGCCGGATAGTCGTCGTCCGGGTCGAACACCGCCGGCCCGACGTCCACCAGCTCGTAGCCCTGCTTCGCCAGGTGGTTGGCCAGGTGCACCTTGAGTTCGTAACCGGCATGGTCGGATCCCAGATAGACGCGCATACCGCGCAGTCTGTCAGCCCGGCGCGCGGTCCCGTCGGCAGGCACGGCGACAGCCGGACAGATCACAGGTCGGGGCCGGCGCGCCGGATCAGCGCGCCGGCCCCGACCTGGTCAGGAGTCCGTGCCGTCGCGTCCCAGCTCGGCCAGGACCAGGCCACCCCGGGCCTTCGGAGTGAACCAGGTGCTCTTGCGGGGCATCTTCTGTCGCGCGAGGTTGACCGCGACGAAGTCGTCCACGGTCACCGGGGCGATCAGGATCGCCAGCTCGGCCCGGCCCGCGTCGACCTCGCCCACCAGCCAACCCGCCGGGTAGTCCCCACCGACGTACGTGACGCGCTTGTCGCCCGGGTCGAGCCCGAGCGCGTCGCGCAGCAGGATCCGCTCGACCAGCGTGTGGTCGAGGTTCTCGACCGCACCGCCGTCGCCGGTCGGCAGGGTGACCGTGTAGCCCTGCCCGGCGAGATACAGCACGACGCTGCCGCCGCTGTCGGGGACGGCCGGTGACCCGGTCAGCGGCTCGACCCGCGCCCCGACCGCCCGCAGCCGGCCCAGCAGTTCCTCGGGGGTGCTGGTCAGCTCGCTCACCAGGCGGTTGTACGGCTGGATCGCGACCGAGGCGGGTGTGGTGATCACCGCGAGGAAACGCGGCAGCTCACCGATCTGCGCGGCGAGGCTGCGGTGGTTGCCGTCGGCGACGACCAGTTCCCCGGCACCGGCGAGCCGCAGCAGTTCGTCCTGCCGTTCGCCCGGCCCGACCAGCCAGATCGCGTGGGTACGGCCGGCCTGGTCGACGTCGGTGGCGGCGGGTGCCCCGGCCGCCTCGGTGGCCTCGGCGAGTGCCCGGTGCAGCGCCTCGGCCGGGTTCTCGCCGTCCGGAGCCCGGTTGCCGGTCTGCAGCAGCAGCACCGGGGAGAGCAGGTGACCGGTCGCCTCGGCCAGTGCGACCCGCTCCCGCACCTTCGCGATGAAGACCTCCTCGTTGCGGATCACGAGGCCCGGCTCGTCGGCGCTGGTGGAGATCTGGTCGGTGTCGACCGTCGCGAAGAGGCCGTAGCCGGGCTCGTCGAGCGGCGAGGTGATCCGGTAGAGCACCACCACCTGTTCGGCCGGGGTGTAGCTGCCGTCGGCCTTCGCCTCGGTGAGCCGGGTGACCGCGTCGGGCAGGGAGTCCGTGAAGGACCGTCCCAGACTCTCCGGCGCCCGGTGTGGCATCTCGATCGCCAAGGCACTGTGCGGGTTCGCCCGGATGATCTCCGTGATCTCGGCGTCGTCGGCGAACTCGTCGTAGTTCTGCGCGCCGGTGCCGCCAGTGGTGATCCAGGCCCGGCTGATCGGATGTACGACCGTCATGTCCGGTGACGCTACCGGCGGGCCCGGTCCCCCGCGCGCACACCCCACCGGTGTCCACCCCGTGGGCAGCCGGAACCCCCTGGCGAGCGCCCCCGGCCGGACAGCGCCCCGGACGGGCCCGGGCGGCGGGCGTGATCGTCAGCGGGCGTGATCGTCGGCACCGGGGCCGTCGGCGGCTGAGCCCGTCGGCGGCCCTGGGCGGCGGGTACCGGCGAGCGGTGCCGGGCGATCATCCGCCGCCCGGCACCGCCGCGTCACCCGGTGGACACCCACCCCGGCTCAGTCGAAGCGGGGCCGTTCGGTACGGGTCCGCTTCAGCTCGTAGAAGCCGGGCGTGCCGGCGACCAGGAGCACGCCGTCCCAGAGCCGACCGGCCGCCTCGCCCTTCGGCGCCGGCGTGACGACCGGACCGAAGAACGCCACCGTCTCGCCGGGCACCGGTCCCGGGGCGTGGATCACCGGTGTGCCGACGTCCTGGCCGACCGGCTTCATCCCCGCGTTGTGGCTGGTCCGCAGCGCCTCGTCGTACTCGGTGGAGTCGGCGACCTCGGCCAGCTCCGGGTCCAGGCCGACCTCGGCGAGTGCCGCCCGGTACAGCTCCGGGCCACGCTCCTCGCCGGCCAGGTGGATCCGGTTGCCCAGGGCGGTGTAGAGGTCGCGCACCGCCTGCCGGCCGTGCTGCTGCTCGACGGCGATACAGATCCGTACCGGGCCCCAGGCCGTACTGAGGAACGTCCGGTACTCCTCGGGCAGCTCGTCCCGTCCCTCATTGAGCACCGACAGACTCATCACCCGGAACCGGACATCAACCGGGCGGACCCGCTCCACCTCCAGCAGCCAGCGGGAGGTGATCCACGCCCACGGACAGGCCGGGTCGAAGAACATGTCAACAGCCGCGCGCTCGGACACCGTGGCTCTCCTTCCTCCTCAGCCGCCGGAGTCGGCGACCCGGTTATGAATCTTCACCCCCCGATGGCGCCGCCGACATCGGGATGAGAGCGTGACCTGCGGCACCCGGAGCACCGCCGGGTCATGACAGACTCATCGGTGGGCCGTGGGGATGGGCTCGAATGCTGTCAACGAGGACAGCAGCGGTGAGATTCGGATGGAGATTGACGTGCCAGGAGTGCGCAACCTGACCCAGGTCGAGGCGACGGAGCGGGGGCGGCTGCTCGACGTCACCGGGTACGACATCCGCCTGGACCTCTCGTCCGCCGGACAGGCCGCGGCGAACCGCACCTTCCGCTCGGTCACCGAGGTCCGGTTCCGCTGTGCCGAGCCCGGCGCCGGCACCTTCATCGAGGTGGCCGCCGACAGCGTCCGGACGGCCACCCTGAACGGGGAGCCGGTCGACCTGAGCGGCTGGTCGGCCGAGGCGGGCCTGACCCTGACCGGCCTGGCCGCCGAGAACGTCCTGGTGGTGGATGCCGACTTCCTCTACTCCTCCAGCGGTCAGGGCCTGCACCGCAGCGTCGACCCGGTGGACGGCGAGACCTATCTCTACAGCCAGTTCGAGACCGCCGACGCGCAGCGGGTCTTCGCCTGCTTCGACCAGCCCGACCTGAAGAGCGTCTACACCTGGCACGCCACCGTGCCGGCGCACTGGCGGGTGATCTCCAACATGCCGGTACGCGCCGAGGAGCCGGCCGGTGAGGACACCAAGACGGTCCACTTCGTCGAGTCGATGCGGATGAGCACCTACATCACGGCGCTCTGCGCCGGTCCGTACCACGAGGTCCGGCACACCCACGACGGCATCGACATGGGCTACTTCTGCCGGGCGAGCATGACGCCGTACCTCGACGCCGACGACCTGCACCTGATCACCCGGCAGGGCTTCGACTTCTTCCAGGAGCGGTTCGGCGTCCGCTACCCGCTGCCCAAGTACGACCAGGTCTGGGTCCCCGACTTCAACGCCGGCGCGATGGAGAACTTCGGCTGCGTCACCCACGCCGAGGCCCACTACCTGTTCCGCTCCCAGGTCACCGACTTCGAGTACGAGCAGCGGGCCAACACGATCCTGCACGAGCTGGCCCACATGTGGTTCGGCGACCTGGTCACGATGCGCTGGTGGAACGACCTCTGGCTGAACGAGTCGTTCGCCGAGTGGGCCAGCCACTGGGCCAACACCAACGCCACCCGGTTCACCGACGCCTGGACCACCTTCCTCTCGGTCCGGAAGAACTGGGGCTACCGGCAGGACCAGCTCTCCTCCACCCACCCGGTCTACTGCGAGATGCCGGACCTGGAGGCAGTCGAGGTCAACTTCGACGGCATCACGTACGCCAAGGGCGCCAGTGTGCTCAAGCAGCTCGTCGCGTACGTCGGCGAGGAGCCGTTCGTCGAGGGGCTGCGCAGCTACTTCGGCAAGCACGCGTGGGGCAACGCCACCTTCGACGACCTGCTCACCGAGCTGGAGGCGGCCTCCGGCCGGGAACTGCGCAAGTTCGCCGCGGAGTGGCTGGAGACCGCGCAGGTCAACACGCTGCGCCCGGAGGTGGAGATCGGCCCGGACGGCAGCTACCAGTCGGTGGTGGTGCGCCAGGAGGCGCCGAGCGAGCACCCGACGCTGCGTACGCACCGGATCGGGGTGGGCCTCTACGACCTGACCGACGGCCGGCTGGTGCGGCGGGACCGGATCGAGGTCGACGTCACCGGGGAGCGGACCGCACTTCCGCAGCTCGCCGGGGTGGCCGCGGCCGACGTACTGCTGCTCAACGACGACGACCTGACCTACGCCAAGCTGCGGCTGGACGAGCGCTCGATGGCGACCGTGGTGCAGCACATCGCCGGTTTCGAGTCGTCGCTGGCCCGTGGTCTGTGCTGGGCGGCCGCCTGGGACATGGTCCGGGACGCCGAGCTGGCGGCCCGGGACTACGTGGCGCTGGCCCTGGCCGGGTTGCCCGCCGAGACCGACATCAACCTGGTCACCGCGACGCTGCGGCAGGTCACCGCGACCCTCGTCTCGTACGCCGACCCGGCCTGGGCGCCGACCGGCTGGGCCGGGCTGGCGCGTACCGCCCGGGACGCGGTGGCCACCGCCGAGCCGGGCAGCGGCCTGCAGCTCGCCTGGGCCCGGACGTACGCCTCGGCGGCCCGCTCCGACGACGAACTGGCCGTGCTCCGTGGCTGGCTGGACGGCGGCGAGGTGCCGGCCGGGCTGACCATCGACACCGAGCTGCGCTGGACGGTGCTCCGGGCCCTGGTCGCCGGTGGTGCGGCGACCCGGGAGGAGATCGACGCCGAGCTGGCCTCCGACCGGACGTCGAGCGGTGAACGGGAGGCGGCGCTGGCCCACGCGCTGGTGCCGACCGCCGAGAACAAGGCTGAGGTGTGGGCCACCCTGACCGGGGACGAGCCGCTCCCGAACTGGCGGCACCGGGCCCTGCTGCAGGGCTTCCAGCACCCGGCCCAGATCGAGCTGACCGCCCCGTACGCCGAGCGGTTCTTCGCCGAGGCCGGCCGCGTCTGGGCCAGCCGGGACAGCGAGCCGGCCCAGGAGTTCGTCATCCTCGCCTACCCGGCGTACCAGATCAGCGAGGAGATCATCCAGGCCACCGACGTGTGGCTGGCGGAGTCGGGACACCCGGCACCGCTGCGCCGGCTGGTCGCCGAGGGCCGGGACGGGGTGCTGCGGGCGCTGAAGGCCCGGGCCCGGGACGCCGCCGCGGCCACCGTCTGACCGGCACGTCGTACGTCGGGGCCGGCCGGTCGGGGACAGACCCGACCCGCCGGCCCCGAGGCGTGTCACGCACCGGCGCTGCCGGGTGACTTCCGGCCGGTAGGCTTCTCGACGGAGGTGGATCCGATGGCCCAACCGCGCTACGAGTGGCGCCCGCCCGAGCAGGGCTGGACCGAAAAGGACCTGCTGAGCCTCCCTGCGGACGGCCACCGTTACGAGATCGTCGACGGGAGCCTGCACGTGACCCCTCCGGCCGACTTCAAGCACCACGAACTGGCCGACGAGATCCGAGCCGCGCTCCGGTCGCAGCTTCCCCCCCGTTGGCGGGTGATCCGGGAGATCGGGGTCCGGGTACCGGGCGGCAACGCCATTCCGGACCTCACCGTGCTCCGACCCACCGCCCCGGGCGACGCGATGTGGGCCGAACCGGCGGACGTGCTCCTGGTGGTCGAGGTGGAGTCGCCGAGCAGCCGCCGGCACGACCGGTTCACCAAGCTCAGCCTGTACGCCGAGGCGGAGATCGACTGGTACTGGCGAATCGAGCGGGCCAAGTCCGGTGCGGTCGCCCACCTCTATCAGCTCGCCGAGGCCGGGCACTACGAGCTGCGGCACTCGGTCCCGGCCGGATCGGCCGAGACGGTGGAGCTGCCCTTCCCGGTCCGGGTCGCCCCCACCGACTGGTCCGCCTGACCGCCGAGCGAGTTCCCGCGACGACGTGCGAGCGGGTGCGCCGTCCTCCGGGTGGCGAACCTGGACAGGGCGCGGTCACCGACACCGAACAGCCGGGCGACTTCCGTCGCCCGGCTGTTTCAGGTACGAGGTCAGGCGGCCCGGCCGGCCCGGGTGGCGAGCTGGTCGAGACCGGTGACAATGCCGCCGGCCAGGTCGCCGCCGCCGAAGGCGGCCACCATGGAGAGCGCGGCGAGCTTGGCGTCCCGGTCCGGGATCCGCTTGCGCGCCTCCGAGCCGGTGACCACCTCCAGCACCCGTTGGTTCGGCGACAGTGCGATCAGTACGGCACGGGCCGGGTCGACCAGCCCGGCGTGCAGCCGCTGGGCGTGCTCGCGGATCGGCTCGTCCAGCGGACCGACGTACACCGTGAAGATCAGACCGGTCGACTGGTCGGCGACCCGCAGTGCGTCGTCGATGCGCAGCAGTTGACGAGTGGTGAACGGACCGTTGAGTACGTCGGGACGGGCCGCCGGGTGCGCGGTCCGCGACTCCGGCAGGTCGGTCGTCGCCACGCTCTTACCAGCGGTCACTTGCGCCCCCTGTCACGCCAGCGCGCGCCGGCGCGCTGATGGTCTCGATCTCGCCACTGGTGAGCTCCCGGGCCTCCGCACCCTCCGGCAGCGCCGTCCGGGCGGACTCGGTCAGGTGCTCGGGCGAGGAGAGGAACCAGACCGGGGTGAAATCGAACGGTCGTCCCGGCCGGTACCGCTTGGAGCCGGTGCCACCGGTGCGACCGATCCGCGACAGCACCGTGATGACCAGTACGGCGGCGAGCGGGATGGCGACGAAGATCAGCAACGTCTCGGAAACAGACAACCTCAACGCCCCCAGGCGACAACGGGATCATCGTGACCGGCCGGCAGAGCCGACGACCATGTCAATCCCGCCCGGTCCAGTCGTCGTTCACGGTATCGGAAAGCGACGCCCGCCAGATCTCGGGGGGCCGGATCACCCGTCCGGGGACCACGGCCGACCGTCCCGACCCCGCCGGGTCAGGGACGAACCGCCCGGTGGGACCGACGTGCCCAGCACGCCGGCCCCACCGGTCCCGCGGAGCGAACCGGGTCATCCGGTCACGGTGTGAGCGCGTACGCCCGGATCACGGTCTGCCGCACGGTGTTGCCCGCCCGGTCGGTCGCGGCCGCCCGGAGCGAGACGAAGCCGGCCCGGTCCGGGTGCTGGACCAGGGCGACCCCACTGCCGCCGATCGCCAACACGGTGGCCTTGCGCCAGGTACGGCCATCGTCGTACGAGACGTCCACCGTCAGTGACCGGGTGCGGGCGGCCTCGGATCCCGGCTGGCGCACGACGGAGACCGGAATGGCGAACCACCGGCCGGCCGGGGCGGCGCTCACCTGGTCGAGTGGCGGGCTGAGCCGCACGCTGGAGAGCGGCAGGCGCGCCGGCTCGTCCCCGGACACGTGCCCGGACCGGAAGGTCCAGGCCGCCTCGACCCGGGTGGAGTGGGTGAACGGGGCACCCCGGGTCGCCACGACCTCGACCCGGTAGTCGGCCTCGGCGGCCGGGACCTCGAAGATGCCGCCGAGTTCGGCGGACTCGCCGATCTTGACCCCGTCGCGGTACAGGTTGAACGTCGCCGAGTCGACCCGGGAGCCGCCGGGGTGGCCGGCACCGTCGCCGAACATCGGCAACGCCAGCAACATCTCGTCACCTGTCCGGGTGGCCCAGTACTCCGGCCAGCGCGGTTCGGCCACGGACGGTCCGAAGACCCCCTGGTTCCACTGGGCACGGGTGACCGTACCGGCTTGGTAGCGTCGCCCGCTCTCCTCCTGGAACGTGAGCGTCTCCTCCCAGTCGTCCTCGCCGGGGACCCACTCCTCGAACGTGCGGTCCCACTGGATGCCGTCCTCGGTGTTGAAGTACTCGGTCCGTTCGAACGGCGTGGTGAACGGCATCAGCGCCGACCAGCCGCCGTCCACGACACCCGGCAGGGTCGCCAGGTCTCCGGTCGAGGCCCCGCTGCCGGGCACCTTGACGTGCTGGGCGTACCGCGACTTCACGGTGGCGAGGTCCGACTCCCGGACCGTCCGGGTGAGGCCGGTGAACAGTCCGCCGTCCCGGAACCAGGCCAGCTGGTAGAGGTACGGGCTCCCGGCGGCCAAACCCTCCTCGTCCACCTGCGCCCAGACGCCGGAGACCCGGCTGGCGAAACCCTCCACCGGGCCGGCGTCGCCGAGCTGCCCGCTGTACAACACGTCGCCGGGGAAGCCGAGCAGGCTGAAGCCGACGAGCGCGTCGGAACGCAGCACCTCGGCGCTGACCTCGGCGAAGTACCGCTCGGCGTCCGCCCGGGGCACGGTCACCGAGATCTCGCCGGCCTTGGCCGCGTCGACCGCCACGGTCGTCGGCCCGGTCACCTCCAGGACGGGTTGGGACAGCAGGCTGGTGTGGTAGCTGGGACGTTCCGGGTCCGGGTTCTCCGGCTCGTCCTCGCCGACGAAGCTGAGCAGTGTGTAGCGGCCCTTCGGCAGCCGTACGGTCGTCGTGCCCTCGTCGGAGAAGACGTCGTACGCCCGCAGGTCGGCGTCGGCGAAGAGCGCGGTCCGGAAGTTGGCCGTCTCGGCGCCGGCCCGGTTGCGGTGCGTCAGCGTGACGTCGTAACTCTCCACCTCGCGGTCGATGGCGAACGGCGTCTGCACGACGGCGGCGCCGTCGGCACTGCCGACCAGCCGGCCGGTGTAGTGGCCGTCGGGGCCGGCGACCCGGGTGTCGGCGGTGACCGTCACCTCGGCGGTGCCGCCGGCCGGCACGGTCACCGTCGACGGGCTCACCGTGAACATCCCGGCCGGAGCCGGTGCGCCCTGCGGCCCGGTCGCCGTGACGGCGAGGTCGAGGGTCCTCGGGGCGGTCCCGTTGTTGGTGTACGTGACGGTCTCGACCGCCGGGGTGTCATCGCCGTGCGGCCAGAGTTGCCGGTCGAAGCCGACACTCGGCGGATCGGTGACCACGGTCTGGTTGACCGCCCGGGCCACGTCCACCCGTCCGGCGCCCTGCGCGTACGCACTCAGTTCGGGATTGGGCACGGCGGCGGCCATCAGGGTCGCCTTCAGCGCCGGCCCCCGCAACTGCGGGTACCGCTGCGCCACGATCGCCGCCGCGCCGGCGACGTGCGGGGCGGACATCGAGGTGCCGGAGCCGGCGATGTACGACTCCGGTTCCTCGCCGGGGAAGGCGTCCGAGCTCCGGGCGGCGACGATCTCCACCCCCGGGGCCGTGATCTCCGGCTTGAGCCCGCCGTCGCCGACCCGGGGCCCCTGGCTGGAGAAGCCGGCGAGGTTGTCCTCACGGTCGACGGCGCCGACCGCGAGCGCGGCGTCCGCGCTGGCCGGGGAGCCGACGGTGCCCTCGGCGCCGGCGTTCCCGGCGCTGATCACGAAGAGGGTGCCGTATTCGGCGGTGAGGGTGTTGACGGCCTCCTCGATCGGGTCCACCTCGGGGCCGTCCTGGCCGCCCAGGCTCAGGTTGACCACCGAGGCCCCCTGCTCGGCGGCCCACTGCATGCCGGCGAGGATCCACGAGTCGGCACAGCCGAACTCGGCGCAGACCTTGGCGTCCAGCAGTTTCGCGCCGGGGGCCACGCCCCGGTTCCGTCCCTCGGAGGCGGCGCCGGTGCCGGCGATGGTCGAGGCCACGTGCGTGCCGTGCCCGACCCGGTCCGGGTCGGTCTCCTCGCCCTCGGTGAAGTTCGCCTGCCCGACCACCTGACCGGCGAGGTCCGGGTGGTCGGCGTCGATCCCGCTGTCCAGTACGGCGACGGTGACCCCGGTGCCGTCCAGTCCGGCCTCCCATGCGGCGGGTGCGCCGATCTGCGGCACGCTGTGTTCCAGGTTGGGCTTGCGCAGCCCGTCGAGCCAGACGGTGGAGAGTCCTCCGCGCAGACCGGCGCCCTCCGCCCCGCCGGCGATGTCCCGCCAGAGGTCGGACAGCCTCGGCTTGGCGGCCCGGACCGCGGTCCCGTTGACGGCCGGCAACTCCCGCACCACCTCGGCGCCCTGTCGCCGGGCCAGCTCCGCACCCCGGGCTGCTCCGCCGGCTCCGCCGGTGAGGATCAGTGGCAGGTCGGCACGGCGGTCGTCGTAGCCGAAATCGAGCAGGGTGGTGACGTCGAAGAGTCGGGCGTCGACCCGACCGGCCCGTACCAGCGGCGCGGCGTCCGCCGGGACCACGTGCAGGTGTCCGTCCCGCCGGTACGCCTGCATCGGGATGCCGGTCCGGCCGGGGCCGGGCAGTACCGCGGGGTTGCCGTCCCGGCCCACGCTGATCCGGTCACCGGTGATCAGGGTGACCGAGCGGGGTGCCTCGGCGGCCTGCCGGGACGGTGTGCCACGGGTCGGGTCGTCGACACCGGCCCCGGGTACGGCGCTCGCCGGTCCGGCCACCCCACCCATCGATACGACGAGGGCGGCGATCACGAGACCGCCACCCCACCTTGTCGATCTTGCTGTCATCTGTCCTCCTGTGCCGGGTTTTGGCGTTTCCGGAACATATAGAGGACAGTCTGTAGCCAGTGAAGGTTGCGTCGGATACACGTCGATTTCTTCGGCGAGTCCCGAGCCCAGGTCACACCCGGGATGGGCTCACCTCAGGCCGCGGTGGTCCCCTCCACGAGGTGCGCCAACGCGTCGGCCGCCCGCCAGCAGTCGTGGTAGGACGAGTACAGCGGCACCGGCGCCAACCGGATGATGTCCGGCTCCCGGTCGTCGACCAGTACGCCGTACTCGTGGGCGAGCCGTTTCGTCAGCTCCGCCGCACCTCCCCGGCCGACCCGGACGGAGAGCTGGCAGCCGCGCCGTGCCGGGTCCCGGGGTGTGATCACGCTGATCGGCCGGGTCGGGGTGATCGTGTCGAGCAGCTGTTCGAGATAGCTGGTCAGCCGGAGGCTGCGCGCCCGCAGTGCGGACATCCCGACCTCGTCGAAGATCGCCAACGAGGTACGCATCGGCGCCATCGCCAGGACCGGCGGATTGGAGATCACCCAGGCGTCGGCGGTGGCCGGCGGCCGGGAGACCGGGGCCATCTCGAACCGGGTCGCCTCGTCAGTGCCCCACCAGCCCTCGAACCGGCTCACCGCCGGGTCACCGAGGTGTCGCTCGTGGACGAACGCGCCGGCCAGCGAACCCGGCCCGGAGTTGAGGTACTTGTACGTGCACCAGGCCGCGAAGTCGACGTCCCAGTCGTGCAGGGCGAGCGGCACGTTCCCGACCGCGTGCGCGAGATCCCACCCGACCAGCGCGCCGGCCCGGTGGCCGGCCTCGGTGATCGCCGGAATGTCCAGCAGCTCACCGGTGAGGTAGTTGACCCCGCCGAGCAGGACCAGGGCCACCCGGTGACCCTCCCGCGCCAGGTGGTCGACCACGTCCTCGGTACGCAGCGTCTCCTCGCCCGGGCGCGGACGCAGTCGTACCACCACCTCGTCGGGGTCGAGGCCGTGGTGCCGGGCCTGGCTGCGCACGGCGTAACTGTCCGAGGGGAAGGCGCCGTCCTCGATCAGGATCCGGTCCCGCCCCGGGGTCGGGCGGTAGAACGAGACCATCAGCAGGTGCAGGTTGACGGTGAGCGAGTTCATCACCACGGTCTCGACGGGTAGCGCCCCGACCAGCCTCGCGCTCGGCGCGGTGAGCAGCCGGTAGTACGGCACCCACGGCCGGGGTCCGGAGAAGTGGCCGGTCACCGCCCGGGTGGCCCAGGCGTCCAGTTCGGCCAGCAGGTCCGCCCGGGCGCCCCGGGGCTGCAGCCCGAGGGAGTTCCCGACCAGGTACGCCGCCTCGGCGTACCGGCCCCCCTCGGCCGGCGGTACGTGGAACAGGTCCCGGTGGCCACTGTCGTCCTCGTCGAGCCGACGGGCGGTCTCCTCACCCGGAATGGTCATGCTGTCCTCGCTCCCCTTTCTCCCTCGTCCGGCCAGCGCCGGTCTCCCACGGCCGGCCCCGGTCACATCTCGGTACGTGCCGCCCACAACTCCGGGAAGACCTCCCGGTCCATGCTGCGCCGCAGCCAGGCCGCGCCGGCCGAGCCTCCCGTACCGACCTTGGCGCCCATCGTCCGGCGTACCGCCTTGAGATGCTGGTGACGCCAGTCGTCGAACCGGTCGGCGATCTCGGTCAACGCCTCGCCCAGCAGGCGGAGGTGGTTGTCCGGGCCGGCGTCGGCGTAGATCTCCACCCAGGCCGAGGTCACCTCGGGGCACGGCTCCACCTCGGCGGCGAAGTCCCGGTCGAGCAGTTCGGCCGGGATGTCCCGGCCGAGCCGGGCCAGCAGGGCGGTCACCTCGTCCCACAGGCTCGGCGCGCGCAGCGCCTCGACCAGCTCGGCGTGGACCTGCGGCTGACGGCGGAACGGCCGGACCAGCGACTCGGACTTGAGGCCGAGCAGGAACTCCAGGTGGCGGTACATCGCGGACTGGAACCCGGAGCCCTCGCCGAGCAGGTTGCGGAATTTGTTGAAGTCGGCCGGGGTCATCCAGCGCAGTCCCCGCCAGGCCGCGTTGAGTCCTTCCAGGTGCAGCCCGGCCCGGCGCAGCGGCGCGAGGGCCCCCCGGACGTCGTCGGTACGCAGCCGCTCCCGCGCCTCGCGCAGTTCGAAGCAGGTCAGTCCGAAGTAGAGTTCCATGATCTGGCTGACCATCAGGAACGACATCTCGCCGGGATCCCGGCTCAGGGTCTGCTGCAGGCTGTGCAAAGTACTGGCGTGCACGTAGGCGTCGTACGGGAGCAGTTCGGCGAACTCGAGGGTCGGCTCGCCGTGGTTGGCCACCGCACGGGCGAGGCGTTGCTCGGCGCTCGTCGGCCGGATCCGGGACCGCTCGACCAGCCGTTGTCGCGGCGTCGTTTTCATCGCCCTCGCCTCCCTCGCTCACCCCGGGCCTGGGGTGACCCGGCCCGGACAAGGTCATGATCTCTCCGTCGGGCCGGTGAACGGAATGCCGGACCAACGGCGATTGACGCGCCGGGGTTACGGGTCGTTCGGTCATTCCGCCGGATCACTTAACGTTCATAAGGTGGCCCGGTGGACCGTGAGCCGGCGGTACGGAGGGTGGTCAGATCGTGGACGACATGGATTGGTCCCTGCTCAGGGAGTTGCAGGCCGATGCCCGGCTCTCGTACAGCGAACTCTCCCGGCGGGTCCACCTCTCCCCGCCGGCGGTCGCCGAACGGGTACGTCGGCTCGAGGAGTCCGGCGTGATCACCGGCTACCACGCGCACGTCGACCTGGCCCGGGCCGGACGCAAGGTGGTCGCGATGATCCGGATGTCCTGTTACGGACCCCGGTGCATCCTCCGTGATCCGGGTCTGCCCGGTTGGCCGGAGATCCTGGAGGTCCACCGGATCACCGGTGACGCGTGCAGCCTGCTGAAGGTCGCGGCCAGCTCGATCGAGGCGTTCGAGCGGGTCATCGACCGACTCGCCCCGTACGGGCAGCCCTCCAGCACGATGGTGCTCTCCAGCCCGCTCGCCTGGGATCCGGTGGTGCCGATCCGCCCCGACCCGCCCGCCGTGCCGGCCGCCGACGGCCCGGCCCCGGTCGACGCCGCGCCACCGGCCCCGGCCGGCACGCCCTGAGAACCGCCCACCAGGGCCGTCACCACCTCTCCCGCCCGCGTCCGCCCTTTCCGGGCATGCCGTTCCCGCTCGGCGGGCCCGGCGGCGTGTGTCCTCGGGACGGCTGGGAACACCGGTCAGGACGGACGGCTGCCGCCGACCCGCCGCAGACGGCGTGCGGCGGGCACCGGCGGCACGGCCCGCCGGGAGGGCCGGAAGGGGGAGTCATGAACGCTGCCAGGATCGTCGGCCGCACGATCGCCGCCGGCGTGTTCGCCACCGCTCTGCTGCCGGGGCCGATCGGCGGGAACGCCGCGCCGGCCTGGGCCGGACCGAACACCTTCGTGGAGGTCACGCCGAACACCGCCCAGGTGGGCAGCCGGGTCAACATCCGGGCGAGTTGCGACAACGCCAACAACCAGCAGGCGACCGTCCAGTCGGACGCCTTCGGCCGGGTCATCGTCCGGCCCGACAACGGCTTTCTCACCGGTTCGGTGACGATTCCGGGCAACAAGGCACCCGGCCCGTACGCGGTGAACCTGCACTGCCCGAACAACGACCGGGCGACCACCACGCTCAACGTGGTCAACATGAGTCAGGGCAGCCAGGGTCCGGCCACCGGTGGCGGCGGCACGGCCGGCGGCATGGCCGGTCCGATGATCCTCGCGGGTGGGCTCGGCATCGTCGCGCTCGGGGTGGGATTCGGCCTGCTCGGCCGGCAGCGTCGGCGTACCGAACTGGGTGGCTGACCGGGACCGGGCAATCCGCCCCTGGAACCCAGCGTCGACCCGGGACCGGACGACCGACTCCGGAGCCCGGCGTCGACCCGGAGCAGCTGACTGACTCGGAGCGAAGATGACCCGCTCTTCCACGGCCGACGGCACGTGGCGGGGCCGGGCCGCCCGGTGGCGGCGTCGGGTGGGCCGGGTCGTGGCCCACACCGCCCGCCAGGCCACCGCGGCGAGCGTCACCAGCCCGGATCCGCAGGACCGTGTTCCGCCCGGCACCCTGGACGTGGTGCCGGCCGGTCGGCCCCGCCGGGGCGTACCGGTCGGGCGAGGACGACGCCGGCCCGGCCCGGTGCCGATCGTCATGCTGTTGATCGGCCTCCTCGTCACCGCGTTCGGCGTCCAGCACGTCACCGGCATCACCCTGCTGCCGAGCGGGTTGATCTTCGGTGCCCAGGCGCCGCCGCGAAAGTTCCCCGTACTCGAATCGAGCCCACCGGTGGAGATCGGCATCCGGGCGCTGGGCCTGGACGCGCCGGTGCATCCGGTGGGGGTGGCGAGGGACGGCACGATCGAGGTGCCCGCGTCGGACCGTCGGGACGAGGCCGGCTGGTACGACCAGAGCCCCACGCCGGGCCAGTACGGACCCTCGGTGATCGTCGGGCACGTCGACACCGCCACCGGACCGGCGGTCTTCCACGGCCTGAGCGGACTACGACCGGGTACGAAGATCGAGATTGCCCGGGAGGACCAGTCGGTGGCGATCTTCGAGGTCAACTCGGTCAGGCGGTTCGACAAGTCGCAACTGCCGGTGGACCGGGTCTACGGCGACTTCAGCCGCCCGGCGCTGCGCCTGATCACCTGCGGCGGTCGGTGGGTGGGCGGGTCCACCGGGTACGCCGACAACGTCATCGTCTTCGCGTCCCTGGTCTCCGCCCGCCGACCGTGAACCGGCGTCCGCCGTCGTGCCGGAAGCAGCCGCCGGTCAGGCGGCCTCGGCCTCGCGCAGGTCCAGCCAGTCCGCCCAACGCGGGTCGGGCGCCCGGTGCCCGAGCACCCGCCAGGCCATCCCCTTCGGGGCGGTGGGCAGGGTGTGCAGCCGCCAACCCAGCTCGGCGGGGGTCTTGTCGCCCTTGGTGTGGTTGCACTTGGCGCAGGCCGCCACCACGTTCTCCCAGGCGTGCCGGCCGCCCCGGCTGCGCGGGAACACGTGGTCGATGGTTTCGGCCGGGCCCCGGCAGTAGACGCAGCGCCAGTTGTCCCGGGCGAAGATGGCCCGCCGGGAGAGACCGACATGGGTCCGGTAGGGCACCCGGACGAACCGGGTGAGTCGCACCACCGAAGGCACGGGAAGGGCATTCCGGGCGCTGTGCAGCATCCCCTCCCCGTCGGCCACACAGACGGCTTTGGCGGAGAGGACCAGGATCGCGGCCCGACGCACTGAAACGACACACAGCGGCTCGTAGGTGGCATTGAGCACCAACGCTCCGGAGCCCACCATGGGTCGTATGTCAGGCATCGCGCTCACCCTCTCGGTTGTGTTCCCGTCCACTCCCTGTCGCCCGGCGGTGCCGACCCCGCTCCGGTGCCCGTTTCCGGCCAGCATCGACCGGCAGGCCGCCGGAATCGCGGCCGACGCCGGCCGATCACCGGCGTCCGTGCGCCAATAGTCCCCGATAGGTGCCGCGAATGCACGTACTAATCGGGGGTCCCTGCGGAAAGCTTTCACGTCGCGTGGCAGGATGACCGGTTCCGTCCGATCAGCCCGTGCTCCGTGCTCCGTGCTCCGTGCTCCGTGCTCCGTGCTCCGTGCCCCGTGCCGACCGCGACCGGCCGACCGGTGGGTCGGCGTATCCCGGGCGTCGGCACCAGGGCAGGCCGGGGCGCCGGCCTGACCAGGTCCGGCCGGCGGCCGGCGAGGCGGGGCGAGCGGGACCTCCGCCACCGGCCGGCGGGTCGGCCGACAGCGCCCGGCGGCCGTAAGGTACTAAGGCATTCGTGAACCCCGCGACGATGACCGCAGCCGTCCTCGGCATGCCCGCCGCCGAGACGCCCGACCCCAAGCCGAGCTGCGTCGACGATCCCGTCTGCGGCCAGATCTGGCGCTGGACCAGGTCCGAGTGGTTCGCCGAGGGCAGCAACTACCTGGTGGTCAAGCCGCTCACCATCCTGCTGATCCTGCTGCTCGCGTTCCTGCTCCGGTACCTGCTGCACCGCACCATCAACCGGCTGGTGCGGAGCACCTCCGAGAGCAAGATCCCGGCGGTGCTCAAGCCGCTGCGGGAACGCATCCCCACCGCCGCGCCCGACCCCGAGGCGATCTATCCGGAACGACGCCGGCAGCGGGCCGAGGCGATCGGTTCGGTACTGCGGAGCATGACCACGGCGGTGGTCTTCGCCATCGCCGCCCTGCAGATCCTCAGCGAACTCAGTTTCAACCTGGCACCGCTGCTGGCCAGTGCCGGCATCGCCGGCGTGGCCCTCGGCTTCGGCGCCCAGACGCTGGTCAAGGACCTGATCGCCGGTCTGTTCATGCTGCTCGAGGACCAGTACGGCGTCGGTGACGTGGTCGACCTCGGCGAGGCCACCGGAGTGGTCGAGTCGGTGGGTCTGCGGATCACCACGGTCCGCGACGCGCGCGGCGTGGTCTGGTACATCCGCAACGGCGAGATCATCCGCGTCGGCAACAAGAGCCAGGGCTGGGCGATGGTCATCGTCGACATGCCGATCGGCTTCGCCCGGACCGAGGAGGCGACCGCGGTGCTGAAGACCGCCGCCGCGTCGGTCGCGGTCGACCCGGAACTCGCGCCCGAACTCGTCGAGCCGCCCGAGGTGGTCGGGGTCGAACAGATCACCGTGGACGGGGCGGTGATCCGTACGGTCGCCAAGACCACGGCCGAGGGCCAGCTCCCGGTCTCCCGGGAACTGCGTCGCCGGCTGGCCGAGGCGCTGGAGAACTCCGGCATCACCGCCGGCATCGCGGCCACCCGGATGTTCCCGCGTCCTGCCGCACCCCCGGAGGACCCGGGCACGGGTCAGGGCGGCCCGACCTGAGGAACGGGATCCGCGCGGGGCGGTACCGGTTGAGCGGAGTGGACCACACGGAACGGGGCGGCCCCGGCGGTCCGTCACGGGCGGGGTCGGTCCACCCGTAACGGCGATGTCACGGATACCGATCGGCGTCGAGTCCACCCCGGTCGCCGGGGGTCGCGTACCTTGTCGACGGTCGGGTATCGTCCGTTCGACCAGTCGGAGATGCGACGATCTACCCGTTCGCCCTAGCCAGTTGTCATACGATCGGGCAGAATCCAGGACAAGCTCCCACTCGGAGTGTAACGAAGACCTCGCTGATCCGAACGTTTAACGTTCCCGGCAGCCCCATCACATTGGTCAGCGGTCGAGAACGATGGAGGCCCATCGGTGTCCGAGGAGACACACGTCCCTGAGCGGCCGGCTACCTTCCGCGAGGTGTTCACCGAGGGTGAATTCCGATCGGTCTACCTGGCCGTGGTGCTGACCTGGGCCGGTGACTACATCGCCAAGGCGGCGGTGACCATGCTGGTCTACCAGCAGAGCGACTCGGTCGCCCTGTCCGCCGCCGCCTTCGCGACGAGCTACCTGCCCTGGCTGATCGGTGGCCCGCTGCTCACCACCCTCGCCGACCGGTACCCGTACCGGACCGTCATGGTCATCTGTGACGTCGTCCGGTTGCCGCTCTTCCTGATCCTCGCGCTCGTCGACCTGCCCACCGTCGCGATCCTCGGACTGCTCTTCGCGTCCACCCTGGCTGCCGCGCCGAGCCAGGCCGCCCGGTCCGCGATGGTGCCCCTGATCCTCACGGACGACCGGCTGGTGGTCGCGCTGTCACTGCTGAGCAGCAGCAGCCAGGCGGCCCAGATCGGCGGCTACGTCGCCGGGGCGTCGATCGCGCTGTACAGCCCGAAACTCGCCCTGCTGATCAACGCCGTCGCGTTCGGGCTCTCCGCGTTGATCATCTGGACCGGCGTACGGCACCGGCCGGCCGTCCCCCGGGAGAGCCCGGACCACCTGATCCGGGACACCGCCGCCGGGTTCCGCCTGGTGTTCGGCACGCCGGCGCTCCGGGCGATCGCGATCCTGATCTTCTCGGCGATGCTCTTCGCCATCGTCCCGGAAGGTCTCGCCGCCGCCTGGGCCAGCGACCTGGCCGACGGGAGCACCCACCCGGGGATCATCCAGGGGCTGATCATGGGTGCCGTGCCGACCGGCTCCATCCTCGGCGCCCTGCTGGTAGGCCGGATCATCCGGCCGGCCCGGCGCCAGGCCCTGATCCGCCCGTTCGCGGTCCTCGCCCCGCTGGCCCTGGTGCCGGCCCTGCTGGGCCCCTCACCGGTGATCGTGGCTCTGCTGGCGGCGATCGCCGGCTTCGCGGTCACCGGTCTGATCCCGGTGACCAACGCCCTCTTCGTCCAGGCCCTGCCGAACGGTTACCGGGCCCGCGCGTTCGGGGTGATGAACACCGGCATGCAGAGCATCCAGGGGGCGGCCGTCCTGATCACCGGTGTGCTCGCGGAGCGGTTCCCACTCCATCGGGTGGTCGGTCTGTGGAGTGTCGCCGGGGTGGTGCTCATGCTGCTGCTGGCCACCCGCTGGCCGCGACCGGAGCAGTTCTCCGCCGCGATCGCCCGGGCACGGCAGGGCCGGCCGGTCGGCGAGACGTCGACGGCGCCGAGCGGGATCCGACCGTTGAGCGGCCCGCCCGGACCTCGGCCGCCCTCCTCGGAGGCCGGGATCGGCGCGGTCTGACCCGCACCGCGATCCGCCCGGGCACCGGCCCCGCACCGACAGCCACCAAAACCCCGGCGCGGTCGCCTACCCGACGCCGCTACCGGAGCCGGCGCAATCCCGGGCCGCGCGGCCGGACCCGACGCCGCTGCGACCCGGCGCGGTTTCCGGACCCGGCCGCGACCGGCCGGCAGGCCCGATGTGAGCCAGCCCGCATCCGGTACGGGGCTCCGGCACCGCGTGATCGTCGGCCCGGATGGCAGGATGGAACCGTGAATCCCGCAGGCGAGCCCGAGCAGGCCGAGCCGACACCCAGCTTCTACGAGGCGGTCGGCGGCGAGCCGACGTTCCGCCGTCTGGTCGACAGGTTCTACGCGGGTGTGGCGACCGATCCGGTGCTCCGACCGATGTACCCGGAGGACGACCTGGGTCCGGCCGCGGAGCGCATGACCCTCTTCCTGATGCAGTACTGGGGCGGCCCCAGCACCTACTCCGCACAGCGGGGCCACCCCCGGCTGCGGATGCGCCACGCCCCGTTCCGGGTAGGACCGGTGGAACGGGACGCCTGGCTGCACCAGATGCGTCGCGCCGTGGACAGCCTCGACCTCTCCGCGGAGCAGCACGAGACCCTGTGGCAGTACCTGGAGCGGGCCGCCTACTTCATGGTCAACACGATGGACGAGACCCCGGGTCAGGTCGGCTGACCCGGACGGGGTGCCGCCGCACCGCCTACAGCAGGGCGCCCTCGTCGTGCAGCCAGTCGACGAAGGTCGTCGCCACCGCCGCACCGCAGTCCAGCATCTCCACCAGTAGTGCGTCGTGGGCACCGGCACTGAGCGGCACCTGCAGTTCCGCGTAGATGGGCAACTGTCCCCGCTCGGTGGGGTCGCCGACGTACGCCTTGCAGAACCGGCGGGTGTGGTTCCACTCGTTGACCACCCGGTAGGCCCGGTCGGCCCAGTCCGGCGGTACGGTCGAGTGTGGACGGGCCCGCATCACGAGGATCTCGTCGTCCGGCCCCTCGAGGGCGAAGAGCACCGCGTGCCGCTCCCACATCGCCAACAGGCTGCCGTCGCCGTCGGCAAGGTAACGGATGTCGAGCAGATCCAGCGCCTCCGCCACCCGGCGCAGGGTGACCGGTGCGATGACGGCGGGACCCTCCCTCAGCGCGGCCCGGTCCCTCGGCCGGGAGTCGTGTTCCGGCTCCCGGGGCGCCGGCGGACCAACCCGGACAGCACCTTCCGACGGGATCCTGCTTCGAGTTTCCGGCTCAACGCCACCGGCGTGGCCGGGGCGCCATGACCACCACGGCATCGCTTGCGCACCTCGCTCCCCAGCGGATCCACGCGCCTACGTTGCGTGGGATCCGAGGCCCGACGGTACCCGGACAGCCGGCGTGAAGCATCCCCCCAACGACACGCCCAGGCTAAATGGACCATGACCCCTCAGCCGTTCGGAGGACCTTGCGCTGGCCGGATCGCGAATTGGCTGGCGTTCCGTGACCAGGCAACTCCGAATGGTGCAGCCAATCCCACCCATCGACCCACCGCCCGTACCTGTACGGCGTCCTTTTCGGACGATCCGGGGGCACCGAGAAAGCCCATCCGGACGATGCCCTGGACGAGTCGTTGTGTGACCTCGATCCGGTCGGTGTCGGCGGTCCGCGTCGGCCCCTGCGGGCCCGCCGACGGTGGTCCCGTCACCACGACGGCCACGTGGTCGAGCAGTGCGTCCCGCAGCGCCCGCTGGCCCACCGCCCGGCCGGCGACCCCCTCGGCGGCCGCCGTCCGCAGCGTCCCGGCCGCCGCTTCGGCGATCTGGCGCAGCTCGGCTCCGGCGATCCGCTCCACCACCGCGCTCGACGTCGGGGGCAGCGGCCAGCGCCAGTCGGTGTCCCGGCGGCGCGGCAGTTCCGCACCGTCACGGCCGAGCACGGCGAGCAGCTCCGCCGCCGAGACGGTCGCGTCGCCCGGACCCGGCCCGGCGACCACCCGACCCACCAGCACCCCCCAGGGCAGCCACGCCCAGAGCTGGGTACGGTCGGCCGCACCGGCCGCACCGGCACCGGCACCGGCACCGGCAGAGCGCAGCCGGACCAGCGCGGCCGGATCGAACCGGGCCAGCCGGGCCAGGAACGCCCGGGCGTCGGCGTGTCCGGAGAGCCGGTGCCGGTCGGTCAGCGTCTCGCCCCGCTCGCTACGGTCGCCCACCACGCCGCCCCGCTCCGCTCACCACCTCGGCGCCCGGCCCGGTCAGGTACGGCCGCAGGAACTCCTGCTCCGCATCGGTCAACCGACGCGGTCGTTGCTGCCCCAGGTCGAACGGCACGAGCACCGACTTCGCCCGGCTGGCCAGCACGTCGCCGTCGTACAGCTCGTAGCCGATGGTGAACCGGGACTGTCGAAGGTCCTCGACCCACATCTCGATCCGTACCGTCGGGGCGCGGTCCGCGGTGGCCCGCCGCAGCGCGTACCCGACCGGGCGCAGGTAGTCGATCTCGTGCCGGGCGATCACCACACCCTCGGCGAACGACCCGACATCGGCCGCCTGCGCGCCGGCGAACACCAGTGCCACCCGCGCCTCCTCGTAGAGGGTGAGGAAGCGGGCGTTGTTGATGTGCCCGTACGCGTCCAGGTCGGACCAGCGCAGCGTGCACTCGTAGACGTACCGGGCGACCGCCGGACGCTCGGCCTCGACCTGGCTAGTCACGGGTGAGCTTGCGGTAGGTGACCCGGTGCGGTCGGGCCGCGTCCGCGCCGAGCCGGTCGACCTTGTTCTTCTCGTACGCCTCGAAGTTGCCCTCGAACCAGAACCACTTCGCCGGGTTCTCGTCGTCACCCTCCCAGGCCAGGATGTGGGTGGCGACCCGGTCCAGGAACATCCGGTCGTGCGAGATGACCACGGCGCAGCCGGGGAACTCCAGCAGCGCGTTCTCCAGCGAGGAGAGCGTCTCGACGTCGAGGTCGTTGGTCGGCTCGTCGAGCAGGATGACGTTGCCGCCGATCTTGAGGGTCAGCGCCAGGTTGAGCCGGTTCCGCTCGCCACCGGAGAGCACCTTGGTCGGCTTCTGCTGGTCGGGGCCCTTGAAGCCGAAGGCCGCCACGTACGCCCGGGACGGCATCTCGACCTTGCCCACCATCAGGTGGTCGAGACCGTCCGAGACGGTCTCCCAGAGCGTCTTGTCACCGGCCAGGCCGGACCGGTTCTGGTCGACGTACGACAACTGGACGGTGTCGCCGACCTTGACCGTGCCGGCGGTCGGCTGCTCCATCCCGACGATGGTCTTGAACAGGGTGGTCTTGCCGACGCCGTTCGGGCCGATGATGCCGACGATGCCGTTGCGGGGCAGCGAGAAGCTGAGGTTGTCGATCAGCACCCGGTCGCCGAACGCCTTGCGCAGGCCGTTCACCTCGATCACGGTGTTGCCCAGCCGCGGGCCCGGCGGAATCTGAATCTCCTCGAAGTCCAGCTTGCGGGTCTTCTCCGCCTCGGTGGCCATCTCCTCATAGCGGTCCAGCCGGGCCTTGGACTTGGTCTGCCGGGCCTTGGCGTTGGACCGGACCCACTCCAGTTCCTCGGTCAGCCGCTTCTTCATCTTGGCGTCCCGGCGGCCCTCGACGGCCAGCCGGGCGGCCTTCTTCTCCAGGTAGGTGGAGTAGTTGCCCTCGTAGCCGACGGCCCGGCCCCGGTCCAGTTCGAGGATCCAGCCCGCGACGTTGTCCAGGAAGTACCGGTCGTGCGTGATCGCCATGACCGTGCCGGCGTACTTGGCGAGGTGCTGCTCCAGCCACTGCACGCTCTCCGCGTCCAGGTGGTTGGTCGGCTCGTCGAGCAGCAGCAGGTCGGGGGCCTCCAGCAGCAGTTTGCAGAGCGCGACCCGGCGCCGCTCACCGCCGGAGAGCTGGGTGACGTCGGCGTCCGGCGGCGGGCAGCGCAGCGCGTCCATCGCGAGTTCGAGCTTGGAGTCGACGTCCCAGGCGTCGGCGTGGTCGAGTTCCTCCTGGAGCTGACCCATCTCGGTCATCAGCTCGTCGGAGTAGTCGGTGGCCATCTGCTCGGCGATCTTGTTGAACCGCTCCAGCTTGGCCTTCGTCTCCGCGACCGCCTCCTCGATGTTGCCGAGTACGGTCTTCGCGTCGTTCAGCGGCGGCTCCTGGGCGAGCAGCCCCACGGTGTAACCGGGCATCAGCCGGGCCTCACCGTTGCTCGGCCGGTCCAGCCCGGCCATGATCTTGAGCAGGCTGGACTTACCCGCGCCGTTCGGCCCGACCACACCGATCTTGGCACCGGGCAGGAAGCTCAGCGTCACGTTGTCCAGCACGACCTTGTCGCCGTGCGCCTTGCGCGCCTTCTCCAGGACGTAGATGTACTGGGCCACGGTGCGGCCTACCTCCCACGGTGTTGTGTCCCCTGATGACGTGTTTCGACCCGACCACGACGTCGGGCTGCCCCGCCGACCACGGTGCCGGCTCCCGCCGACCCTGAGGCCGGCTGGACGAGGCTGGGCGAAACGCCACCGTCAATCCTGACAGGTCCGCGACGTTGCGCCCACATCACCCCGGGGCGAGCGCCTTCCGGGCTCCGCGCCGGCCGGAGTCGACGCCGCAGTGCTCAAGATCACCCGGGGGTTTCCCAGAGCCGTCCCGCAGGGCAGTAGTAGTGACCCGGGGACCTCAACCTCGCAGCTACGCTCAGTACGCTCAGCGGTGGGACCCGTCATCACCGGAGGTGCACTGATCGTGACCGTACGCAGCTCGTTCGTGGTCGTCGCTAATCGCCTGCCGGTGGATGAGGTGACCACGCCCGAGGGACGACAGTGGCGCCGGAGCCCGGGAGGGCTGGTCACCGCCCTGCACCCGGTGCTCGCCCAGCACCAGGGCACCTGGGTGGGCTGGGCCGGCGGGGTGGGCGCCGCTCCGGAACCGTTCGACCTGGAGGGGATCCGGCTGCACCCGGTGCCGCTGAGCGCCGAGGAACTCGAACGCTACTACGAGGGCCAGTCCAACGCGACGATCTGGCCGCTCTACCACGACGCGGTGGAGACGCCGGTCTACAAGCGCCGCTGGCGCGAGGCGTACCGGCTGGTCAATGCCCGGTTCGCGGAGGCGGCGGCCGAGGTCGCGGCCGAGGGGGCCACGGTCTGGGTGCAGGACTACCAGCTCCAACTGGTACCGGCGATGCTCCGCGAACTCCGCCCCGACCTGCGGATCGGCTTCTTCCTGCACATCCCGTTCCCGCCGATCGAGCTGTTCATGCAGATGCCGCTGCGTGCCGAGGTGCTGCGCGGGCTGCTCGGCGCCGACCTGGTCGGCTTCCAGCAGCGGCTGGCGGCGCAGAACTTCGTCCGGCTGGCCCGGCACCTGCTCGGGCTGCGCTACGAGGGCCAGATGATCCAGGTCGACGGCCGCCAGGTGAAGGCGGGCGCGTTCCCGATCTCGATCGACGTCGCCGAGATGGAGCGGATGGCGCTCGACCCGAACGTGCAGGCCCGGGCCAAGCAGATCCGCACCGAGCTGGGCGACCCGAAGACCGTGATCCTGGGCGTCGACCGGCTCGACTACACCAAGGGGATCGAACTTCGGCTCAAGGCGTTCCGCGAGTTGCTCGCTGACGGAAAGTTGACAGTTCCCGAGGCGGTTATGGTGCAGGTTGCTACGCCAAGTCGGGAACGCGTAGAGCACTACCAGGCACTCCGGGTCAAGGTCGAACGCGAAGTTGGTCGGATTAACGGGGAATTCGGACGAGTCGGTGTGCCGGCCGTCCATTACCTCCATCAGTCGTACAGTCGCAGTGAACTGGCCGCGCTCTACTGCGCGGCCGACGTGATGATGGTGACCCCGCTGCGAGACGGAATGAACTTGGTGGCCAAGGAGTACGTAGCAACGCGCGCCGACTCGGGCGGCGCCCTCGTGCTCAGTGAGTTTGCCGGTGCGGCCACAGAGCTGCGCCAGGCATTCCTCTGTAACCCGCACGACCCGGACGGAGTCAAGGACGCGCTGCTGCGCGCGGTCCACGTCGACAAGGGCGAGGCCCGGCGCCGCATGCGCATCATGCAGCGCCACCTGCGCACCCACGACGTGGGCCACTGGGCCCGCTCCTTCCTCAACGAGCTGGGTGTCCCGGAAGCGGAGGACGAGTGAAGGCCTCCTCCCCCCTGCTCGACGGGGGTCCGCGGACCCTCGACGCGATCGACCCGCAGCTCCGGGCCGCGATCGGGCGGATAGCCCGGGTCCCGCAGCTGCTCGTCGCCTGCGACTACGACGGCACCCTCGCGCCGATCGTGGAGGACCCGACCAGGGCGGTACCGCTGCCCGAGTCGGTCGCCGCGGTCCGCGCGCTGGCCGCGCTGCCGCAGACCACGGTCGCGGTCGTCTCCGGCCGCGCCCTGCGCGACCTGGCGACGCTCTCCCGGCTGCCCAGCGAGGTGCACCTCGTCGGCAGCCACGGCTCCGAGTTCGACGTCGGCTTCGTCGAGCGGCTCTCCCCCGAGCTGATCGAGGTCCGCACCCGGCTCCGCAACGAGCTGCGCCGGATCGTCGCCGGCAAGGACCGGGTACGGCTGGAGAGCAAGCCGGCGAGCGTCGCCGTACACACCCGGGGGGCGGATCCCGAGGTGGCCGCCGAGGTCGTGGCGGCGGTCCAGGCCGGCCCGGCGAGCTGGGCCGACGTGACGGTGACCCACGGCAAGGAGGTCATCGAGATCTCGGTGATCCCCACCAACAAGGGCACCGCGCTGGAGCAGCTGCGTACCCAGCTCTCGGCGAGTGCGGCGCTGTTCATCGGCGACGACGTCACCGACGAGAACGCCTTCGCGAAGCTGCACGGGCCGGACGTCGGCATCAAGATCGGCCCGGGTGAGACCGCCGCGAACTTCCGGATCGCCGAGCCGGTCGACGCCGCCCGGGTCCTCGGACTGCTGCTCGAGGTACGCCGTACCTGGCTCTTCGGTGAGCGCGCGGTGCCGATCGAGCGACACTCGATGCTGGCCAACGGGCGTACCGTCGCCCTGGTCACGCCGGAAGCCAACATCACCTGGCTCTGCCACCCCAAGCCCGACTCGCCGGCGATCTTCGCCGACCTGGTCGGCGGCAACCCGGCCGGGCACTTCAGCATCTCCCCGGAACGCGGCGGGCTGCCGCTCGGGCAGCGCTACCGCACCGGCACGATGACCGTGGAGACCCGCTGGTCCGGGCTCACCGTCACCGACTGGCTGGACCGGCCGTCCAGTGTCGGCGTACCCAGCAGCTCGGCCATGATCAGCGGCGACTCGACGCTGATCCGGCTGATCAGCGGGGCCGGCCGGGTCCGGTTGACGTTCGCCCCCCGACCCGAGTTCGGCCAGGTGGCGGTGCAGCTGCAACCGCTCGGCGACGGGCTGCTGGTGCTCGGCTCCAACGAGCCGATCGCGCTCTACTCCCCCGGCGTCGAGTGGGAGGTCGTCGACGACGGCGGGTACGAGACCGCCCGGGCGGTGGTCGACCTGACCGCCGCCGGCGGTTCGGTCACCTGCGAGCTGCGCTTCGGCTCGCACAGCCTGGCCCACCACCGGGTGCCGGTGCACGAGCGGCAGTCCCGGGCCGAACAGCCGTGGCGCGAGTGGCTGGCCGGGCTCCGGCTTCCGCAGACCGCCCGCGACCTGGTCGGCCGCAGCGCACTCACGCTGCGCGGCCTGGTCCACGAGGCGACCGGTTCGATCCTCGCCGCCGCCACCACCTCGCTCCCCGAGGAGCTGGGCGGCGTCCGCAACTGGGACTACCGGTACTGCTGGCTGCGTGACGCGGCGATGACCGCACGGGCCCTGGTCGACCTCGGCTCGCTGACCGAGGCCGAGGGCTTCCTGCGCTGGGTCGACGGCTGTGTCGAGCGCACCGGCGGGCACCCGGAACGGCTGCACCCGCTCTACACCGTCGACGGCTACGAACTCGGCGCCGAGGCGGTCATCGACACCCTGCCCGGATACGCCGGCTCCCGGCCGGTCCGGGTCGGCAACCTCGCCAACCACCAGCTCCAGCTCGACGTCTTCGGGCCGATCGCGGACCTGCTGGCCGCGGTCGCCGACCTGCGCGGCTCGGTACGGGACACCGAGTGGCGGGTGCTGGAGAACATGGTCGAGGCGGTGGCCCGGCGCTGGCACGAGCCCGACCACGGGCTCTGGGAGGCCCGGCTGCCACCCCGGCACCACGTCTACTCCAAGGTCATGTGCTGGATGACCGTCGACCGGGCGCTGCACGTCGTCCGGCGGCACGGTGACGGGGACCGGCCGGAGTGGGTCGAGCTGCGGGACCGGATCGGGCACAACGTGCTGGAGTACGGCTGGCACGAGGGCGCCGGGGCGTACAGCGTCGCGTACGGGGACGAGGAGATGGACGCCTCGTCGCTCTGGATCGGCCTGTCGGGTCTGCTGCCCAACGACGACCCCCGGTTCCTGGCCACGGTGCTGAAGATCGAGGCCGATCTCCGCAGTGGTCCGGTCGTCTACCGCTACCTGTGGGACGACGGTCTGCCGGGCCGGGAGGGCGGCTTCCACATCTGCACCGCGTGGCTGATCGAGGCGTACCTGCGTACCGGCCGGCGGGCCGACGCCGAGGAGCTGTTCACCCAGATGGTGGACACCGCCGGCCCGACCGGCCTGCTCCCCGAGCAGTACGACCCGATCTCCGAGCGCGGGCTGGGCAACCACCCGCAGGCGTACTCACACCTCGGGCTGATCCGGTGCGCGCTGCTGCTGGACGACATGCTCAAGGCCTGATGTGCAAGGAAGGGCCCCTTCTTATCGCTTCTTGTACAGGAGGGGGCCCTTCCTAACACGGCGGTCGGGGTCAGCCGGCGAGCGTGACAGCGGCCGGGGCGCTCTCGTGGTGCAGCCGGGAGACCGCGGTGACCAGGTAGCCGGGCTGACCGACCGGCGGCGGCGCGGCATCGGTGAACCGCTGGGTGCCGGAGCCGGCCCGGCGCAGCGCCAGCAGGTTCCGGGCCGCGTCCACCCCACAGCCGGCCCCGTCGGCCCGGTAGACCGCGTAGTACGCCGGCGCCGTACCGCCGTTGGGTGCGGTCCAGGTCAGCTCGACTCCCCCGCCCACCCTGCGGGCGGCCAGGCTTCGGACCGGGCCGGGTGCGGTACCGCCGAGCCGGTTGTTGACCGGCACCAGGGCCGGATAGCGGTAGAAGTCGGTACGCAGCCGGTCGGCGAAGCCGAGTGGGTTGGCGAGCAGTTGCCTGATTGAGTAGTGGATGTCGCCGGAGACCCGGTGGCTCCGGTTCAGCACCAGGTGGTCGGGCATCTCCTCGGCGTCGCCCCACTCGCTGATCCGGTACGTCGCCTGGCCGACGTAGAGCTGCACGTCGGTGCCGGCGACGACGTTCGACCACCAGGGCACGAGTACGTCGTAGGCCGCGGCGGCGAAGCCGATCCGCCAGTAGATCTGCGGGGCGACGTAGTCGACCCAACCCTGCTTCACCCATCTCCGGGTGTCGGCGTAGATCGCGTCGTACGACTGCAGACCGGTGGTCGCCGAGCCGAGCGGGTCGGTGCCGACGTTGCGCCAGATCCCGAACGGCGAGATGCCGAACCGGACGTGTGGCTTCGCCTGGCGGATCCGGGTGCCCACCGCCTGCACCAGCGCGTCCACGTTGGACCGCCGCCAGTCGGCGAGCGACCGGCCGGCGCCGTACGCGGCGTACTCGGCGGCGTCGTCGAAGGTCTGCCCGGTCACCGGGTACGGGTAGAAGTAGTCGTCGAAGTGCACGCCGTCGAGGTCGTACCGGGTCACCGCGTCCATGATCGTGTTGACGGTGTGCTGCCGGGCGGCCGGCACCCCGGGGTTGTAGTAGAGCTTGCCGTCGTACCGCTCGACCCAGCCCGGGTTGGCCCGGGCCGGATGCCCGGCGGACAGCCGCGTCAGGTCCCCCTGGGTGCTCACCCGGTACGGGTTGAACCAGCCGTGCAGTTCGAGGTTGCGGGCGTGCGCCTCGGTGACGGCGAAGGCGAGCGGGTCGTACCCGGGGTCGCCGCCCTGGCTGCCGGTGAGGTACTGCGACCACGGCTCGTACGCCGACGGCCAGAAGGTGTCGGCAGCCGGCCGGATCTGCAGGAAGACCGCGTTGAGCCGGAGCGCGGCGGCCCGGTCGAGCAGGTCGCGCAGCTCGGCCTGCTGGGCGGCGGCGGTCAGGCCGGTCCGCGACGGCCAGTTGATGTTGGACACGGATCCGATCCAGGTCCCACGCAGCTGGCGTTTCGGCTGCTCAGCCGGGGCACAGTCGGCGGCGGCCGGCGCCCCGACCGGCGCGGCGTCAACGGGTGGGCTGCCCACCATCGCCGCCAGCGTGAGCAGTCCTGCCGCCAACAGTCGCCACCCACTGGTTCCGCCACGCGCCATCGGAGCACTCCCGTCCTGGTCGGACGCACCGGCCCAGTGCCTCGTGGCGACAAGTTTCGCTCAGACGTATTGAAATGTAAAGATACTTCAATCGTCGGAGGCCGGCTCAACCGCCAGGACGGTGGTCACCGGCCCGAAGACCACCACCGCCGGAGGACGGACACCGGCGGCGAGGGTGTCCGCCGCGACCGCGTCCAACGTCGAACGGAGGACCCGCTGCGCGCCGGTCGTCCCCTCCTGCACCACCGCCGCCGGAGTCTCCGGCGCCCGGCCGTACGCCCGCAACGCGGCGGCGATCGCGGCGAGATTGTTCAGCCCCATCAGCACCACCAGGGTGCCGCGCAGCCGGGCCAGCGCCGACCAGTCGACGAGCGAACCCGGGTGGTCGGGCGGCAGGTGGCCGGAGACGACCGTGAACTCGTGCGCCACGCCCCGGTGGGTCACCGGGATGCCGGCCGCCGCCGGAGCGGCGATCGAACTCGTCACCCCCGGTACCACGGTCACCGGGATCCCCTCCGCCGCGCAGGCGAGCAGTTCCTCGCCGCCCCGGCCGAAGACGTACGGATCGCCGCCCTTGAGCCGGACCACGCGGGCACCGGCCAGGGCCCGGTCCACCAGCACCCGGTTGATCTCCTCCTGGGTGGCGGCCGGACCGTGCGGGATCTTGGTGGCGTCGACCAGTTCGACGTCCGGCCGCAACTCGTCGAGCAGCAGGCCGGGCACCAGCCGGTCGGCCACCACCACGTCCGCCTCGGCGAGCAGCCGCCGGCCCCGTACCGTGATCAGCTCCGGGTCGCCCGGGCCGGCGCCGACCAGGGCGACCGTGCCGACGGGTCGGGCCGGCGAGCCGTCCCCCGCCGTCACGCCGGCCGCCGCCGCCCCGGCGATCGCCGCCGAGCCGGACGCCGCCGCCGAGCCGGGCATCTCAGCCGAGCCGGGCATCTCAGCCGAGCCGGGCATCTCAGCCGACCCGGACACCGCAGCCGACCCGGACACCGCAGCCGCCGCGTCGACCGCCGCCACCGCCCCGGCCGCCGTGGTCGCCTCGGCCGCCGTGGTCGCCTGGCCGCCGGGCAGGGTGCCGCCGGGCAGGGTGCCGTCGATCAGGCCGGCCCGGATCGCGTCCCGGACCGTCATGGCCCGACGCGGGTCACCGCCGCCGAGCACGGCGACGGTGAGCGGTCCGTACCGGGCCACCGCCGGGGTCCAGGCGGTCGCGGCGTCCCGGTCGTCCGCGCGTACGCAGAAGACCCGGCGCTCGAGCGCGGCGGCGCTGACCGCGTCGGCGGCGGCCGGATCGTCGACCGCGACGTGCACCAACCAGGCGCCGTCGACGTCGGACGGCTCGAACGGGCGGGCGATCCACCGCAACCGGCCGGCGTCGGCCCGGTCCCGCAGCGCCGGGGTGAGTTCCGGTGACACCACGACCACCTCGGCACCCGCGTCCAGCAGGGCCGGCACCCGGCGGCTGGCCACCGCCCCGCCACCGACCACGAGCACCCGCCGGCCGGCGAGCCGCAGCGCCAACGGATAAAGCGTCATTTCTCCGAGACTCCCGCCGAATCGAAGGTCGCCACCTCGTGCAGCACCCGGACGGCGCCAGCGACGACCGGGAAGGCGAGCAGGGCGCCGGTGCCCTCGCCGAGCCGTAGGCCCAGATCAAGTATCGGCGTCAGGCCCAGTCGCTCCAAGCCGGCGGTCGCTCCGGGCTCGGCGGACCGGTGGCCGGCGACCAACGCGTACGCCGCGTCCGGCGCGAACGCCACCGCGACCAGCGCCGCCGCCACCGCGCTCACCCCGTCGAGCAGCACCGGGGCGCGGCGGGCGGCCCCGCCGAGGACGAACCCGGCGAGCGCGGCGTGTTCCAGCCCACCGACCGCCGCCAGGACACCGAGCGGATCGGCGGGATCAGGTCGGTGCCGGGCCAACGCGGTCCGGATCACCTCGATCTTCCGGGCGTACGTCGGGTCGTCCACCCCGGTGCCCCGGCCGGTGACCTCGGCCGGATCGACCCCGGTGAAGGCGGCGATCAGCGCGGCGGCCGGGGTGGTGTTGCCGATCCCCATGTCCCCGGTGACCAGGATGCCGGCCCCGGCGTCGAGCAGTTCGTGGGCTATCCGGATGCCGACCTCGACCGCGTCACGCGCCTCCTCCCGGGTCAGCGCCGGCTCGACGGTCAGGTCCCGGGTGCCCGACCGGACGTTCGCGCTCACCAGCCGCGGCCCACCCCCGCCTGGGGTGTTCGGAAGGGGCCCTTCCTCTACAGAATGCGATAACAGGGGGCCCTTCCTCACACCCACGTCGACCACGGTGACCGTGGCACCGGTCTGCCGGGCGAACGCGTTGACGACGGCGCCGCCGGCCAGGAAGTTCGTCACCATCTGGGCGGTCACCTCCTGCGGCCACGGGGTGACGCCCTGCGCGTGCACGCCGTGGTCGCCAGCGAAGATCGCGACAGCGGCGGGTTCGGGCACCGGCGGCGGGCAGGCTCCGGCGAGGCCGGCCAGCCGGACGGAGAGTTCCTCCAGCGCGCCGAGCGAGCCGGCCGGTTTGGTCAGCCGGTCCTGCAGGGCGCGGGCCGCCGCCACCGCCGCCTCGTCGAGGGGGGCGACAGCCGCCACCGTCTGCTCCAACATCAAACCTCCAGGGTCTCGGCGAGCGCGGCCACGAACAGGTCGGTCGTGGCAGTGTCCCGTACCGCGACCCGCAGCCAGTCGGGCCCCAGGCCGGGGAAGGTGTCACCACGGCGTACCGCGAAGCCGCGTTCGCGCAGCGCCAGCCGTACCCGGTCGGCACCGGGCAGGTGCAGCAGGACAAACGCGCTGGCCGGGGTGCCGGCGACGCGTACCCGGGGCAGTGCGCCGAGCCGACCGACCAGGTGGGCACGGTCGGCGGCGAGGCGTACCGCGATCCGGTGCTCGGCCGCGACGGCCGTCGGGGTGGCGCAGGCGGCGGCCGCGGCGAGCGCCGGGGTGGAGACCGCCCAGAGCGGCTGTACGGCCGCCAGGCGCTCGATCAGCTCCGCCGGGCCGAGCAGGTAGCCGATCCGTAGCCCGGCGAGTCCCCAGGTCTTGGTGAGGCTGCGGACCACCACGAGCCCGGGCAGGTCACGCCGGCCGGCCAGGGACTCCGGTTCGGTGCCGGTCGTCCCGACCGTGGTGTCGGCGAACGCCTCGTCGACGACCAGTACCCGGCCCGGCCGGGCCAGCGCGGCAAGCGTGTCGGCCGGGTGGAGGACCGAGGTGGGATTGGTGGGGTTGCCGAGAAACACCAGGTCGGCGTCGGGGGGCACCAGCGCCGGGTCCAGTCGGAAGCCGTCGTCCGGCGACAACGTCACCCGGTGCACCCGGTGCCCGGCCGCGCGCAGCGCCGCCTCCGGTTCGGTGAACTGGGGATGCACGACCACCGGTCGGTGTGCCCCGCGCAGTGCCTGGGCCAGCAGGACAAAGCCTTCGGCCGCCCCGGCGGTCAGCAGCACCTCCCGCTCGGGTCGACGGTGCCGGGCGGCGACGGCGGCCCGGGCGGGGCCGGGGTCGGGATACGCCGCGAGGTCGTCCAGGGCCGCCACGATCGGCTCCCGCAACCAGCTCGGCATCGGCTGGCGCTGCACGTTGACCGCCAGGTCGACCAGGCCCGGCGCCACCTCCGCGTCCCCGTGATGCCCGAGGTCCCGGTACGCATCGTCCGGCCCGGGGTAACCGTCCGGGCCGGAACGGCCCTCCGGCCTGGGGTAACCCTCCTGGCCGGGGACGGTGGTGGCTTGGCCGGGGGCGGTGGTGGCTTGGCTGGGGACGGTGGCTTGGCCGGGGACGGTGTTCCGCCGCAGGTGGGCGCGGCGGTCGTCGCCGGGCGGCGCGGGCGCGGGCGCACCTTCCGGGCGGGCGGATCGGCCCGGAGGCTCCGGGCTGGCGGCGTGGGATCCCTGTGCGCGCATGGGCGTGATCCTGCCGAAGTGGCCAGGAGGGCGGCCAGCGCGCGCATCGACGCGGGTCGCGGACAGCCGGATCCGCCGGTATCGGGACCGGCGGATTCACGAATCTTTATCATGTTTTACGGTGCAATATCATAACTTGAGGTCGTGACCAATCCCACCCGCTCAGCTTCTGGTCGTGTCGTATCCCTGCTCCGCGCCGGGCTCATCGCCGGCGTTGTCGTGGCGGCGGCGTTGTTCCCGATCGCCGCCGTCGGCGGGCTGGCCGCCAAGGCCGGCGCCGAACTGGTCGACAAGACCCCCGCCGACCTGCTCGCCTCCGCGCCCGCCCAGACCAGCTACGTCTACGCCAACGACGGGACCACCCTGCTCACCACCTTCTACGAGGAACATCGGCGGTACGTCCCGCTCGCCCAGATCTCCCCGTACATGCAACAGGCGATCGTCGCGGCCGAGGACACCCGGTTCTTCGAACACGGTGGTGTCGACCCGAAGGGCATCATCCGGGCCTTCGTCGCCAACCAGCAGGCCGGCGGGGTCTCCCAGGGTGCCTCGACCCTCACCATGCAGTACGTCCGGATGGCCCTGCGGGACAGCGCGAAGACCCCGATCGAGGTACGGCAGGCGACCGAGCAGACCAGCCTGCGCAAGCTGCGGGAGATGCGACTCGCCATCGACCTGGAGAAGGAGACGAGCAAGGAGCAGATCCTGGAGCGCTACCTGAACTCGGCCTACTTCGGCCACCGCGCGTACGGGATCTACTCGGCTTCGGAGATCTTCTTCTCGAAGCTCCCCGGTGACCTCACCCCGGTGGAGGCGGCCACCCTCGCCGGGCTGGTCAAGGCGCCGACGTCGTACGACCCGGCCAGCTCGGACCAGAAGGCGGCGACGGACCGGCGCAACTACGTACTGGACCGGATGCGCGAGATGGGTTTCCTCTCGCCGCAGGACACGTCGGCGAGCCAGGCCGAGCCGATCCGACTGCGGCTGAGCAGCCCGCCCAACGACTGCATGTCGGTGCCGGAGGAGCACAACGGGTGGGGCTTCTTCTGCGACTACCTGAAAGCCTGGTGGGCGGCGCAGCCGGCGTTCGGCGCCAACTCCCTGGAGCGCCTGGACCGGCTGCGACGCGGCGGCTACACGATCATCACCAGCCTGGACCCGAAACTGCAGGAGATGGCGGAGCATCGGGTGGTGGCCGACGAATCCTCCGGCAGCCCGTTCGCGCACGGCCTGGTCGCGGTCGAACCCGGCACCGGGCACGTCAGGTCGATGGCGGTCAACCGGGTCTACTCCCTCGACCAGAGCGAGAACGGGCCGCACTCCAACCCGAGTCTGCGTTCCCGCCTCAAGGGCAACTACCCGAACACGGTGGTGCCGCTGCTCGGCGGCGGTGACCTCCCCGGCTACCAGGCCGGTTCGACGTTCAAGATGTTCACCATGCTCGCCGCGCTCGACGCCGGGCTGCCACTCTCCACCGCGTTCAACTCCCCGCACCGGTTCGTCTCGAAGTATCCGGACGGCAGCGGCGGCCCGACCGACTGCGGCGGCTTCTACTGCCCGTCGAACGCCAGCGGCGCGATGAGCGGCCTCCAGACCATGTGGTCCGGCTTCGGCAAGTCGGTGAACACGTACTTCATCTGGCTGCAGCAGACCGTCGGCGCGGAGAACGTGGTCCGGCTCGCCGAACGGCTCGGCCTGCAGTGGCGTACCGACATCGACAAGCGGCAGGCCTCCCCCGACCAGGCCAACCGCTGGGGCTCCTTCACCCTGGGCGTCTCCGACGTCACGCCGCTGGAGATGGCGAACGCGTACGCCGCCATCGCCGCCGACGGGCAGTTCTGCGAGGCGTTACCGGTGCAGTCGATCACGAACCCGGACGGGACACCGACGACGTACCGGTCCGGAGCGGGCATGGATCTGGAGATCGCCCAGCCCCGCTGCAGCCAGGAGGTGAGCCCGGACGCGGCCCGGGCCGCCACGGACGCGGCCCGCTGCCCGACCGGGGACACCCCGGCCCGGGGATCCTGCGGCGGCTGGTCCACCGCCGACCGGGTACGCGGCATGGTCGGCCGGCCGGTCGCCGGCAAGACCGGTACGACCGACAGCGACCGGGCGGCCTGGTTCGTCGGCTACACCCCGGAGCTGGCCGTGGCGAGTTTCCTCTCCGACCCGGACAGCCCGATGAACGCGGTCGGTGAGGGCCAGTCGAACAAACCGATCGACGCGGTCGGCGGCTTCCTGCGGGACGCGCTGAAGGACCAGCCGGTCCGCCAGTTCACCCCACCGTCGGACGCGATAGTCAGCTGACCGGTCGGCCCCTCCGACGGGGAACGGCCAACCGATCAGCCGGAACCTGACCGACGGCCGGCCGGGACCCGGATGGCTGGCCGGGATGGCCGGGGCCGGCAGGTCAGCCGGGACCGGCCGGGACGGCCCGACCGGTTTCCGGCGGGCGGCGGGCGGCGGGCGGCGGGCGGCGGGCGGCGGGCGGTTCAGTGGTGCAGGTCGGCCGCGACCAGGGACCAGACCTCCAGGTCCACCCGGCCGCTGTGTACGTACCCGGCGTTGCGCAGCAGTCCCTCGTAGGTGAAGCCGGCCTTCTCGGCGACCCGTCGCGAGGCGGTGTTCCCCGGCGCCACCCGTAGCTCCAGGCGCTGGAAGCCGTGCTCCAGGATCAACGCCACGGCGAGCGCGTCGACCGCCTCGGCCGCCATGCCGAACCCCCGCGCCTCCGGCGCGATCGCGTACGACACCTCGGTGACCCGACCGCCCCAGTCGGTGCGCTTGGTCCAGAGGCAGCCCACCAGCCGGTCGTCCTCCCGCCGGATCACCCCGTAGTGGTCGCCGTTGCCGCTGTCCCGCCGCTCCTGCGCCATCTCGGTGCACCAGGCCAGCCCGTCGATCTGCCCGAGTTCACGCTGGAACGGCAGCCACCGCTGGGTCTGCTTGTCGGCGAAGATCTCGGCGACCCGGCCGGCGTCGCTGGCGTGCAGTGGCCGAACGTGCACCCGGGGCGTGGACACGGTCAGATTCGGAAAGCGGCGTACCGCCACCTCTCCGCTCATTCCGCCGACTCACCGTCCGCCGACGGCTCCCGCATCGTCAAGGGCGGCTGACCGGGGGCTGGCTGCGCGGCGGGTGGCCGGCTGGCCGGCGGTACCGCCGCTGGCGGCTGGTCGGCCGGGAGCACCGGGGCCGGGCGCACCGCCGGCGGTACTGCGGACGGCTGCCCGGGCTGCGGCCCCATGTGCGGCGGGGGCGCCATCACCGGCTGTCCGGGTGGCGGGGCCATCGGCGACGGCGGGGCCATGCCCGGCCGCCCGGGCGCGGCGGGCCCGGATGTCGCGGGTCCGGACGTGGCGGGTCCGGCCGACGGGTGGGGCGCCGGGCCGCCCGGCGGACCGCCCGGCGAAACCGGCGCCGGCCGGTCAGGACGGGAACCAGCCGGCGAAACCGGCGGCCGATCTGGGCGGGAACCGGCCGGCGAAACCGGCGGCCGATCGGAACGGGAACCGGCCGGCGAAACCGGCGCCGGCCGGTCAGGACGGGAACCAGCCGGCGAAACCGGCGCCGGCCGGTCAGGACGGGAACCAGCCGGCGGAACCGGCGGCCGATCAGGACGGGAACGAGCCGGCGAAACCGGCGCCGGCCGATCGGGACGGATCGGCCCGGCCGGCGAGACCGGCGAGGCGCCGACCGGCGACGCCAGTACGGCGGATGAGACCGGCACGGTCCGGTCGGGACCGGCCGGGGAGATCGGGACGACGCCGCCGGCAGCCGGCGAAATCGGCGCGGGACGATCCGGTGCGGGACGATCCGGCACGGAAGGATCCGACGCGGGACGCTCCGATCCCGGGCGCCCGGGACCGGGCGGTGTGGGGCGCTCCGCTGCCGACGACGCGACCGGGACGGCCGGGACGGCCACACCCGGCGCGGCCGACGTGCCCGCCGGAGCCGTACCGCCGGTCTGGGCCGACGGCGGTGCACCCGTGCCGCCGGCCGGAGCACCCGCCGGAGCGGCGGGGCGGGCGGGTGGCACGGAGAGCGCGGCCGCCACCAGGCGCCGGGCGATGCCCGGGCTGCTCGCCCAGTGCACCATCAACTGCGAGGCGTGCACCCGACGCCAGACGAAGCCCTCCGGAGGCCCGCCGCCCCAGGTCCAGGCCGGGGTCTGCCCGGCGCGCGGGCTCAGCACGCCCCGGTGCTGCTTGTAGCCGACCACCCGGGCCCCGACCTGGGCCACCGGCGTGTCCGCCCGGGCGGTCGCCTCGCGGTAGCCGACCACGGTCCGTTCCAGGCTCGTTCCGGTGGCGTCCAACACGCCACACATCGGGCGCCCGTCGAACTCCCGGGCCAGCCAGAGCAGACCGGCACCCTCGGCGATCACCGGACGGCCGGTACGGGCCAGTTCCGCGACCGCGATGCAGAGCCGGCGGTTCGCCGACAGCTCCTCCGCGTACGTCTCGGGAAGCGCGCCGCCGATCACCAGCGCGTCGGCCCCCTTCGGCAGCGCCTCGTCCCGGAGCGGGTCGACGGTCACCACCTCGGCACCGGCCGCCACCAGCAGTTCCGCGGTCTCGGCGTACGAATATGACAGGGCCGGACCACCGGCCAGCGCGATCAGCGGGCGGCGGCCCCGGGCCTCGGCGCCCGGCGCGGGCTGGCCCGGCTCGCCGACCGCCTCCGGCGCCGACCAGACGTCGACCGGCACCCGCGGGGCGGACCGGGCCAGCGCGAGCAGCCGGTCGAGGTCGACACCCCCGGCAACCGCCTCGCCGAGCCGGCGGATGCCCCGGTACGCCTCGACGCCGCGCTGCATCACCGGCACCACCCCGTGCTGCCGGGACGGGAGTACGGCGGGCAGGTCCCGCCGCCGCAGCGCGCCGAAGACCGGTACGCCGATGTCGTCGAGGGCGTCGCGGAGCAGTTGCTCGTGCCGGTCGGAGGCGACCCGGTTCAGGATCACGCCGCCGAGCCAGAGCATCTCGTCGTACGCCCGGAAGCCGTGCGCCAGCGCGGCGACCGACTGCCCCATCGCGCCGACGTCGATGATCAGTACGACCGGCGCGCGGAGCGAGGTCGCGATCGCCGCGGTCGACTCGGTCTCGGGGCGGCCGGCCAGACTGTCGAAGAGGCCCATCGTGCCCTCGACCACCGCGACGTCGGCGTCGGCGGTGCCGTGCGCGAAGAGCGGGGCGACCCGTTGTGCCCCGACGAGCCGGGGGTCGAGGTTGCGGCCGAGCCGTCCGGCGGCCATCCCGAGGTAGGCGGCGTCGGTGTGGTCGGGGCCGACCTTGAAGCCGGCGGCCTTCAGCCCTCGGGCGGCGAGCGCGGCGAGCAGGCCGACCGCGATCGCGGTCTTGCCATGGCCGGACGACGGTGCGCTCACCACTACGCGCGGCACGGCGATCATGGTCGGCTCCTCGGGGCGCGGACACCGGGCCCGGTTTCCGGGTGGTGCGGACGGCGGCGGTACGGGAACGACATGGTCGGACCCGTCGATCGGACCGACCGGCGTGAGGATACCCGGCGGGCGCCCGCCCGCCGCCGCGCCGAGCCGGCCAACCGGGTGACCCGGGCCGGCCACCTGGCCGCCCCCACCCGCCGCGCCGCCGCGCCCGCCACCCGGTGACCGGGCCGACCACCTGGCCGGCCGCCCGGGGCCGCCGGGTAGCCTCGGTTCGTGTACCGGTTCCTGCTCACGCCCCGCTGGCTGGGCATTCTCGCGCTGACCCTGGTCGCCGCCGCCGTGATGGTGCTGCTCGGCGACTGGCAGTTGCACCGGTACCAGGAGCGGGCGGCGACCAACGAACGGATCGACTCCACCGCGACGATGCCGCCGGTGCCGCTCAGCCAGGTCGTTCCGCCGCCGGTCGGCCCGGCCGGGTCGGTGGGCCAGCCGCCGTCGGCCGACGCGGCCTGGACCCGGATCACCGTCACCGGGCGGTACGACGACACGACGCCGATCCTGATCCGGAACCGCACCGTGGAGAGCCGGGTCGGTTTTGAGGTGCTCACCCCGCTGGTGCTGGCCGACGGCAGCGCGGTGCTGGTGGACCGGGGATGGCTCGCCCCACCCCCGAGCGGCAACGCCCTGTCCCGGCCGACGGTGCCGGCGGCCCCCACCGGTGAGGTGACGGTGGTCGGTCGGCTGCACCTGTCGGAGAGCAAGCCGGACGCGATCGTCCGGCAGGACGGCCGGGTGGAGACCCGGCGGATCTCCGTACCGGAGTTGGCCCGGGAGCTGAAGTACCCGGTCTACCACGGCTACCTGCTGCTCGACGAGCAGACACCGGCCGCCGATCCGGCCTTCGCGGCGGTGGCGATCGGTCACGAGAACGACTGGCAGAACGCCGGGTACGTCGTCCAGTGGTGGCTGTTCGCGCTGCTCACCCTGGTCGGTTTCGGCTGGGCGGCGCGGCGCGAGGCCCGTGGTGGGACCGGCGACGACAACGCCGACGGTGCGTCTCTGGATCTGGCGGCGCCACGGAAGCCGCGCAAGCCGCTGGACCGGGCCGCCGACCCCGCCTGACGCCGCCTCCCCGGCCGGCCCCGCCACACTCCGTCTCCTCCGACCGCCCCCGGCCTCCCTGGCTCGCCCAGCTTCCCCGCCTGGGGTGTTAGGAAGGGCCCCTTCCTATAGAGCCTGTTTCTGAACCTGGTTGTCGGTGAGGTGGTAGGAGGCTGGTTGGTTCCGGCGTGGCGGCTGGGTATGGTCGCGGGCTCTTGATAGGCAAACGGTTCCTACACCCAAGCCAGTCAAGAGCCCGCGATGTCATTGAACCCTGTCCCGGATGTTGCCGGAAGCCCGCCCGGCGGCGTGT
>NZ_JAZGQK010000031.1:0-163189 GCF_036422035.1 Plantactinospora sonchi
CGGATCGAGGCCGAGTCGTACACCAGCCAGTCCGGCACCCAGACCGTCGCCGACCCCAACGCCCACGGCGGCAACCGCGTCGGCTACATCGACAACGGAGACTGGCTCGCCTACAACACCACCAACCCCACCGGCAAAACCACCTTCACCGCCCGCGTCGCCTCCGGCGGCACCGGCGGCACCATCCAGATCCGCACCGAATCCCCCACCGGCCCACTACTCGGCACCGCCACCGTCCCCAACACCGGCGGATACGGCACCTACGCCAACATCACCACCACCCTCACCAACGGAACCGGACCCCTCCACCTCGTCTTCACCGGCACCGGAACCGGCGGCCTCTTCGACATCGACAGCTTCACCCTCACCGGCGGCACCTACCCCGAGCCGCTGCCGGCACTGTCGCCGAACGTCCACCTCTTCTACTACTCCTGGTACGGCAACCCGGACCGGTACGGGCAGTGGCGGCACTGGCAGCAGGGCGGGCACACCCCGCCGGACAGCGTCGGGGCGAACTCCTACCCGACGCTCGGCGCGTACGACTCCGGTGACTACGCCGGTGCGGTGGCCCAGCACATGCGCTGGGTACGGCAGTCCGGTGCCGGCGTCATCGTCTACAGCTGGTGGGGCCAGAACTCGTACGAGGACCAGCTCGCCATGGGTGTGCTGGACGCCGCCCAGCAGCAGGGCATCAAGGTGGCCTGGCACCTGGAGCCGTACAGCGGACGCAGTGGTCCGTCCACCGTCGCCGACATCAACTACATCAACAGCCGGTACGGCGGGCACCCGGCCTTCTACCGGGACGCCGCACACGGCAACCGGCCGGCCTTCTACGTCTTCGAGAGCCTCAACGTCGCGGACTGGTCGGCGCTGAGCCAGGTCAACGGCTCGAACATCATCCTGGCCCAGACCACGGACACCACGAAGATCGCGGGTTTCTCCGGCATGTACACCTACGACGCGATCGCCGGGGCGACCGCCCCCGGCTGGTCCCAGGCCAGCGCGTACGCCAAGGCGAACAACCTGATCTGGGCACCCTCGGTCGGCCCCGGGTACATCGACGACCGGGCGGTACCCGGCAACACCACCCCGACGCTGGGCCGGGCCGACGGCGCGACGTACGACCTCCAGTGGCGCAACGCGCTCGACCCGTCCACCGGCGGGCTGCCCAGCTGGGTGTCGATCACCTCGTTCAACGAGTGGCACGAGGGTTCCACCATCGAGCCGGCCGACAGCACCCCGCCGGCCGGTCCCGGCTACCTCACCTACGACGGGGCGTACGGGGAGACCGGCGCCGCCGCGGAGACCGCGTACCTGGACCGGACGGCGTACTGGACGACCGAGTTCGAGACCCGGCGTGCCGGTGGAGGCGGCGGCAACCTGGCGTTGAACCGGCCGGCGACCGCCGACAGCTCCTGCGCGGCGAACGAGGGGCCGGAGAAGGCGGTCAACGGCACTGTCACCGGCGGCAACACCGACAAGTGGTGCTCGGTCGGCGGCAACAAGTGGTGGCGGGTCGACCTCGGCGCCGGCAGCACGGTGGGCCGGTTCGTGGTCCGACACGCGGGTGCGGGCGGCGAGAACTCCGCCTGGAACACCCGGGACTTCGACATCCAGACCAGCCCCGACGGCACCACCTGGACCACCCGCGCCACGGTCCGGGGCAACACCGCCAACGTCACCACCCACACCGTCACACCGGTCGACACCCGCTACGTACGGCTCAACGTCCTGACCCCGACCAGCAACACCGACACCGCCGCCCGCATCTACGAATTCGAGGTGTACCCGTCCTGAGCTGACCGTCCCGTTCCTCAGCACCTGAAACGGCTCGTCACCGGACTCTCCGGTGACGAGCCGTTCCGGTCGGCACCGTCGACACTGTCGAGCGGAGCAGGTCGCCGGGTGGCGGATCCGTCATCCACCCTCATCGGCCTGACCTTGCTCCACCGCGTGCCAGCCGCCCGGACGGACCGCACTTCGGGGGCGGGCGCTCGTCGAGTCGTCGACCACGACGGACGACGTCGTATCGTCCACCGCCGGATACGATTCCGCCATCGACCGGCGCATCGCGTGACATCGCCCTTTCCGATTGGCGTGATCACCGAGCAGATGTGCGCCACCACGACACGTACACGGAATCCCCGCCTTCCGGGGCGCTTTTCCGTACGCATGTCGTACCGATTTCCACGTCGATCCCGAGTACGGCGGGAAGGTGGCCGGGAATGCTGGCGTAAGCCCCTCTGCGCAGGCCAGCAGACCGAACACAGGATCGGTGCCGCCCTTCCCCCTCCGGTGCAGAGACGACGGGGACGACACCATTCAAAACGAAAGTGAATCGTGATCCGATCGCGATCAGTCCCGACACCCGGACCACGACCGTCCAGATAGGATGATCGCGTTCCTGCGCTCGGGACGTTCAGCCGACACCTCTTTCCCAGCACCACATCCACATTCCGTGATTCGGGTGGGAAACGCATGTCAGCTGAACTCCGACAGACGCATTCCTTGATAATCGGCATGGAGGACAAACGTGGTCTGGTTCATCAACCAGTCGCTCTTCATCGTTCTGGCGGCATTCCTTCTGGGGTTGCTCGTCGGCTGGCTGCTCTGGGGCGGCAGGAGGCCGTCGCCGTCCCCGGCGGACGACACGGTCGCCCGGCCGGCGAGCGGCGACCACGACCTCCGACCGGTGACCACCAGCCGACCGGCGACCCGGGAGCACAGCGTCCCGCCGGTGGTCACGGACCACGACATCCGACCGATCCCCACGGAGCACAACGTCCCGCCGGTGACCACAGACCACGACATCCGACCGGTCCCCACGGAGCACAACGTCCCGCCGACCACGGACCACCAGCCTCGACCCGGGACCGACACCCCACCGGTGGCCGACGGTGTGACCGCGACGACCACGACGACCGAGCCCGACGACGACCTGGAACGTATCGAGGGCATCGGGCCGAAGATGGCGGCCGCACTGCGTGCCGCCGGTATCCACACCTTCGGCCAGCTCGCCCAGACCGACGACGACACCCGGCGTACGGCCATCGAGGCGGCCGGCCTCAGCTTCGCCCCGAGCCTGGTGACCTGGGGTCGACAGGCCCAACTGCTCGCCGACGGCGACGAGGAGGGCTTCGACGAGCTCACCCGGCGGCTGGTGGCCGGACGCGAGACGGGACGGATCTGATGACCGGGGATCTGATGACCAAGGCACCGGGGACGCCGAGGACGGCGCGCAGGTTCCACCCGCTGGTCGGCCTGGTGGTCGCGATTCTCGGCCTGGTCGTCCTGCTCACCGCCCAACAGTTCCCGAACCGGCACCGGATGGAGGCGGACCTCACCCAGCGCTCGACACAGGCACTGCACTCCGCCGGCCTGTCCGGCGTACGGGTCACCTTCACCGGGCGCGACGGACGACTACGGGCCGCCTCGTCGGCCGAGGCAGCACAGGCGCTCGGCATCGTACGGGCGCTGGAGGGCGTACGCGCCGCCGAGGCGGAGGTGCCGCCCGGGTCGGAGCGCGCCCCGGTGCCCGTACCACCGTCGGTGCTGCTGACTCTGGCCGACGGCACGGTGTCGGTCAGCGGTACGGTGCCCACCGAAGCCTCCCGGGTCGCGCTGGTCCGGGCGGCGGCGGAGATGGTCGGCACCGAGGACGTCGACGATCGGCTGACGGTCGACGACAGCGTGACCGACAGCGCGTTGTCCGGCCTGCCGAGCGTGCTGCACGCACTCGGCGGGAAGGCCGACGGGACCACGGTCGCACTGGACGGCGGAACACTCACCCTGACCGGCACCGCCTCCTCCGAGGTCCGGAAAACCGCGGTACTCGCGGCTGCCCGGAGCACCGGCGCCCAGGTTGTCGACCGGCTCCAGGTCGCCGACGTACGCCGACAGGTGGCGAAGCTGCCGCCGCTCACCTTCTCCCTCGGGGGCGCGTCGCTCACCGCCGCGTCCCGGACGACCCTGGTCCGGCTGGGCCGGATCCTCAGGGACAATCCGAGTACCCGGATCCGCGTCGAGGGCCACACCGACTCCAGTGGCTCGGCCGGGTCGAATCTCGTGCTCAGCCGCGTCCGGGCCAGAGCGGTGCTCACCTTCCTGGTCGACCAGGGCGTCGCCGCCGACCGGCTGACCAGCCGGGGGTACGGCGAGACCCGGCTGAAGGTGCCGGACACCTCCCCGGCCAACCGGGCGGAGAATCGGCGGGTGGAGTTGGTGACCAGTACGTCCACTCCGACGACCGGCAACAACGGGACTTGAGGCGGCTCGTCCGCCCGGGCGGGTGGGCACCTGCCCGGGAGGCGGGGCGGAGACCGGCGTTCCGCCCCGCCTGCCCGGGAACCCTGACCGGTTCCCGAGGCGGGCAGCACCCCCGGCATCCCGCACGTACGCTCCCCGGCATGCCGCAACCGAACCGGCGCCACCCTCCCGCCGGGGCTCTGCTCCTCGACGGAGGGCGACGGCCGTTGATGTTGTGCCGCCGTCCGGTGCGATGGCACGCTTGGCGGCGTCCGGCCGGATGGCCTCCCGAGGAATACGGACGGACGCTGGTGACCATTTTCGCGCGCGGCGGGATCACCGTCGCGGCCCCGCCGATGGCGGTGCTGTCCGGTGAGGACGTTGTGGTGTGCGGTTGACATGTCGGGGGCGGCGGGGTTCGGGTGCCGCGCCACGGTGGCGCCTGCGACGCGTCGCCTCGGCACTCGTCCGGGCGGGCGGGTCGACCCGTCGGAGCCTCCCGGTGCTCGGCGTGCTGCTGCTCGCCGGGACGCTGCTACCAGGATGCGGGTCCGACCGGCCCGATCCGGCCGACCGGCCCGATCCGGCCGACCGGCCCGACCCGGCGTCGACCGTGACGGGACCGCCGCCCGCGCTGTGGACGTTCTGTCCGGAGGCGGGCCGGAGTCCCTGCGCCGAGCTGGGCGGTCCGAGCGTCGGCCCGGTCGGCCGTCCCCTCGAACCGAGGGAGCCGACGGCCTCGCCGGCCACGACCCCGTTCGCCACCCTGCAGCTCAACCTCTGCAACAGCGGACTCGCGGCCTGCTACGCCGAGCGGAACAACGGTCGGGTGGTGGCGGAGGCGTCCGAGGCGATCACGGTGCTACGGCCGCAGATCGTGACCCTGAACGAGGTCTGCCGGGACGACGTGGTGACCGGCCTCTACCCGGCGATGGTCCGCAACTTCCTGGGCGACCAGGTGTTCTGGGCGTTCCAGCCGACGGCTGACCGGGCTGACCCGTCGCGGGCGTACCGGTGCCTCAACGGCGAGGCGTACGGCATCGCGATCCTCGGCCGGGTCCGTGCCGCGGCCTGGTCGGGCCTCTCGGTCTTCAACGGCCGCTTTCCGCAACAGGGCGACGGCCCGGACGAGTTGCGGGTCTGGCTCTGCGTGGCGGCGGTCGACAACTACTACGCCTGTACCACCCACCTGACGTTCTCCTCCACGGCGATGGCGCTGCGGCAGTGCCGGCGGCTCTTGGAGGTCGAGGTGCCCGCGATGCGGGCCGAGGTCGGCTCGGCGGCACCCGCGCTCGTCGCGGGTGACCTGAACCTGCGCGACGACGGAACCCCGGCGGTGCGCGACTGCGTCCCCGCCGGCCACCGGCATCGCGGGGACGGCAACGTGCAGCACTTGATCACCACCGATGACGTCACGCTCGGCCCGACGCGCAGGTATCCGATGCGGCACACCGACCACAACGGCTGGTACGTCACCATCCGCCCCTGACCGTCCGGCGCCGCACGCCCCGACCTGCCGGGAGGTGTCCCCGACGCCGGAGGGCCGACGTCGGGGTGCTCGGACCAACGGGTGGAGGTCAGGACGCGTACACCTCGAACTCGTAGACACGGGCCCGGTTGTCGCCGTTTGTGGTCGGGGTCAGGACGTTCAGCCGGACGTAACGGGCACTCACCGGGCTCACCGGATGGGTGGTGACGTCGGCGGTGCTACCACGCGGGGACGCCACGGTCGTCCAGGTGGTGCCGTTGGTGGAGACCTGGATGTCGAAGTCCCGGGTGTTGAAGGTCGTCGACTCCCCGCCCGCACCGGCGTGCCGTACGACAAACCGGCCCACGGTTGTCGTCGCCCCGAGGTCGACCCGCAGCCACTTCGACGAGCCCGCCGAGCACCACTTGTCGCTCCACCCGCCCGAGACGCTGCCGTTGACCGCCTTCTCCGGCCCCTCGGTCGTCGCGCACGAACTGTCGGCGGTCGCCGGCCGGTTCAGCGCGAGGTTACTGGTGGACGGCGGACCGGTACCGGTCAGCTCGAACTCGTCGACGTCGAACAGTCCACCGCCGCTGCCGGTGAAGACCAGGAAAACCGGACCCGATCCGCTGGTCAACGACGTGGACACGTCGACGAAGGTGCCGTACCCGCCGGTGTGGGGCACGGTCAGCGTGCCGAGCACCGGACCGGTCTGCGAGCCGGTACGGACCTGGATCTGGCCACCCGGACCGCCGGACGCGACCCGGGCGGTGATGCCGGTACGGCCGGCCGCGTCGACCGACGCGAAGCCCAGCCAGTCCCCGTTCTCGATGTGGCCGACCTTGACGCCGCCCCGCGCCCCGGCGTCGGAGACGTTCTGGGTGCCGGACTGCGACGAGTACGACTCGGCCTGGATCCGGCCCGGCTGCGGCGGCGTCGCGCCGGCGGTGGCCCGGTAGCTGCGGCCCGCCACGGCCGCGAACGTCACCTGCGGGCCGTTGCGGGTGACCGGCACGGCCTGGCCGGTGCTGACGTCGACGACGTCGGCGGTGGCCAGGATTGGGTTACGGACGGTCAGGTTGCCGGCACTGCCGGCACTGATGGTGATCCGGGTCGCGGCACGGTTGGCCCACTCGACGTCGATGGTCGCGTTGCCCCGGGCACGCAGCCCGGTGACCACGCCGTTCGGCCAGGCCGAGGGCAGTGCCGGGAGGACGTCGATCACGCCGACCTGGCTCTGCAGCAGCATCTCGGTGACTCCGGAGGTGGCGCCGAAGTTGCCGTCGATCTGGAACGGCGGGTGGGTGTCCCACAGGTTGGCGAGGGTACTGCCGGTGAGCTGCTCGCGCAGCAGCTTGTGGGCACGGTCGCCGTCCCGCAGCCGGGCCCAGAAGTTGATTTTCCAGGCCTTGCTCCAGCCGGTGCCGCCGTCACCGCGGGCGTTGAGCGAGACCCGGGCGGCGTTGGCGTACTCGGCGTTGGTCAGCGCGGAGATCTGCCGACCCGGATGCAGACCGAACAGGTGCGAGACGTGCCGGTGGGTGTCCGACGGGTTGTCCCAGTCGCCCTTCCACTCCTGGAGCTGCCCCCACGAGCCGATCCGCAGCCCCGGGTCGAGCCGGTTCAGCGTCGACTGCCACTGCGTCCGGGCGTCGTTGTCGAGGCCGAGGGTGCCGCTGGCGGCGATGGTGTTGCTGAACAGCTCCCAGATGACCTGCTGCGACATGGACGCGCCGGCGGTGAAGTCGCCGTTCTCCGGTGAGTAGCTGGGTGAGACGACAAGCCGGTTGTCGCGCGGGTCGGTGTGCAGGTTGGCGGTCCAGAACTGGACGAGTTCCTTCATCACCGGATACGCCCGGTCGCGCAGGAAGGTGACGTCGCGGGTGAACAGGTAGTGGTCGTACAGGTGCTGGGCCAGCCATGCGCCGGCCTCGGGGAACCAGAACGACGTCGCCCAGTCGTGCACGCCGGTGTAACCGAACGGTGTCGTCTCGTTGTGCACCACCCAGCCCGGCGAGTTGTACATGTTCTGTGCGGTCACCCGGCCCGGTGGGCGGAGCGAGTCGATGTAGTCGAACAGCGGGGCGGTGGTCTCGCCGAGGTTGGTGATCTCCGCCGGCCAGTAGTTCATCTGGAGGTTGATGTTGACGTGGTAGTCGGCGGACCAGGGTGGGCTGTTGGAGTTGTTCCAGACGCCCTGCAGGTTCGCCGGCAGCGAGCCGGCCCGGGACGAGGCGATCAGCAGGTAGCGGCCGTACTGGAAGAACAGCGCCTCGAGGGCGCGGTCGGCCGGGCTGGATCCGCCGGTGTAGGCCGACCGGAGGTCGTCGGTCGGGATGTTCGGCATCTGGCCGCCGATGGTGAGCGACACCCGGTTGAACAAGGCCCGGTAGTCGGACACGTGCTGGTTCCACAGCGCGTCCCAGGACTGGCCGGCGGCGCCGTCGACCGCCGCGGTCACCCGGGGTTTCGGATCCGCCCCCCGGTAGCCGGGGTACGTCGGCGCGTAGTTCGTGCCGGCCGAGAGGATGATCGTGGCGCTGTCGGCCCCGCTGACCGTCATCCGGTCGGTGCCGTTGGTACGGGTGCCGCCGTCGAGGATCACCCGGATCTGCGACTCGTAGAGCAGCCCGTTGTTGGCCAGGGTGCCGCGTACCGTGATCCGGTCGCCGCTGACCGTCGTGGTGGCCCCGGTCCGCGCCGGGACGTGGCGGAGCACGAACGAGACCCGCCCGGCCTGACTCGCGGTGAGCCGGGTGACGATGACGTTGCGCGGATGGCTGGCGATGAACTCACGCCGGTGGGAGACGCCACCTGTGTCGTAGCTGACCCGGGCGGTGGCCTCGGCGATGTCGAGTTCGCGGCGGTAGTTGGACACCGAGGCGGGTGTGCCGGTCATGTCGAGGAAGATGTCGCCGAAGTTCTGGTATCCGCCGAATCCGGCGCGGGGGCCGCCGAGCAGGCCGGCGATCGTGTCCGGCGCCACCCGCTGCTGGCTGTCGATCAGCGCCTGGGCCTGGTCGATGGCGGTGGGACGGGGCGAGGTCCAGTTGCCGTTCTGGTAGTTGCCGTCGCCCGGGCCGCCGGTCCAGAGCGTCTTCTCGTTGTACTGCAGGTGCTCGGACTGGATGCCGCCGAAGACGCTGGCACCCATGGCGCCGTTGCCGATCGGCAGGGACTGGGTCTCCCAGTCGGCGGCGGGCTCGTCGTACCAGAGCGCGAGTGCGGGATTGGACGCGGCGAGCGCCGGATTCGAGGGCCCGGCGGCGGTGACGACGGCGAGCACGCCGGTGGCGACCACGGGTACGAGCGACGCGGCGACCGGCCGCCTCATCGGACGACTCCGCTCGCCGAGCGGTGCGGGTCCGGCCGGCGCCGGTCGGCGGCGCCGATGGCGGGCACACCCGGGCCGGTGCCGATAGATCGGATGACTGTCGCGGTCAGAGAAGGTGTCATCGGGCTGTCCCCTCTGGATCGGAAGTGCGCCGGACCGGCCGGCGGAGCGCGGTCCACCACCCGGCAAGGGCTGACCGCGCCTGCCTGGCCCCTGAACCTGCCGAAAATCCGGGGCCGTCGGAGGTTGCGGACATGTGTCAGCGTAGAGACAAACGTGTATCCGGTCGAGCCCCTGGCTGAGATCACCGCAGACATACATCGGATGTGTGTCTGCTTTGCCGTCGGCGGAGGTGCCCAGAGTCGCCACTCACCCACCAGCCGTGGTGAACAAGGCTGATCACGGGCGTCCGCGCGCCCCATCGGTACGATTGGATACATCGGATGTTCGTGAGGGGGCGCACGGTGCCGGTTACCGACGAGGCGATCAACAAGATCAAGGCGATGATCGTGCAGGGCGAACTCACTCCCGGTTCCCGGCTGCCCAGGGAGGCCGACCTCGCCGACCGGCTCGGCCTGTCCCGCAACTCCCTACGTGAGGCGGTGAAGGCGCTGTCGCTGATCAGGGTGCTGGATGTCCGGCAGGGCGACGGCACCTACGTGACCAGCCTGGCACCCGACCTGCTGTTGGAGACGATCGGTTTTGTCGTCGACTTCCACCAGGACGACACCGTGCTGCAGTTCCTCGAGGTGCGGCGGGTCCTCGAACCCGCCGCGACCGAGATGGCCGCGACCAGGATGACGGACGGCGAGGTCACCGAGCTGCGGGCGATCCTGGCCGAACTGGGCGACGCCCCGACCGTCGAGGCGCTGGTCGCCAACGACCTCCGGTTTCACGGCCACATCGCCGCGGGTTCCGGGAACAGGGTGCTCTGCTCGTTGATCGACAGCCTGTCCGGGCCGACGACCCGGGCCCGGATCTGGCGGGGGTTGACGCAGGAGGGCGCGGTACGACGGACCAGGGAGCAGCACGAGGCGATCTGCGAGGCGATCGAGGCACGCCAGCCCGAGGTGGCGCGGGCCTGGGCCACGGTGCACGTCGCCGGTGTCGAGCAGTGGCTGCGCAACGCGCTCGGCGAGCCCGAGGAGCCAACCACCCCGGCCTGACAGAGGCTCCGCCACCCGCCACGACGGCCGACCGTACGCCCACCTGACAGAGGCTTCGCCACCCGCCGCCACGGCCGACCGTACGCCCGCCCCAGGCCGGTGCCCGCTCAGAACTTGGGGATGACGGCGGCGATCGTGGTGGCGAGCAGCGGGCCGAGGATCACCAGGCCGGACTGCAGCTCACTGACGGAGGTGCGGTTGACGCCGAGAATCTCCTCCAGCTTGATCCGGTCCTCGGCGGCGGTGATCAGATCGGCTTTCGCCACGTGGGCGAGGTCCGAGAACTCGTCCACGTACACCTGGCAGCGGCGGCGCAGCAGGGTCGCGGTGGGGATGTGCATCAGCGCGATCAGGATCGAGCCGGCCGCACCGATCACGAACGCGGTCGACTGGGGAATCCGCTCCGAACTGCCCCAGCCCACGGCGGTCGCGCCGACCAGCACCATCATGAGCAGCAGCGAACCCATCATCTGCAACACGCGGACCAGGATCCGACGCAGGCGCATCAACGCCGCCAACTGCTCGCCGGGGGTGCCGGTGAGGCCACGCATCGACACGACCCGCAGCCCCGCGAGGGTTGCCCCGGCCGGCAACGCTCCCAGAACGACGAACGACACGAAGGCCAGGGACCGCCAGGTGAGTCCACTGCCGAGGATGGCGTGCGTGGCGACCACGGCACCGGCCACCAGCGCGAGGAAGGCCACCACCGACGGGACGACCCGGCGTACCGGCACCCGCTGGATCTGCTGCAGGTCGTGCCAGCGCGCCACACCGGAGCCGATCGTCGACCCGCTGAGTGCGCCGAGCACCCCCGCGACGGACGCCCACAGCAGCCATTTCGAGTGGTACTGGGACAGGTGACGGTCCGGGTTCGTGTAGGCGACCCCGAGTGCGGTCGCCGCGCCGGCCATCATCATCAGCGTACGCACCACACGCGGCCAGCCCGCGAGTCCCAGTGGACGTGGCGTGGTCACCCGCGTGGGCGGGGCCGCGCCTTCCGGGGCGGCGGACGTCGGCGCGTCCAGGGGCGCCTCCACGACGGTCATGGCAGGGAACTCTAGAGGATCCCCGGACCGGCAAACGCCCCGTGCCGACCGGTCGGTACGACGATCCCCGACCTAGCGTTCGGCGCCGCTGAGACCAGGGACGGACGGACGGACGCCGTCGTCGAGGTCGCCGACGAGGGTGTCCGGGGCCCGCATGTGCCACGCGTCGGTGACGAGTTCCCGCAGCCGGGCGACGTCCACCCGGGCCAGCCGCAGCATGACCAGGGGCAGGCCGTCGTAGGCGGGCGTGGTGAAGAAGACCTCGGGCTCGCCGAGCAGCAGCGCCTGCTTCTCGGCCTCGTCGCCGACGTAGAGCACCGCGACATCGGTCCGGATGACCCGCGGCCCACCGGGGCTGCGCTCGGGGTACGACCAGACGAACCCCTTGTTGGCGACCCGGAAGTCGAAACCCGCACTGTCGATCTCGACCACGTGCGGCAGTGCGAGCGCCAGACGACGGACGTCGGCGGCGTCAGCCATCACACCCACCCCCGGACAGTGCATCCCGGGACAGTGGGTTCCCGGCTCTCGACTCCCGCATACGCACAGGCTAGCCCGCTCCACCGACAACCTCCGGATGTTGCTGGGACAGGTCTTCCGGACACCCGACGGGCGTGGAACGCGGCGCCGGACAGGGGCCGCCACGGCCGGGTCGCCGACCCGACCGGGCGGGTCGACCACGCCGCACCAGCTGCTAGTCCTGCCAGTAGAACAGCAGGGTGTCGACGGTGAGCGGGGTACGCGCGCCGAAGTGGTAGACGTGGAGACCGGTGGCCCGGACGGCGCCGATGGTCTCGTCGATCCACCGGAAACCGGCCGTCTCGAGGGCTCGACGGACGGCGGGGTCGATCCGCTCGGCGATGGCGAACGGCCCGAGCGTGCTGATGAACAACTCGCTCCCGCCCACCTCGATCACGTGGTACGTGCCGTCTCCCTGCTGGTGCGCGTCACCGCAGTGGACCGGAGGCTTCGGCGCCAACCCCGCCGCGTCGAGCGCGGCCACCGCGCGGCCGAGCTGCTCGTCCTGGTCCGGTCGGGCCGGCGGCTCGGTACACAGGACCTCGACCCGCCACCGGGGATCGCTCTGCCGCTGACAGCCCGGTGCGTACTCGTGCAGGATCACCTGCCGGAGTTCCTCGTCCAGCCCGTCGACCTCCACCCGGGGGCGGCCCAGCCCGTCGTAGATCACCCGCGTCTCGACGGCGTCGTCGGTGAGGCCGTACAACGCGTACGCGGCCCACAGCTTCGCCTCGGTGGTCGGCGCCTCGGCGAGGTAGGCACGGAGCCGCTCCGGGTCGGTCAGCAGCGACTGGGCGACATGGGCGACCACCGGGTCCGGGTCGGCGAGCGCCTCGGTCACGTCCTCACCCGCCCGGTCCCGCATCCGGACCCGGAAGATCCGGTCCTCGGCCCGTTCGTCGCCGAGCTCGGCCAGCACCGCCTCGACACCGTACCGGGCGACCAGCCCGTCCAACCCGGCCTCGCCCGCCGCCTGGTCACGCCCCCAGGCAACCGCCGCCAGCGTCGCCAACCCGCTCGCTGCCGAACGGTCGCCGAGCAGGCCACGCACCTTGAGGATCGCCTCGGCCATCCCGAACGACCGCTCGTGCCGCCGGTCCTCGTGGCACAGCCAGGGCAGGAGTTCCGTCCGGTCCGCGAGGAGGTCCAGGAGCGCGACGCGTACCCCGGCCACGTCGGTGGGATCACACACCCGGGCGACCAACTCGGCGACCCGCTCCTCCGGCACCCGCCCGGCCAGCGCCACCACGCAGGGCCGACGGCGCCACCACGGGTGTGCCGGGTCCGCCACGTACCGCGCGAGTGCGTCCGCGTCGTACGCCCGCAGGCCGGCGGTGTCCGCACGCCGTGCTTCCGGAATCAGCGCCCCGATGTCCCGCATCCGCGCGATGCTACCGACGGCGACGTCGACGAGCGGCAGCCGTCGCGGGCGCCGCCGTCGCCCCGGACCGGTCAGGATCCCTCAGGCGCCAGCCGGGTGCCGCGCAGGAAACGGAACGCGCGGGGGAAGTCACGCAGCCGCTCGGCCATCAGGTCGAACGCCGCGTCGACGGTCCGCAGCGGCACGTTCCGGCTGCCCAGTACCTCACCGAGCCAGGTGGTGAAGTCGGCGAACAGGGTCACGTCGTCGACGTAGACCGCGGCGGCGAGCGAGTCCACGATGTAGCCGAGGTCCGCGATGGTCGCGTCGAGTTGGGCCGGGGTGTACCGCGCGACGTCGGGGATACCGGCGACGCAGAGGTCGATCAGCTCGACCCGGGCGGCCAGCAGCCCGGCGTACTCGACGTCGGTGTCGCCGACGCCCGCGGGGGTGGCCGGGGCGGGCAGGGACATCGCGGCGAGGGCCACGGACGCGGCCCGGGCGTCCGGAACCCACGGAACGCCCAGCCGGGCCGCCCACCGGCCGCCCGGCCCGAACCCCCGGCCGCCGACCAGCACCGGCACGTCGGTCCGCCGACACGCGTCGACGAAGCGGGCCGCGTGCGGCAACCGCATCGGCAGCGAGCAGGCGAGCGCGACCGCCCGGAGGTCGTGTCGGTGCAGGTAGGACACGAGATGAACGGCCGGCACGCTGGCACCGAGGAACGTCACCTCCCAGCCGTCGAGGCGCAGCACCTCGGCAACCAGCCGAGCCGGAAGCGAGTGCCACTCGCCGTCCATGCACGCGACGACCACCCGGTCGCGGGACGGTTTCCGGCGTACGGTCGACGCGACCGCCGCGACCACCCGCTCGCTGATGTGGGTCGCGGCGTGCTCCTGAGCCACGCTCCACTCGTTGCGTTGCCACCACTCGCCGACCTGGGCCTGCGCCGGTGCGACCAGGGAGAGCAGCACGTCTTCCGGCGCGACGCCGTTGTCGAGCAGGTCCAGTGCCAGGTCGATGGCCGCGTTCTCGTCGGCCTCGTCCAGACAGCGGAGGTACGCCGGGTAGGCGCTCTCCAGCCGCTCGCCCAGTACGGCGGTCACGGGACCACCCGCAGGTGTCGCGCCGGCGCGGCCGGTGACACCGCCCGGATGGCGAAGACCGCGATGTCGTCGTGGTCGCGTCCGCTGAGCCAGTCGCTGACCACCTGCTCGACCCGCTCGGTGAGTGCGGGGGCCGGCATCCGGTGACAACCGCCGAGTGCCTCGACCAGCCGGGCGACGCCGAACTGCTCGCCCCGGATCCCGCCGCGTGCCTCGGTCACACCGTCACTGAACAGCAGGCAGGTCTCACCCTGGCCGAGTTGCACGGTGACCGAGGCGATCCGGGCGTCGGGTACCACCCCGATCAGCATGCCGCGCAGGTCGACCGTTTCGACGGTGCCGTCGGCGCGCAGCACCAGCGGCGGCAGATGGCCGCCGCTGGCCAGGGTCAGGGCCAGGCCACCCGACGGCGCGGGATGTGCCCGGCCGAGCACCATCGTCGCGAACCGGCCGTGACCGTGCGCCCGCGTGGTCTCCAACATGGTGCCGTTGAGCAGCGACATCAGCCGGGCGGGGTCGGACTCGATGCGACGCAGTGCCTGGACGGCCTGGCGGAGCTGACCGGTGAACACCGCGGCGTCGACGCCCTTTCCGGAGACGTCCCCGAGGAAGAACAGTGCGCTGCCGTCGGCCTGCGCGTGCGCGCCGTAGAAGTCCCCACCGATCCGCAGCGAACTCTGCGCGGGGCGGTAGGCCGCCCCCCACTGCACACCCGGCACCGGTGGTGGGTCGATCGGCGCGAGGCTCGCCTGGAGCGTGTCGGCGACCTCGGCCTGGTCGTGGTAGAGCACCGCCGCGTCCAGCGCACGGCCGGCCCGTGCCGCGAAGCCACGCAGCAGTTCCAGGTCGTGACTGTCGAACTCCAGCCCGTGGCGTACCACCAACAGCCCGCCGACCGGGCCGGCCCAGCCCGGCAACGGCACCACCCGCACCGACGCCGGTGGGTGCGCGGCGAGCCAGCCGAGGTCGGCGAACTGGTCGGCCAGCCAGTCGGCCTCGGACGGCTCGCCGCCCTGCCAGGCCTCGACGATCGCGGGCGGCAGTTGGTCCGCGGTCAGCGAGCCGCCGTCCACCACGGGCTCGCGGTCGTCGTCCAGGACCGCACGCCACCACCGGGCCCGGCCCTGACGCGGTGTCAGCACCACGACGGCGACGTCACCGAGCCTGGGTACGGCCAGTCGGGCGGCTGCCCGGGCGGCCCGGTCCTCCTGCAACTGGTTGCCCAGCACCTGGCTCGCGGTTTCGAGGAACCGCGCACGGCCCCGCTCGGCCAGCAGCGCGTCGGAGCGGGCGACAGCGTCGGTCACGTCCTCGACATACCATACCGTGCGGGCGTCGCCACTGACAGTGAGGTTGACCTGTCGACAGCGCAGCCGCCGGCCCGCCACGGTCTGCTCACCGGCGGCGAGCGGAGGCAGCCCGCAGCCGACGAACGTACGGCCGACGACAAGTCCGGACAGCAGCCGGGCGGCGGGCCGACTGAAGCCGAGAACAACCCCGGCGGGGTCGCAGACGACCACACCTTCGCGAAAATTGTCGACTACCCCATCACCGATTGCTGATGAGGCGACCACAGGCAGTGCTTCCGCTGGGCTCGCCCCCGATCCGTCCGGCGCCGCCAACCGGGGAACCCGGCGACCGCCCGAATCCCATCCGGCAACGTTGGCGCTGTTCACGTGCGTCGGGTACTCCTGATCTGTCCGCCCTGCGGCCCAGCCTACGCGGTTACTTGTCACCCGGCATCTAACGGCAGTCCCGGCTCCCGCTGACCACCGGCCGGTCAGGCGGCATCTCGGCCGGTCCCCTACAGTTGAATCTGCCGGATGACGTGGGAGGTGGGGACGTGGATCGCGCGAGACCGGCGTCGATGCCACTGATGATCGATGTCGATCAGGGCGAACACAGCGTCGTGACGATCGCCGGTGACCTCGACTTTCCCTGCGCCGAACTGCTGCGGTCCACGCTGGCCTCGGTGCTGGACGCCGCTCCGCGTACGCTGACGCTCGATGTCGGGGAGCTGACGTTCATCGACAGTACCGGGCTGTCCGTGCTGGTGTACGCCTGGAGCCGAGGTCAGGAGTCCGGCATTCCAGTCAACATGCGCTACATCCCACCGTTCCTCGCGGCGACCATGGACATCACGGGCCTCTCCGAACTCCTCCACCGCACGTCCGCGAGCACTGGTACGGCGGACGACGCCGCCACCGCCTGAGCCGACGCGCCCCGGTGCGGGCCGCCGGTCCCCCGGCGGGTTCACCCGTCCGACCCGCCGCCGCTCCTCAGCTGCCGGCCGCCACCGCGCCCCGGATGACAGACCCCCGCCGCTCCGCACCGATCCGGCGCACCAGACGTGCGCTCAGGAACACCGTCACCGCGACCGTCACCGTCCCGGCGACCCGCCGCTGCCCCTCGGGCGCCTGGCACACCGCCACCTGTACCGATCACGCCGTGCGGTACCCGGGCCATTCGTCGGCGAGCATCGCGAAGTCGAGTTCCGTGCTCCACTCGCCCTTGAAGAACTCGTTGTCCACGAGCCGGGCCTCCTGTCGCATCCCCAGGCGTCGCGCCACCTTCGCCGAGGCTTCGTTGCGTTCGTCGACCCGCGCGATGATGCGGTGCAGGCCGAGGTGGTCGAAACCCAGGTGCAGCATCGCGCACGCCGCCTCCGTGGCGTAGCCGTGACCGGTGAAGTCGGGGTGCAGGAGGTAGCCGATCTCCCCGCCCGCGTGCTCCCGGCTCTGCCAGAAGAGCATCACGTCACCGATCAGGTGACCGGTCTCGGCGATCTCGATCCCGAGGGTCAGGCCCTGGCCCGCGTCGGTGAGTGCGGTGGCCGCCCAGTGCGTGGCGAGCCGTTCGTGGACAGCCTCCCGGGTCATCGGCTCGAACGGTACGTACCGACAGACGTCGGGCCGGCTCCGGTAGGCGAGCAGCGCGTCGACGTCGGCGACGGCGAGCGGACGCAGCGACAACCGCTCGGTCCGGATCGGGTAGCTGGGGCGCAGGGCGGACTGCGGGAGGACTGGCACGCCGTCCATCCTGCCAACCGGGGCGGCGGGCCCCAAGTCCCGCTGACCGGCGGTGACCCGGTCGGGCGCCGGGCCGCCGCCGATCGGGTTCCGTCCGGTCAGGTCGGGCAGCGGCGTCCGGCGGTCCGGACGGGGGTTCGCGGAGCCGGACCGTGCCGAATCCGTCCGGGCGGTGGACCCGGCCAGGGCGGGTGGCGCGGTAGACCCGGCCCCGACCGGGACGGGTGGCGCCGGGTTCCTCCGCCGGCCGCGGTACGCCGGTGGCCTGGTCAGACCTTCCCCACCGCCGGCACCGGGACGCTGTCGCGGGTGTGCTGGATCAGTACGACGCAGGCCAGCACCACCACGGCGGCCGCGATCGAGGCGACGCCGACGGTCTCGTTGAGCAGCAGCGCCGACCAGGCCAGGGTGAGCACCGGCTGCCCGAGCTGGAGCTGGCCGACCCGGGCGATGCCGCCCCGGGCCAGTCCCGCGTACCAGGCGAAGAAGCCCAGGAACATCGAGACCACGGTGAGGTAGCCGAACGCCGACCAGGTTACGGGGTCGGCGTGCGGAGGGTCGGCCACGGCGGCGACGGCCACCGTGGGCACGGTGACCGGCAGTGCGAGCAGCAACGCCCAGCAGATCGTCCGGGCACCGCCGAGCTCCCGGGCGAGCGCACCGCCCTCCGCGTATCCGAGGCCGCAGAGCACCACCGCCGCGAGCAGGAACAGGTCGGCCGGGGAGAGCGCACCGTGCACCGCTCCGCTGGCGCCGAGAAAGGTGAGCACCGCCAGCAGTCCACCGGCGCTCGCGACCCAGAACAGCGGCGGTGGGCGCTCGCCGGCCCTCAGTGCCGCGAAGACGGCGGTCATCGCGGGCAGCACGGTGATGACAACCGCGCCGTGTGTGGAGGTCTGGGTGATCAGCGCCAGTGAGGTGAACAACGGGAAGCCGACGACAACACCGAGGGCGACCACACCCAGTCGCCACCACTGTCCCCGGCTCGGTCGTCCCGCGCCGGTGAGGCGCAGGTACGCCCCGGCCAGCACCGCCGCGCCGACCGCCCGGCCGAAGGCGACGAACCACGGGTCGAGCTGCTGTACGGCGACCCGGGTGGCGGGCAGCGACATGCTGAAGGCGAGTACGCCCAGCGCGCCGAGCGCGAGGCCGGCCAGCCGTTTCGCCGTTACCGTGGTGTTGACAGTAGCGCTACTCTGATCTTTCATGAATTACGGTAACGCAGTGCACCGCGTTATCCAAGATCTGCGCGCGCTCGTGGCTGTCGCGGAGCCTGGCACCCGGCTGCCCCCGGTACGCGAGCTGACCGCCCGGCACCGGGCCTCGCCGGTCACCGTCGCCGAGGCGATCCGACAGCTGGTCGCCGAAGGGCTGGTCGAGGCGCGATCCGGCAGCGGCACCTTCGTGGCCGGCTCGCCGGTGCAGCGACGGGTCGCCGACCTGTCCTGGCAGACGGTGGCGCTCGGCTCCCGCCGGCCGGGCGAGGACGAGATGCAGGCGCTACTGGCGTTACCGCCCGCCGGGGCGATCCCGCTCTCCGGCGGCTACCTGGACGCCGAGCTGCAGCCGGCCGCCGCGCTCGGCGCCGCGCTGGCCCGCGCCGCCCGGCAACCCGCGTCCTGGCAACGTGGGCCGGTGGTGGGGCGCGAGGACCTGCGCGCCTGGTTCGCCCGCGAATCCGGGGCCGGGCTGCGCGCCGACGACATGGTGATCTGCCCGGGTGGGCAGGCCGCGCTGTCGTCCGCGCTGCGGGCGCTCGCCGCCCCCGGCGACGTCCTGCTCGTCGAGTCGCCGACGTACCTGGGGGCGCTGGCCGCCGCCCGGGCGGCCGGACTGCGGGTGGTGCCGGTGCCCGTCGACACCGACGGCGTACGGCCCGACCAACTCGCGGCCGCGTTCGCCCGTACCGGCGCCCGGCTCTTCTACTGTCAACCGCTGCACGCCAACCCGCACGGCGCCACCCTGGCCGAGCACCGCCGGGCCGAGGTCGCCGACACCGTACGCGATGCCGGGGCGTTCCTGATCGAGGACGACTACGCCCGCGACCTGACCATCGACGGCCACGCCCCGCCACCGTTGGCCGCCGACGACCCCGACGGGCACGTCGTCTACCTGCGGTCGCTGACCAAGTCGACGGCTCCCGGGCTACGTGTCGCCGCGATCGGCGCCCGTGGTCCGGCCGCCGCCCGCCTGCGCGCCGCCCGGCTGCTCGACGACCTCTTCGTCGCCGGTCCACTGCAACAGGCGGCCCTCGACCTCGTCACGGCCCCGGCCTGGGCGCGGCACCGCCGCGCCCTGCACACCGCGCTACGCCACCGCCGCGAGGCGCTGCTGGCCGCGCTCCGCCGGCACCTGCCGGAACTCGCCCCGCAGTCGATCCCGCGCGGTGGTCTGCACCTCTGGGTCCGGCTGCCCGAGGGCACCGACGACGTCGTACTGGCCGCCGCCGCGGCCGCCGAAGGCGTCATCGTCTTTCCGGGCCGCCCCTGGTACGCGGCCGAGCCCCCGGCCCCGCACCTACGCCTCACCTACGCCGCCGCCCCACCCGACCTCATGGACGAGGCCGTCCAGCGCCTCGCCCGCGCGCTGCGGCCGTCCTGACCTGTCCCGCCGTCCTGCGGGCGTCCTGCCCTGTCCCGCCGTCCTGCGGGCGTCCTGCCCTGTCCCGCCGTCCTGCGGGGCGGGGCGTCAGCGCCTCCGCCGGTCCCCTCCGACCGGCACCGGTCAGCACAGGGTGGTCACGAGCGGGGGCTGGCGTGCTCCCTGCGGGCTGGCAGGATCTTCCGGATGAGTGCTCTGCCACCCGGGGTCGCCGCGCTCCTCGGCCAGGCCCGCAGGGTTGTCGTCTTCACCGGTGCCGGGATCTCGGCCGAGAGCGGCGTACCGACGTTCCGTGACGATCTCACCGGGTTGTGGGCCCGCTTCGACGCCGAGCGGCTCGCCACTCCCGAGGCGTTCCACACCGACCCGGATCTGGTCTGGGGCTGGTACGAGTGGCGGCGCGCCCGGGTGCGTCGGGCCGAGCCGAATGCCGGACACCGGGCCACCGCCGCCATCGAAGCCCTCGTCCCGGGCACCGTTGTGATCACCCAGAACGTCGACGACCTGCACGAACGGGCCGGATCCCACGCTCCGATCCACCTGCACGGCAGTCTCTTCGCACCCCGCTGTGTGGCGGAGGCGGGGCACCCGGCGGCCTTTCCGGCGGTGGAGGGCGGTCAGGGCGACGAGCCGGGGGAAGGACGCCGGATACCACCGCCCCGATGTGCCGACTGCGGCGCACTCGTCCGTCCCGGCGTGGTCTGGTTCGGCGAGGCACTGCCCGGGGCGGCGTTGAGCGCGGCAGTCGACGCGGCGGCGGCGTGCGACGTACTGCTGACGGTCGGCACCTCCGGCGTCGTGTATCCGGCCGCCGAGATCCCCCGGATCGCGGCACACTCCGGCGCCACCGTCATCCAGATCAACCCGGAGCCGACACCGCTCGACCGGATATCCGCCGTCAACCTGCGAGGGTCCGCGGCCCAGATGCTCCCCACCCTGGTGGACGCCGCCTGGAAGGCGGCCTAGCTGTACCACCCGGCGGGGTCGGTCCGGTCGCCGGCGTCGCCCGGGCGGGCGGCGGCCAGCCGGGCGAATCCCTCCTCCATGCTGACCCGTGGTGACCAGCGCAGTGCCTCCCGGGTCCGGCGTTGGTCGAACCAGTGCGCGGTGGACAACTGTTCGGCCAGGAACCGGGTCATCGGCGGTTCGTCGGTGCGCCGCAGTGCCGACCAGAGGCGCTCCACCACGGCGCCGCCGGTCCTGGCCACGCCCACCGGCACCCGGAGCCGTGGTGACGGCGCCCCGGCGGCGGCGCAGATCCGGTCGACCAACTCGGCCACCGTCCGCGGCTCGCCGTTGGACACCACAAAAGCCCGTCCGTGTACGCCGGTCTCGGGCGCCCGGTCGAGCGCGGCGACCAGGGCGTCGGCGGCGTTGTCGACGTACGTGGTGTCGATCAGGGCGGTGCCTCGACCGACCAGGGCCAGCCGGCCCGACCGGGCCCGTTCGACGATCCGGGCGACCAGTTGGGTGTCACCCGGTCCCCAGACGAGATGGGGGCGGACCGCCACGACGGCGAGATCGGGCGAGTCGGCGGCCAACGCGAGCAGCTCGGCCGAGGCCTTGCTGCGCGCGTAGTTGCCCCGGGCCCGTCCCGGGTCGGCCGGCTCGGCGTCGACGCCGACCAGTCCGGCACCGTGGTGGGCGACGGACGGGGAGGAGACGTGCACGAACCGGGACACGCCGGCTCGCCGGGCAGCGGCGAGCAGGGCGGTGGTGCCACCGACGTTGGCCCGTTCGAACAGTTCCCAGGCTCCGGTCATCGACACCTTCGCGGCCAGGTGGACCACCGCGTCGACCCCGCTGACGGCCGCGCGTACCGCATCCGGGTCGGTGATGTCGCCCCGTCGCTCGTCGACGTCGGTCAGGCCGGAGGGCCGCCGCTGCAGGACCCGGACGTCGTCTCCCCGGCGGGCCAGGACGGTGGCGACGGCGCGGCCGAGCATGCCGCTGGCACCGGTGACCAGGACTTTCACCATCCGCTGAGCCTCCCACCGGCGAGCACCCGTTCGGCCCACCGGCTCAGCCGGGAACGGTCGATCTTCGAGTTGTGCCGGATGTCGGTGGGTAACGACGGAACCAGCAGCACGGCCGCGACCGGCGGCGCGACGACCCCGCGTACCGCGTCGGCGAGTTCCCGGCCCGCCAGCCGGGGTCGGCGTACCGGGGGCCGGGTCTCGGCGACGACCACCACCTGCGCCACACCACGCGGACCCACCCCGACCACGGCGGCCCGGGCGACCTGCGGCAACGACTCCACCTGCTGCTCGATCCCGACGGGCGTGAGTACGCCCTCAGCGGTGACCAGCACGTGCGCCAGCCGGCCCTGTACCCAGAGCCGGCCGTCCGGATCGAGCCTGCCGACGTCCCCGGTGCGGTGCCAGCCCGGGTTCCGGGAGCTGGCCCGCTCGGTCAGCCAGAGGGCGTCGTACCGGTCCTTGACGTGCGCCGCCCTGACCATGATCTCGCCGGTCCGCCCGACCGGGCAGCCGGGCTCGGCCGCGGGTTCACCGGTCTCGTCCAGCACGGCGATCGCCACCCGCACCCCGGGCAGCGGTCGGCCGACGCAGACACCGTCACCCGGCCCGACGTCGACGATCTCGTCGAGGGTGATGTCGGTGACCGGCAGGACCTCGGTCATCCCGTACGGGGTGTGTGGCTGTGCCCCGGGCATCAGCGCCCGCGCCTGGGCGAGCAGCGGTGCGGGCACCGGTGCGCCGGCGCTGAACAGCAGTCGGACCCCCGCCAGCGCGGCGCGCTGCCGGGGATCCAGCAGATCGCCGGTGTCGACCACGTTGCGCAGTGCCGCCGGTGAGGCGAACACCGCCGAGGCGTCGACCGCGGCCGTCGCCTCGGCGAGGGCGGCGGCGGTCAGCGTCCGGGGTGCGGTCACCGACATGTCCGGGATCGCCGAGGACGCGCCGAGGGCCGGACCGAAGAGTGCGAACGGCGCGAACGCCGCCACGATCCCGGCCTCGGCGTCCAGGCCGAGACCGGAGAGCGCGTCCCGCATCGCGGCGAGCTGACGGTGGGTGTAGACGGCGCCCTTCGCCGGCCCGGTGGAACCGGAGGTGAACAGCACCGCGGCGTCGTCGTCCGGCTCAGGTGGGTCCGGCAGCTCCCGCTGCCCCGCGCCGAGCCGGGCGAGCTTGCCCAGGGTCAACGCGCCCAGCGCGGCGGCACCGGGTCCGGCTCCGAGACGCCGTCCCGGCCAGCGCAGCGCCCGGGCGACGGCGAGCCCGGGACCGATGGCGATGAGATGCGCGGGAGCGGCGCCGCGCAGTGCCCGGTTCATCCCGGTCAGTCCCAGACCCGGGTCGGCGACCACGATCACCGCGCCGATACGCAGGCAGGCGTAGACGGCGGCGGTCAGGTCGGCGCCGGGTGGTACCAGCAGCGCCACCCGGTCGCCGTGGCGTACTCCGGAGGCGGACAGCCCGGCCGCGATCTCCCGGATCCGCCGCCACAGCAGCGACCAGCTCACCTGTCGGCCGCCCCGGGCCAGTTCGACCAGCGCGGCGGACCGGTCGTCGGCACGTTCCTCCAGCGCCGCCCAGAGTGGACGCCAGGCCGGGACGGACTCCGGAGCGGGATCCACGGCCGGCGCGGTTTCCGGCGCCGGATCCGTCGGCCCTGCTGCCGGCGCGGTCTCCGGCCCCGGGTCGGCGGCCGCCACCACACTCGGTTGGTCCAGATCGGTCACCCAGCGTTCCACGGCACCGGCGACGTCGGCGTCCTCGGCGAGCAGGTGCCCCGCACCCTCGAACCGGTGCAGCTGGGCATGCGGCAGCCGGGCGCGCAGGTCACGCAGGTGTGCCTGGCCGAAGACCGGGTCGCGGGGCCCCCACAGCAGCAGGGCCGGCACCTCGGCCAGCGTGTCCAGGCGCTCCGCCACCTCGGTCAGTGCGGACCAGCTCGGGTGCTCGGGGGTGAGCGGGATGTCCGCCACGAAACCACCGATCGCCGCCCGCCGGTCCGGCGACCGGTACGGGGCGAGGTAGCCGTCGCGGACCGGGGCCGGCAGCGACGGATTCGCCAGCGCGAGGGTGGCCAGCAGGAACGTCGGCGTGGACACGGTCACCGCCGGCAGGACGCCGGGCAGTCGGGCCAGCCGGATCAGCGCGGGTGCCGGTGACCCGCTCGGCTGGTGCACCGCCGTGTTCGTCAGCACCACGCCGCGTAGCTGGTCGCGGTGACGCAGCGCCCAGCCCAGCGAGATGGCTCCGCCCCAGTCGTGCCCGACCGTGACCACCGGGCCGGTCAGGCCGAGAGCGTCCGTGACGGTACCGAGGTCGGCGATCCGTTGCGCGAGCGGGCGTACGGTGCCGGTGCGCTCGGAGAAACCCATGTCCAGATGGTCGACGGCGACGACCCGCCAGGGCGGCGCGCCGGGTCGGCTGAACCGGGCCAGCACGTGCCGCCACAGGTACGACCAGGTGGGGTTGCCGTGTACGCACAGCAGCGTTCCCGCGTACCCGGTGTGATCAGTCGTTCCGCTCCAGGCGCTGTCCAGCACGTGCCAGGTACGCCGTACGCCCTGGCTGTCCAGCGCGGTGACCGACCGGGACCAGGCGTGCTCCAGACCGGGCAGGGCCGGCGGCCCCCACTGCCCCGGGCCGGTCACCACACGATCTCCAGCGCGCAGGTGTTGAGGCCGGAGCCGACTCCCATGCACAACACCCGCTCGCCGGGGCTGAGCGAGTCGGCGTTCTGTGCCAGGGTCAGCGGCAGCGACGCCGGTCCGACGTTGCCCAGCAGCGGGAACGTCACCGGGACCCGGGCCGGGTCGAGGCCGAGCCGGTCGACGACACCACGGGTGTGGGCCACCGAGACCTGATGCATCACGTACAGGTCCATCTTCTGCCAGTCCCAGGGGCCGACATGCGCCCAGGTCGCCTCGGCCAGTTCCAGTCCCGCGTCGAGCAGCCCCTTCGCGTCGGTACGCATCCTCGTGTGGTCCCCCACGCACAACTCGTGGTGCTGCGTGGCCGCCCGGCTCACCCCGCCGATCAACCGGTGGCCGTCCGGGTGTGCGTCCGCGGCGGCCAGCACCATCGCCGCCGCACCTGAGCCGAGGGTCAACGTGGCGAACTGGTCCCGGACGTCGGCGCGGGTCGTCCGCGGGCCGCGTAGCCGGTCGATGGTCGCCTGTTGCGCCTGCCGGGAACACTCCCCGGCGACGACCAGCGCGTACCGGATCTGCCCGGCGTCGATCATGTTCGCGGCGACCTGCATACCGTTGACGAATCCGAGGCAGGCGTTGGCGATGTCGAAGTTCAACGCCGTCTGCGGCAGACCCAGCGAGTGGTGGACGGCCACCGCCGTCGACGGCTCCAGATGTGCCCGGGACACCGACGTGTTGATGAGCAGACCGACGTCGTGCGCGTCGACGCCCGCCTCCGACAGCGCCTTCGCCCCGGCCGTCACCGCGGCGTCGACGAAGCTGACGTCGTCCGGCCACCAGCGCCGCTCCCGGATGCCGGCGATCCGCTGGAGCATGCCCCGGCGCAGCCGCAGCCGTTCGAGGGTCCCGCTCAACTCGTCGTCGATCTGGTCGGAGGTCACGACCACCGGTGCCTCCAACGCCGTCACTGACAGCACCACCGTGTTGCTGTAGCGATATGCCGCGTTACCGTCCGTCATCCAGCCCCCGTCCCTCGCCCGCCCCGAAGGCTCGAAGTTATCCACTCCGCTCCCCAGCCACCAATGATCGAGCGGCTCAGCGGTGAGCATCACCCGCCCAACCCGACCTCCGAAGGTCGCCACCGGGCCGACGGGAGTAGGGAATCCCGCTTCCGGAACCGACTGCCGACGCCGAAGGCGGGTACGACGGCGGTCACCCGCGTCGCGTACGGGCCGCTCCGCTGTGGACCGAAAGGTCGTACCGGTGCCGGTGGGGGACGGCTCCGGACCGTTCGACGTACCCGGGCAGGACCGGCCGGGTACCCCGTTCGGGGCGGCGGGCCGGACGGCGTCGCCCGGTGTGGCCATCCACGGCGGCTGCCAGTGCATGAACCCGTACCGGCCGGGAGGAACGGACCCGCGACGAGCGCGACGACAACCAGCCGTGTTTGCGGCCCGGATTCCCATCTGGCTATGTTTGGGGTTTTCCGGGCTGATTGACGGGATGGCCCAGGTCGCGCTCGATCGCGGGTGCCGACCCGTCATCCGCCGCCACAACCTGGTGAAAGCCGGCAAGATGCAGATATCGGAGTGAACCGGCCGGGCTCCTCGCCGGAAAGGCTCCGTCGGTCGGCCCCGCACGGGTCGGGCCGAGTCACCGAATCGACGGCGTACGGGGGAAGTCATGGGTCAGGTCACCGCCAAGGACGGCACCCGGATCTACTACAAGGACTGGGGCACCGGCCCGGTCGTCACCTTCTCCCACGGTTGGCCGCTGACGGCTGACGCGTGGGACGGTCAGATGCTCTTCCTGGCGCAGAACGGGTTCCGGGTGGTCGCGCACGACCGACGGGGTCACGGCCGGTCGGACCAGGCCTCGGCGGGCAACGACATGGACGGGTACGCCGACGACCTCGCCGCCGTGATCGAGGCGTTGGACCTGACCGACGCCACCCTGGTCGGCCACTCCACCGGCGGTGGGGAGGTCGCCCGCTACATCGGCCGGCACGGCACACGCCAGGTGGCCAGGGCGGTGCTCATCTCCGCCGTACCGCCGATCATGGTGCAGACGCCGGACAATCCCGAGGGCCTGCCGATCCAGGTGTTCGACGACCTGCGCGCCAACCTCGTCAAGGACCGGTCGCAGTTCTACCAGGACCTGGCCCAGATGTTCTACGGAGCGAACCGGCCCGGGGCAAAGGTGTCCAAGGGCACTCTCGACCAGTTCTGGCTGTGGAGCATGCAGGCCGGCCTGAAGAACTCCTACGAGAGCATCAAGGCCTTCTCGGAGACCGACTTCCGCGACGACCTGGCCAAGTTCGACGTCCCCACGCTGGTGATGCACGGCGAGGACGACCAGATCGTCCCGGTCAACGACTCCGCGCACAAGACCGCGCAACTGGTCGCGAACGCGCAGGAGATCTACTACCCCGGCGCACCGCACGGGATGACCGCGACCCTCCAGGACCAGGTCAACAAGGATCTGCTCGCCTTCCTGCGCAGCTGACCCGCGCGACACCACCCGCTGACCGGGCCGGACGCCGGGAGCCCGCTCCGGCCCGCGATACGCCCTCGCCGGCCTGCCCGACCCGGCGCGGGGCTGGCCGGCCTGCCGGAACCGGCGCGGGGCTGGCCGGCCTGCCGGAACCGGCGCGGGCTGGCGTACCCGGGCCGACAACTCGTCGGCGGCGCCGTACGGCGTAGGGCGACCCCGCTCCGGGACTGCCGAGGTCGGCCCTCCGGTCGGTAACATCGGCCGGTGGCCGAGCCAACGCAGCCGTCTCCGACCGAGGCGGGCTTCCCGGCACCGTCGTTGGGTCTCACGCCGCTGTCCCGGATCCGGCTCGACGAACTGCTCCAGGAGATGCTGGACCGGGTCGGTGAGGTGGTCACCAGCCGGGAGCGGCTGCGCGCGCTCCTGGACGCGGTCGTCGGCATCAGCACCGACCTGGACCTGCACAGCACCCTGGACCGGATCGTGGTCGCGGCCTGCCGGCTCGCCGGCGCCCGGTACGGCGCACTCGGCATCATCGGGCCCGACCGGCAACTGACCGACTTCATCACCCACGGCCTCGACGCCACGACCCGGGACCGGATCGGCGACCTGCCGCACGGCCGGGGCGTACTCGGCCTGCTGATCGCCGACCCCCGGCCGGTACGGATGCCCGACATCACCCGGCACCCCCAGTCGTACGGCTTCCCGCCCAACCACCCGCCGATGCACAGTTTCCTCGGCGTGCCGGTACGCATCCGGGACCAGGTGTTCGGCAATCTCTACCTCGCCGAGAAGCAGGGCACGGCCGAGTTCACCGACGACGACGAGGAGATCGTCGTGGCGCTCGCCGCCGCCGCCGGGGTGATCATCGAGAACGCCCGGCTGTTCGCCGTGGCACATCGGCGCGAGCGGTGGCTCGCGGCTGCCGCCGAGATCACCGGGGTGCTGCTGGGCGAGGTACGCCGCACCGACGCGCTGCGGCTGATCGCCCGGCGGGCCCGGGAGGTCGCCGAGGCCAACCTGGCTCTCGTCCTGCTCTACGACGACGACACCGGACAGCTCACCGTCGAGGTCGCGGACGGCGGGGGCGCCGGTGACCTGGTCGGCACGGTGCTGGCCGCCGCCGACACCGACCTTGTCGAACCGGTGACCCGACGCCGGCAGGCGGTGCTGGAGAGCCTCGCCAAGGCGGCGCCCTGGCCCGCGCCGGTCGGTGCCGGCCCGGCGGTGATCTCACCGCTGACCGCCGGCGACACCCTGCACGGTGTGCTCGTCATCGCCTACCCGATCGGTCAGCAGGTGGGCACCGACGTGGACGGCACCCTGCTGGCGACGTTCGCCGGGCAGGCGGCGCTGGCCCTGGAACGGGCCCGGGCGCAGGAGGAACGGGAACTGCTGGTGGTCCTGGAGGACCGTGAGCGGATCGCCCGGGACCTGCACGACGTGGTGATCCAGCGGCTGTTCGCGATGGGCCTCCAACTCCAGACGGTGGCACCGCTGGCCGGCCGGCCGGACGTACGGCAGCGGCTCAACGACACCGTCGACGATCTGGACGCCACCATCCGGGACATCCGACGGGCGATCTTCGAGCTGCGTACCCCGATGACCGCCGCGCTCCGGACCGAGATCCGGGACCTGGTCGCCGGCTTCGCCGGGTCGTTGGGGTTCCGTCCGGGATTGGAGATGTCCGGCCCGGTGGACAGCGCGGTACCGGACCGGTTACGTCCCGACCTGCTCGCGGTCCTCGGCGAAGCGCTCTCGAACGTGGTCCGGCATGCCCGGGCAAGCCGGGTCACGGTGTTCGTCGAGGTACGCGACGGCGAACTGGCGGTCCGGGTGGTTGACGACGGGGCGGGCACCGATCCGGCGCGGGCCCGGGGCGGCCTGGTCAACCTGCGGGAACGCGCGGAGACGCACGGTGGCACCTTCGACATCGGCCGAAGCGAGCCGACCGGTACGACGATCGCCTGGCGGGTACCGCTGCGGGACTGAGCCGGTGTCGACGCGCTCGGCCCTGGTACGCCGCCCGGCACCGACCCGCCCGCCCTGAACCGCCAGGTCCCGCCGACAGGGCCCGCCAGGTCGGGTCAGCCGGGCCGGGCGGCTCAGTGTCGTTCGCCGAGCAGTCGGGTGGCCAGCACCGCGGCCTGGGTACGCCGTTCCAGCCCGAGCTTGGCCAGCAGGCTGGAGACGTAGTTCTTCACGGTCTTCTCGGCCAGGAACATCTTCGCGGCGATCTCCCGGTTGGTGAGCCCTTCCGCCACGTACTCCAGGATCCGGCGCTCCCGTTCGGTCAGGGACTGGAACTCGGTGGGCTGCTCGACACCGATGCGGATCCGTTCGAGCACCCGGGCGGTGACCGCCGGGTCCAGTAGAGACTGGCCGGCCGCCACCCGGCGGACCGCGTCGACCAGGTCCGTGCCACGAATCTGCTTGAGCACGTACCCGGCCGCCCCGGCCATGATCGCCGCGAACAGTGCCTCGTCGTCCTCGTACGAGGTCAGCACCAGACCCTTGATCGTGGAGTCGACCGCCCGTACGTCCCGGCACACGTCGATGCCGTTGCCGTCCGGCAGGCGGGCGTCCAGGATCGCCACGTCCGGCCGAAGCGCGGGAATCCGGCGCGTCGCCTCCTGGGCGGACCCGGACTCGCCGACCACCTCGATATCACCGTCGCTCTGCAGCAGGTCGGCCAGGCCGCGCCGGACCACTTCGTGGTCGTCGAGCAGGAAGACACGAATCACCCCTTGTTCCTACCCGCCGTCGGCCTGGACCGACAGGGCCGAAGGTCCCGAGCCGGGGACCTTCGGCGGGGGACCACGGCCCGTCGGAGAGGGGACCTGGGGCCCTGCCCCCGCCGCCCGGGTCGGCCCCATCGTGGTGGTGTCGAGACCGGACGAGGAGCAGTCCGCTGTCGACGAGCCGACGTGGTGTGTCGACCCCGACGAGGAGTGACCGTGATGACCGCAGACCCGAACACCGCCCCGACGCCCACCGAGGTTCGGGCCGCGCTGACCGCCGCCGCCCGGTACGCCCTCCGCGCGCCCTCGGTGTTCAACACCCAGCCGTGGCGCTGGCGGGTCGGCCCCGGCGACGTGCTGACCCTGCGGGCCGACCCGACAAGGCAGCTGCGCAGCACCGACGCCCAGCGCCGGCTGCTGCTGGTCAGCTGTGGGGCCGCCCTGCACCACGCGCGGCTGGCGCTGGCCGTCGCCGGTCACCGTACCGAGGTCACCCGGGTTCCGGACGACTCCGACCCGGACCTGCTGGCCACGGTCACGGTCGTCGGTCGGCACGACCCGGAGCCGGCGGAGATCCGCCAGCATCTCGCCGGGTCCCGCCGACGTAGTGACCGGCGGGCGTTCGCCGACCGGCCGGTCCCCAGGGCAATGGTCGACAGGCTGCGTACGGTCGTCGAGGCCGAGGGTGCCCACCTGCACCTGGTCCGCCCTGACCAGCTGTCGATGCTCGCCGTCGCGACCGCCAACGCCGCCGCCGCCGAACTGGACGACCCGGCGTACCGGGCCGAACTCCGCCGCTGGACGAACCGGCCCTCGGACAGCCGCGACGGCGTGCCGAGCACCTCGGCGGTCGGCCCGGCACCCCGCCGGGTGCCGATCCGCGACCACGCCCTCGGCGGCACACCCGGCCTGGACGCCGGTGCGGGAACCGACCGCGGAGCCGCGTACGTCATCCTGTTCGGTCGCGGCGACAGCCCGCGCGATCTGCTCACCGGCGGCGAGGCACTGTCCGCCCTGCTGCTCACCGCCGTCGCCGACGGCCTCGCCACCGCCCCGCTCAGCGACCCGATCGAGCTGGACTGGCCCCGTTGGCTGATGCGCGACCTGCTCGCCGGCGTCGGCGAGCCGTACCTGGTGATCCGGCTCGGCTTCGCCGTCGACGCCACGCCGCCGCCGGGCGTGCCGCGCCGGGAGCCGGCCGACGTGATCGAGTTCGTCGACTGAGGCGACGCCCCGTCGAGGCTGACCCGACAGCGGCGGGCGGATGTCGCCAGGAAGCTGGCCGGCACCCGGTCCGGCGCGGAGGGCCGGTCCACGGGCTGCTGGTACGGCATCGCCGGCGCCGCCTGGGCCGACGTCCTGTTCATGCTCGGCCCGGCCGCCAACGCCCCTGCCCCGGCCGGAGTGGTTCGAACTCGACGGGGTCGTCGAAGGCGGCCCGGCGGGCGGCCCTCCGCAGCACGGCGAGTACGGCCGGACCGGCGAGCAGGATGACGACGGTGTTGGTCAGGGCGCGGCCGGTGTCCCAGCCGAGAGTCGAGGTGGTGAGGGTGAAGACGGCGAACCGGTGCAGGTTGTCCAGCAGTGGGTCGCCGGCGACGAAGTCGAGCTGGGTGCCCTGGGAGACGTAGGGCCAGAACCACATGTTCATCAGGAAGCCGAAGAAGTAGGCCGCGAAGATGCCGTACCCGGCGAGCACGGCGATCTCGGCGCGTCCACGTACGCGGCGCGGCAGCAGGCCGGCACCGAGCCCCACCCAGGCGGAGGCGATCATCTGGAACGGGAGCCAGGGCCCGATGCCGGCGGTCAGCAGCGCCGAGGCGAAGAGGCTGGTGCAGCCGAGGACAAATCCGAAGCCGGGACCGAAGACCCGCCCGGCCAGCACGAGCATGAAGAACACGGTTTCGATGCCGGCGGTTCCGGCGCCCAGCGGCCGCAACGCGGCGTTGACGGCGGAGAGGACACCGAGCATGGCCAGGGCCTTGGTGTCGATGCCGCCGGAGGTGAGTTCGCTCAGGACGACGGCGATCATGACCGGCAGGATCACCACGAAGACCAGCGGGGCGTCCGAGGAGTGGGCCATCGCCGTCGGCACCGGGGTGGTGAACAGCGGCCAGAGGAACATCGCCAGCCCGGCGGCCGAGGCGAGGACGAGGACCACCGAGTTGCGGGCCCGCAGGCGTACCAGCGACCGGTGGACGCCTCCAGGGTGACCTGTCGGGGTCTGCGGCGGGCCGCTGGTCATGCCGGGGTTCCGTCCAGCGCGGCGGCGACCTGGTCGACGGTGAGCCACGGCAGCGGGTCGAGGACCTTGGCCACCTGCGGGGCGAAGGCGGGTGAGGCGACCACCACCTCGGGCGTCGGTCCGTCGGCGACGACGCTCCCCTCGGCCATCACCACCACCCGGTCCGCGGCGGTGGCGACGAACTCGACGTCGTGGGTGGCGACGACGACGCCGCGACCGTCGGCGGCGAGCTGGCGCACCATCGCCGCGAAGTGTTTCTTGCCCGGATAGTCGAGGCCGCGGGTCGGCTCGTCGAGCAGCACGACCGCCGGGGCGGCGACCAGCTGCACGGCCAGGACCAGGGCGAGTCGCTGCCCCTCGGAGAGGTCCCTGGGGTGCCGCTGTCCGGGAATGCCCGGCACGAGCCGGTCCAGCAGAGCCCGACAGGACCCCGCCACCGCGCCGGACTCCTGGTCGGCCTGCGCGCACTCGGCGTCGACGGTCTCCAGGTAGAGCAGGTCACTCGCGGTCTGCGGGACGAGGCCGACGAGCCTGCGGGCCTCGCGGGCGGGTCGCCTCCCGGGGTCCACACCGTTGACGTCGACCCGGCCGCCCTGGCGCGGACCCGAACCCTGCAACGCCCACAGCAGCGAGGACTTGCCCGAGCCGTTACGTCCCATCAGCGCGGTGACGGTTCCGGCGCGCAGGTCGAGGTCGACACCGCGTACCGCGAACACGGCGCCGTACCGGACCACCACCTGTCGGGCACGCAGGAGGACCGGACCCTCCACGGTGGCCGCCGGGGGCGGGGACACCGAGGCGAGCCGGGTACGCAGCGGGGCCGCGAGCCGGCGGGCGTCGCGTACCGACAGGGGCAGCGGGTGCCAGCCGGCGAGCCGACCCAGCTCGACCACGGGTGGGGCGACCGCCGCACCGGTCAACACCTCGGCCGGCGTACCGGTGACGACGCTGCCGTCGCCGGGCAGGTAGACGAGCCGGTCGGCGTACTGGACGACCCGCTCCAGGCGGTGTTCGGCCACCACGACGGTCACCCCCAGGTCGTGCACCAGCCGGGTGATCGCGGCCAGCACCTCCTCGGCGGCGGTCGGGTCCAGCGCCGACGTGGGTTCGTCGAGGACCAGGACCTTCGGGTGGGCGGTGAGCACGGCGCCGATCGCGACCCGCTGCTGCTGGCCGCCGGAGAGGGTACGCAGTGGACGTCGGCGCAGTTCGGCGATGCCGAGCAGGTCGAGGGTCTCCTCGACGCGCTTGCGCATCACCGGTGCGGGTACGGCGAGCTGCTCCATCCCGTACGCCAGTTCCTCCTCCACGGTGTCCGTGGTGAAGCCGGCGAGCGGATCCTGGCCCACGACGCCCACCAGGTCGGCGAACTCGCGGGGCGGCTGGTCGCGGGTGCTGCGACCGGCGACGGTGACCCGGCCCCGCAGCCGTCCCCCGGTGAAGTGCGGCACGAGGCCGTTGACCGCCCGCAGCAGCGTCGACTTGCCCGCACCGGTACGCCCGGCGACCAGGCACAGCTCCCCCTCGCCGATGTGCAGGCTCACCCCGCTGATCGCCGGGTCCGCCGCGTCGGCGTAGGTCATCGTGACGTCGTCGAACTCGATCATCGGAGGGCGGGCTCTTCCGGGGTCGCCGCGACGGCTGCCGCCGCAGGGTCGGTCTCGTCGGGTGGGGGCGGCGCCAGCCAGGCGGGGAGCAACCCGGTGAGGATCGCCGCGGCCGGCAGGACCGCGAACTGCGGCCAGGCCAACGGGCTGAGCGAGGGGTAGAGATTGCCGGGTTCCACCCGGGTGGTCAGGTAGAGCCCGGCGGCGGCCGCGATCCCGCAGGCGGCGACGAGCGCCTCCGGCCAGCCGAACCGGTCCGGGCGGTACACGGTGCGCAGCACCCGTCGGCCGCCAACGGTCAGGCCGGCGGCGGCGACCAGCACGCCGGTGGCCAGCATCGGCAGCCCGAGGTAGCGGGGGGTGGAGGCGTCCAGCAGCCCGTACACCCCGACACACACCCCGCACAGCCCGCCGACCACCAGAAGTCCGGTGAGTGTGTGCACCGCCGCCGACTGGCGCCCCCGGCGACCGTAGCCGCGCGAGTCCATCGCCGCGGCCAACGCCAGCGACCGGTCCAGCGCGTCGGCCAGCACCGGGATGACGATGCCCCGCAGGGCGCGCGGGCCACCGCCCCGGGCACCCCGCAACCGCCGTGCCCGCCGGACCCGCAGCACGCTCTCCACCAGCTGCGGCGCGACCGACAGCGCCACGACGACGGCGGTGCCGACCTCGTAGAGGGCCGCGGGTACGGCCCGCAGCAGCCGTTTCGGGTTGGCCAGGGCGTTCGCGGCGCCGAGGCAGATCACCATCGTGGCCAACCGGAGCCCGTCGTAGACGCCGCCGAGCACCTGTTCCACGGCGACCGGCCCGAACAGCCGGATACCGGCCGCCAGTTCCGGCAACGGGATCTCCGGCAGGATGAACAGGACGTGATCACCCTGTCCGCCGCCGAAGACGATCCGGAACACCACCCGGGAGAGCACGATGATCGCGCCGAGCCACAGGTAGAGCCGGAAGCCCAGGGCCCACGGCGCGTCACCCCGGCGGGCCGCGACCACACAGGCCGCCACGCCGATGATCAGTGCCAGCAGCAGCGGGTTGGTGGTGCGGGTGGCCGCGGTGGCGAGCCCCAACGCCCACAGCCACCACGCGCCGGGATGCAACGCCCGTGGCACCCGCCGCGACAGGGTGCCCACCTAGTTGACGCGACGCCGGGCGGTGGCCACACCGCCGGTGGCGAGCGTGGTCGCGCCGGTGCCGACGAGGAACGCGAGCAGGACCAGCGCCGGCTGGAGCCGGGCGACTAGACCAGGAGCCATCAGAGGGTCGCCTTTCGGAGCGGTGACCGACGCACCGCGTCCGCCCGGCCGGCGTACGGCCCTGGCTGACCCGGGCTCGATCCGTAGACCACGACGTTGAGCCGCTCACTCCCCACGCGGGCATTCCGACTCACGGGCCCGGACCGACAGGATCGGGCTCGCACACGGTTGCGGGTCAGCGCCGGCTTCGCACCGGCTTCCCCCGCGCGGGAGCAGATGAAGTTGTCCGCACCCGTCGGCGCGAGAGCCCTGAGGCTACGACACCGCCCGGACACTCGATGCGTTCGTGAGACGCAGATCATGGATCGGCTGGACGTCCGGACCCTGGTACGGCTCGCCGTGGAGGCCGTGATCGACGCGGCCGGGGTGGCCGACGCCGGCGCGAGGATTTGATCGTCGAGCCGGTGGTGCTCCGGTCCGCCGTCGGCTGGCCAGTTCGGCGGCGTGCGGTCGCAGTGCCGGTCGGCTCATCGGGCGTGTTCGTCCAGCAGCGCGGAGATGCCGTCGAGGGTGCGCGCCAGACCGAACTCGAACAGGGTGTCGATGTTGAGGTCGACGTCAGGCCGGGTGGTGATGCCGGCGAGGATCGGGAACGCGCCGGTGCGCAGTACGGCGGCCAGGCTCTCCCGCTGCGCGTGCATCCACTCGTCGTCGGTGAGTCCGGTGTCCTGTACGGCATCCGCCTCGCGGTCCAGGTTCACCGCCGTACCCCGCACGAAGTTGCCGACCATGGCGGCGACGTGCACCAGCGTCGTCGCGTCGAGGCCCCGACCGGCGACCGCGCGCATCGCCCATTCGGTGTGCGCCATGGCGTTCGGGGCGAACAGCGGGCGGGTCAGGGACACCACGTGTGCCAGCCACGGGTGGCGGCGGTACATCGCCCACTGCGTCCGACACAACATCTCGAGTTGCGCGCGCCAGCCGGCCGGCGGCCGCAGCGGTACCGGGTACCCGGCGAAGACGGTGTCGGCCATCAGGGTGACCAGGTGTTCCCGGCCCCGGACCCGGTGGTGCACCGAGACGGTGGGCACGGCGAGGTCGGTGGCGATCCGACGCATGGTGGCGGCCGGCATCCCCTCCGCGTCGGCGATCTCGATGGCTCGGCGTACGACCCGGTCGAGGAACACCTCGGCGTCGGGTCGGCCGGGGACCCGCTCTCCGGCCTGTGCCGCGGCGGCCGGGGCGTGCCGTCCCGCTCGACGGGGCCGTCCCGGGTCGACCGACCGTCCGGACACGACGGTGCCGACCCCGGGTACCGCTTCGACGAGCCCTTCCTGCCGGAGCAGGGCCAGTACCCGGCTGGCCGTCGCCATCGCCACGCCGTGGTCGCGCATGATCTGTCGGGTCGACGGAACGCGTTCTCCCGCGCCGATGGCGCCGGTGATGATCTGGCGGCGCAGCTCGGCCGCGATGCGGGCGTAGGGCGCCCCACTTTCGCCGTCCGGTGCCAACCGCCTCTCCTCTCCGGCTCGCCCGGGTCCCGGTCTAGTGCACCCGGCGGCGTCGAGCCTAGCCGTCCGGCAGGCCCGGGCGGGTCCGGCGCCGGCCCGGTCCCGGGTGCACTAGCGCGCGCCGGCTGGGACGGACGACCGCCGCCCATGCTTCCGGTACCGACCCGCGCGGCGTCGCGCGGCTCGGCCGACGAGAGATGGAGCGAGTGATGAGAATGACTGGTTGGAGTGCCCGGCGCTGGCGGCTTCCCGGGGCGGTCGGCGCCCTCGGTGCCGTCATCCTGACGCTGGCCGTGGCACCGACGGGCGGATCGGCGACGGTGGACACCGACAGCCGCAGCGACCGGAACCCGGCCGTGGTCCGCACCGAGAGCGGTGCCGTCCGCGGCACGGTCGCCGCCGACCACCGGAGCTTCCTCGGCGTACCGTACGCGGCGCCCCCGGTCGGCGCGCTGCGTTGGACGTCGCCGCGTCCGGCACCGGCCTGGACCGGAGTCCGGGACGCGACCGTGCCGGCGCCGGCCTGTGCCCAGTTGCCGGGTCTGCCGATGGACCGGCCGAGCGTGGCGGAGGACTGCCTGTACCTGAACGTGACCACTCCCCCACGCGAGTCGGAGCGACGGCTTCCGGTGCTGGTGTGGATCCACGGCGGGCACTTTCTGTTCGGCCAGGGCGACACCTACGGAGGGCAGCGGCTCGCGGCCGACGGTGACGTCGTCGTGGTCACCGTGAACTACCGCCTCGGCCCGCTCGGGTTCCTGGCGCTCCCGGGGCTGGAGTCGGCACCGGGCGCGGGCACCTCCGGCAACTTCGGCCTGGAGGACCAGCAGGCCGCGCTGCGCTGGGTACGGGCCAACGCCGCGTCCTTCGGCGGCGACCCGGGCAACGTAACGATCGCCGGGCAGTCGGCGGGCGCCACCAGTGTCTGTGCGCACCTGGCGGCCCCCGGCTCACGTGGGCTGTTCCACCGGGCGATCGTGCAGAGCAACGCGTGCACCAACCCGGTACGGACCCGGCGGGAGGCGTACGCCGGTGGTGCCGCGCTCGGCACCGCGGCCGGATGCGACCGGCATCCGGCCGGTGTCGCGGCCTGCCTTCGTGAGCTGTCCGCGTCGGAACTCGTCGAGCGGGCCGGCTACCCCGGTCGGGGGCCCTGGGAGCCGGGACTGGTCGCCGGTGGTCCGGTGCTGCCGGTCGACCCGGCCGCCGCGCTGGCCAGCGGCGCGTTCCACCGGGTCCCGATGCTGGTCGGCGTGACCCGGGACGAGTACCGCGCGCAGGTCTGGGGCATGGAACGCACCGGAATGCTCTGCCCACCCAAGAAGCAGGCACCCTGCCCGCTCACCGGCACCCAGTACCGCGAACAGGTCGAGGCCACCTTCGGCGCCGACGCCCCGGCGGTGTTGCGTCGCTACCCGCTCCCCCGGCCCGACAAGGCGAGCGAGGTGCTGGGCGCGGTGATGACCGACCACCAGTACGTCCGACCGATGCTGGACACCGTCACCGCGACGAGTCGCCACGTGCCCACATACGCGTACGAGTTCGCTGACCGGCAGGCGCCGTTCTTCACCGAAGCCGCGACGCCCAGCTTCCCGACCGGCGCCTACCACCTGTCCGAGCTGCCGTACCTGTTCGCCGTCGGTTATGCCCGTCCGCTCTCCACCGACCAGACGGCGCTCTCGACCGCGATGGTCCGCTACTGGAGCAGCTTCGCCCACACCGGTGACCCCAACCGGTCGGACCTGCCCGAGTGGCCGCGGTGGCAGGCTCAGGCCGGGTACGTCCAGGCGCTCGCGCCCGGTCGCGACGGCATCGGCCGGACCGACCTCGAGCGCGACCACCACGTGCCGTTCTGGCGGTCGATCATCGACTGACGGGCGGCGGCCCGCTCCGTACCGTCCCGGACCGGGCGGCCGGAGAGCACCGTCGGCCGGACCGCTGTCCCCGGCAACGGGTCACCGCGGTCCGGTCGCGGCTGTCAGGTGAGCGGACCCACGGCCCCCACGTCGCGGAGGGTCCGGCGGGTCTTCGACAGTGATTGAGTTACCTACATGGATGCAGCTGGTAGCATCGGCGCCGGGAGTCCAGCCATCAGAGGAAGCGCAACCCCACAGCGCGCGCTTCCGAGGTCCATCATGTTGATCGGCGCGTGTTTCCTCGCGGGTCCGGGCATCCCGTCGAGCGACACGTGCCGGCGGAACGCTGGAGCATCGATGAAGTTCTCACGAACAGCCCGCCGTCTGATACTTGGTACGGTCGCCGTCCTCGCCACCGGGTTCACGATGGTCGTCGTCAACCACGCCGGCCCGGCCTCGGCGCACGGATCGGTCACCAACCCGCCGTCCCGGAACTACGGATGCTGGGAACGTTGGGGTGACGACCACCTCAACCCGAACATGGCGCAGACCGACCCGATGTGCGCCCAGGCGTGGCAGGCCAACCCGAACACGATGTGGAACTGGAACGGCCTGTTCCGGGAGAACGTCGGCGGCAACCACCAGGCCGCCGTCCCGGACGGGCAGCTCTGCAGCGGCGGCCGCACCCAGGGCGGGCTCTACGCCTCGCTCGACGCGGTCGGCGCGTGGGTCGCGAAGCCGATGCCGAACAACTTCACCCTGACGCTGACCGACGGTGCCCGACACGGTGCCGACTACATGCTGATCTACATCACCAAGCAGGGCTTCGACCCGACACGGCAGCCGCTCACCTGGGGCAGCCTGGACCTGGTGCTGCGTACCGGCAGCTACCCGACCACCGGTCTGTACGAGGCCCAGGTGAACGCGGGCAACCGCACCGGGCGACACGTCATCTACACGATCTGGCAGGCGAGCCACCTCGACCAGCCGTACTACCTGTGCAGTGACGTGACCTTCGGCGGTGGCGGAGGCGACCCCACGAACCCGCCGCCGACCACCCCGCCGCCCACGAACCCGCCGCCGACGACCCCGCCGCCGACCACTCCGCCGCCGGCCGGCAACGGTGGCTGCACCGCGACCTACACGAAGACGAACGAGTGGTCCGGTGGCTTCGGCGCCCAGGTCACGGTACGGGCCGGCAACGCCGCCATCTCCGGATGGACGGTGCGCTGGACCTGGCCCAACGGCCAGAGCATCACCAACTCGTGGAACGCGTCGATAACCTCGAGCGGGTCGGCGGTCACGGCCGCGAACGTCGGTCACAACGGCACGCTGGGCGCCAACGCGTCGACCAGCTTCGGATTCAACGGTTCCTGGACCGGCACGAACGCCGCACCGGCCCTGACCTGTACGGCGACGTAAACAGCATGGACAAACGGGGGTGGCGCCTGTCGGGTGCCACCCCTGTTCGTTGCCCGCGGAGGCCGGCGGCACGCGTGCGCACGCCCCGCCGTTCGGGCCGGCGGCCCGGCGGATCAGTCGAGCCGTCGGGCGATCTGGAGCATGTTCAGGTAGTGCTTGCGCACCGTCCCGGACGGACGGGCGGCGACCAGCTCCCGGATCCCCGTGAACAACGTCCTCCGCTGCCAGGACGAGGCCGCGATGTGTCCGGAGTACGTGGAGATCAGCTCCAGGTACTCCTCGACGGTGTAGTCCCGGCTCCAGACGTAGCGGTGCACGACCGGCTGCGCGAAGAGCCCGCTGTCGACGATCGCGTCGACGTCCGGGGCCGCGATCGCCTCGGGAGGCTTCGGGCCGCCCTGCCCGTCGCCCATCCCGACCTCGTCGTAAACGCGCTCGACCTGCTGGAAGAAGTCGTCGCCGCCGGGCGGTGACACGTGCTCGGTGGCGACGATCGCCAGGTGACCGGCGGGACGCAGCAGCTCGGCGGCCCGCCGGTAGGCGACCCGCGGATCGAGCCAGTGCCACGACGTCGCCGCGAAGACGAGGTCGAACGGCCTCCGGTCACCCGCCTCCCAGCGCTCGAACGGCGACACCACGACGTCCACGTCGCCGCGCTCGGCGAGTACGCGGCGGGCCACCGCGGCCAGCTCCCGCCCCGGCTCCAGGGTCACCACGCTCCAGCCCCGGTCGAGCAGCCCTCGGGTGGCCTGACCCGTGCCCGTGCCGACCTCCAGCACCCGCGTCCCGGCGCTCGACAGCCCCGTCGACGCCGCCAGGTCGGCGAACAACCGCCCCGGGTAGCCCGGTCGAATCCGCGCGTACGACTCCGCGACCGTGTCGAACGTCGTGGCGAGCCCCGCGTACGGCTCCTGCGCCATCACCGCACCTCCTCGCACGAGTATCCGCGCACGCCACCCGCCGGGCGCCGGCCGGCCCTCGGCCCGACGGACCCGGTCGGTCAGGTACGCCAGGTGGGACGGCTTTGCCTCACCGTCCCGTACCGCCGGTCACGGCGGGGCCGCCTCCGGGGAGGCGGCCCCGCCGTCCGGGCTACTCGGATCGGAGCGCGTCGGGGCGGGTGGCGGACCGGACGAGCGGCAGGGCGGCTGCGGTGGCCAGCACACAGGCCGCGACGGCGGCGACCCCGATCGCGACATAGCCGGTCCAGGGCAGGGCGACCGCCACCGTACCCGGGTCGCTGTTCAACAACCGCACGTACAGCCACGAGGTGGTCGAGGTGACGACAATCGCCAACCCCACGCTGAGCAGTAGCGGCAGCGCGGTGTGCAGCAGCACGCTGCGGCGCAGCAGCCGGGCCGGTACGCCGATCGCCGTCAGGGCGGCGTGCGCCCGCCGCCGTTCCCGGATCGCGTCGGTGGTGGTCACCGCGAGGGAGAGCCCGCCGGTCAGCACGACAGCGAGCGCGACGATCACCGCGACCTGCCGGTAACCGTCCGACTCGGACCGTTCCAGGACGACGGATTCGCGGGGTGTGGCCGGCGGCAGCGGGAGCAGCGTCGCGCCGAGCCCGCTGCGGACCGCCTCCACCGTGTCGGCGCGGCCGTCGGTGCCGACCAGCAGGGTCGGAAACCATCGGTCCACACCGATCCAGCCGGCCAGCACTGACGGCGGGACGAGGAGGTCACCCCGGATCGCGAAACCCACGGGCGTGTCGTCGCCCAGCCCGGCGGGAAGCGTCAACGTCTCCAGCGCGGCGGGGAGGCGCAGCACCGGTGCGGCCGGATCGGAGCGGTCGCCGTCCGCGCCGAGCGGCTGGAGCTGCCCCGCCGAGGCCAGGGTGGCGGCGTCGAAGGAGCTGTCCGGCAGGCGGTGGACGGTGTCCGGCCGACAGCCCGGCAAGCCGCTTCCCAGGACGGCGGCGAGCTGTCCGCAGTCCGCCACTATCGCCCGGACGCCCTGATCGGTCCGTGGGTCGCCGTTGAACTCCCGCGACATCGGCACCTGCGGCGGCAGCAACGTCACGTTCCGGACGGCGGCCGTCACGTGGACACCCGGTACGGCGCGCAGCGCGGCCGTCGCCCGGTCCACGTCGGAGGCGTCGCCCAGGGTGACCACCACCGTGCCTTCGGGCAGCACACCGATCAGGTGGCCGTTGCCCGTCGGTGTCACCGGGGCCAGGACCGGGAGCAGCGCGACGAGCCAGCCGACGACGACAACGGCGAGCGCGGTGCCGACGACGGCGCGGGCGGCGGTGGCCGGGTCCCGCAGCATCCGTCGCCCCGCGATCTGGCCGGCCACACCGGGCGCCCAACGGGCGAGCAGCATCCCGGCCAGCCGCGACAGTGGCTGGGCACCGACCGCGATGCCGAGCAGGCAGGCCACGGAACCGCCGAGGAGCAGGGCCTGGGCGTGCCAGGCACCGGTGCTCAGCGCGGCACGGTCGACGTACGCCGCGGCCAGCGCGAGCAGGCCCACCGCGAGCGGCACCAGCCGGTCCGTACCGGCCTGGGGTCGGGCAACGTGTCGACGGGTGGCGAGCGGCGCGCGTACCGCTCTGCGCAGCGCCAGTACCCCGGCGGTGGCGGTCAGCACCGGCACGCCGACGAGGACGGCGAGCACGGCGGGCAGGGGTGGCGCGACGTCGGTGGCGAACAGGCCGTCCCGTACCGGGACGAGCACCGCCGTCGGGGCCCGGAGCAGGTGGAAGAGCGCCAGCCCGGCGACGGTGCCCAGGGCGCCGATCGTCGCCCCTTCGATCCCACCGAGCCGGCGGAGCTGACGGGGTGTGGCACCGGCGAGCCGGATGGCGCTGGCCCGCCGTTCCCGGGTCGCCGCGGAGAGCCGGGTGGCCGTCCCGACCAGCACCAGCACCGGAACAACCAGGCCGACACCGGCGAGCGGGACGAGAACCGCGAGCGTCGCGGCCGAGTTGGACTCGCTGCGTTGACCGGTCCCGTCGGTGTACGCGGCCTGCGAGCTGAACAGCCCGCCGACCGGCCGTGCGAAGCCGGTCGCGTAGCCCTCGCCGCCGAGGGTGCCGGGTGGAACACCGGCGACCGCGTACAACTCCTCGGGCCCGACGAGCCCTGCCGGGCCGACCTGGCCGATCACCGGGCCGGGCAGTCGGGGGGCGAGTTCCGCGCCGTGCGCACCGGCGAGCGCGCGAGCCAGCTCAGGGGACGCGAAGACCTCACCCGGGCCCGGGGTACGCGGAATGCCGGGCGGCGGCGCGACCGGCGGTCCCACCGTCTCGACCAACAGCACCCGCAGCTCGCGGCCCCGCCACACGCCGACCGACAGCCGGGCGTCGACCCCTTCGGCCCGGTCCGGGCCCGGCTCGACACCCCGACTCGTCGTCTTGGCGGTCCGCTCGGACGCGGCCGGCAGCACTCCCAGCACGCCGAGGAGCAACCCGACTCCGACGGCGACTCCGCCGACCATCATGACCTGCCGGATCCGGCTTCCACTGAACGTGAGTCGCAGCCCCAGCGCGACGTCGAAGCCGCCCATCAGATGCCCGCCGGAGCGAGCACGGCACCGTCGCAGAGGCCGACGACGCGGTCGGCGTACGCGGCGACGCGCATCTCGTGGGTGACCAGCACGACCGACGTGCCCTCCGCGCGGACCGCCCCCATCAACTCCTCCATGACCAACTCGCCGTTGAACGTGTCGAGCGCGCCGGTCGGCTCGTCCGCGAACACCACCCGCGGCCCGGCCACCAGGGCGCGCGCCACCGCGACCCGCTGCCCCTGGCCACCGGACATCTCGCCGGGGTGTTTGCCGGCGACGTCGGCGACACCGAGGCGATCCAGCCACTGCCGGGCCTGGTCCTCGGCAGGCCGTCGCCGGGCGCCGCCGAGCCGCAGCGGCAGCGCGACGTTCTCGACGGCGGTCAGTTCCGGCACGAGCGAACCGAACTGGAAGACGAAGCCGAACTCGGCGCGCCGCAGTCGGCCGAGCGCCTCCTCGGAGAGCTCGTCGAGGGCGGCCCCGCGGTAGCGGACGCGGCCGCTGTCCGGGCGCAGGATGCCGGCGAGGCAGTGCAGCAGCGTCGACTTGCCCGAGCCGGAGGGGCCGAGCAGCGCCACCACCTCGCCCGCGCCGATTTCGATGTCGACGCCGTCGAGGGCACGGGTCGGCCCGAACGACAGCCGCAGTTCCTCCGCGGTCAGGATCGGTTCCGGCACGACGGGCTGTGCCGTGGCCGCCCCGGTCACGGGAGTTCCTCCGCCAGGCGGTCCAGCCGGGCCGCGGTGTGCTCGAGCCAGCGCAGGTCCGCCTCCAGGTGGAAGATCGTGAAGTCGCAGGAGAGGACGGTGGCCAGGTCGGCGCCGCTCTTGCGTCGTACCAGGTCCTGCATCGCCGCGGTGTGCGCCATCCGTTGCGCCCGCAGCACGTGGTCCGCGGGCCGACCGGAGCGCAGCGCGAGGATCACCTTGGTGAAAACCGCCGACTGCAGGTACGGCGAGTGTCCCTCCGGCTCGGCGAACCACTTCTCCAGCCGGGTCACCCCGTCCGGAGTCAACGCGTACGTGGTGCGCTCCGGGCCGCCGACCTGCTCGACCGAGACGACGTGGATCGCGCCGTCCCGACACAGCCGGCCGAGAGTGGCGTATACCTGGGCGGGTTTGATCGACCGGCGTTCGCCGAACGACGTCTCGTACTCTCGGCGCAGGTCATAGCCGTGCCGCGGCGCGGGCTCGAGCAGACCGAGAAAGGTTTCTGCGATGGTCACCGCATATTAGTAACCGAGTTACTAGTTGGGTGTCAAGCACCCCACGACGTCCGCGCGCCGTTCTCCGCCGACCGGGTTCGCGCCGCCCGACAGGCGGTGACAACGGCGACGACTCCGGCGGTACGTCGACCGGTGATGGTCACGAAGCGACAGTTCAGCCGCGCACTAACCTGCCCCCATGGCCTACCGCGTCGGGGACGTGCTCCGGATCTCCTGCCCGTTCGCGCCAACGGTCGTCACCCACGTCGACGAGACAGACGTCGTGGTCCGCTGGCCGTGGTGGGAGATCGACCCGGACGCGGAGGGCGTGCGCTGGAACGGCGAGGCCGCGCTGTGCCACGCCGATCCGGACGCGTTGTACACGACTGACCCGCCGGCCGGCCGTCTCGCACCCGGCGACGCCTGCCGGGTCGGCATCCCCGCCCGGATCATCCACGTCATCGAGGTCCACGAGTACGACCCACCACAGGAGACCGGCTGGCTTCCCCGTCCGAGCCTCGTCCTGATCGTGCTGCCCGCCGGGGAGGCTCCGGACCCGGCAGCGGAGTTCCAGGGCACGGGCATCGAGCCCGACGCGGGTGTCCCGTTCACGCTCGAACCGGTCTTCCGACCGTACGCCTTCCTGGAGGCGGGCGACGACGTCGCCGACGCCGACGGCCGGGCGTGGCGTTTCGACGGCCCGTGGGCCTGGGTCGCCTACGACGGTGCCGGCGGTGTGCCGGCCTGGCCCCTGACCCTGCTGACCGGCCGGGCGGATCCGGCGGCGGTCGCCGCCGCGACCGCCGCCGGCTCACACGAGGCCGAGGTCGCCCGCTGGCGCCGAGCGGCTGGCCTGCGAGACGACGCCCGACCCTGCTGAACCGGCCACCGGCGGGCCGGTCCGGGCCCGGCGTCAGCGGCGCGGTGTCAGATAGCCACGGGAGAACGCGGTAGCCACCGCGGCCGCCCGGTCGCTGACGCCGAGTTTCGCGTACACGTGCAGCAGGTGCGTCTTGACCGTCGCCTCGCTGATGAACAGCTGCCTGGCGGCCTCGCGGTTGGTCGACCCCTGGGCGATCAGCTGCAGGACCTCCAGCTCACGCTGCGACAGCGGCTCCGAGGCGGGCTGGCGGATCTGCCCCATGAGCCGGGTCGCGACGGCGGGAGAGAGCACCGCCTGTCCCTGCGCGGCCGCCTCGACGGCGCGGAACAGTTCTTCCCTCGGCGCGTCCTTGAGCAGGTAACCGGTCGCGCCGGCCTCGATGGCGGGCAGCACGTCGCTGTCCGTGTCGTACGTGGTGAGCACCAGGACGCGTGCCGGAACTCCGCGTTTCGCCAACTCCCGGATGGCGGTGACGCCGTCCGTCCTCGGCATCCGCAGATCCATCAGGATCACGTCGGGCCGGAGCCGCTCCCCGGCGGCGATGGCCTCGGCGCCGTCACCGGCCTCGCCGAGCACCTCGAAGCGCGGGTCGGCGCTGAACATGCCCCGCAACCCGTCCCGTACGACCGGGTGGTCGTCGACGATCAGCAGTGAGATCACCGCCCACCCCCGGCGGGAATCGCCGGCACCGAGGCCGAGATCGCGGTGCCGCCGCCCGGCTCCGACTCGACGTCGAGCCGGCCCGCGAGGCGCTGCACCCGCTGGCGCATGCCGGCGAGCCCGAACCCGCCGTCCGTGGCACCGTGGGCGCGCCTGGCGTGGGGGTCGAAACCCACGCCGTCGTCCCGTACGTCGAGCGTCACCAGGTCCTCCATGTACGACAGGGTCAGGCCGACCCGGCTGGCCTTCGCGTGTTTGGCCACGTTGGTCAGCGCCTCCTGCGCGGCCCGCAGCAGCGTCACCTCGACGTCGGCGTGCATGGGCCGGGGGTCGCCGGTGGTGGTCAGCACCGCCTCGATGTGGTGCACCTCCGACCAACGCCGGGTCACGTCGCTGATCGCCTCGGGGAGCCGGGCCTCGGCGAGCACCTCCGGCTCCACCGCGTGGACCGTCCGGCGGGCCTCGGTGAGGCTCTCCCGAGCCAGGTTCATCGCGTTCGTCACGTGCCGGCGCACCACCGCCGACTCGTCCAGCGTCTGCTCGGCGGCCTGGAGCTGGGTGAGGATGCCGGCGAGGCCCTGGGCCAGGGTGTCGTGGATCTCCCGCGCCATCCGCTGCCGCTCGTCCAGCACCCCGGCCTCGCGCGCCTGGACCAGCAGCTGGGCGTGCAGGCCGGCGTTCTCCTCCAGCGCCGCCTCCAGCTTGACGTTGGCCTCGTGCAACTCGACGAGCGCCTGCTTCTGCTTGCGGTTGCGCTGCTCGCCCATCTCGACGAAGTAGGAGAACGCCCCGGCCAGCGCCGTGCTGATCAGGCTGATGGCGATCCACGCCCACCACAGGCCGTCGATGATGTTGGCCAGCCCGCCCAGGTACGCCGCCGCCGAGATCGTCGCCGGGGCGGTGACGCCGGCGTACCGCCAGCGGCCCCGCAGGTACTCGAACGCCTGGGGGTAGCCGACGAAGGCGAAGAGGCCGTACCACGGCGCGAGCGCCACCAGACCGGCCGTCAGCACCATCAGGCCCAGGTAGTACCCGCCCATCAGCGGGGCGTTCCGGTGCCACTGCGGGTGGAGCGTGTGGAACCAGAGCAGCCAGATCGCGGTCGCGATCGAGAGTCCGAGCACCACCGGCAGGTGCGGCGACACGTCCCAGAGCGACAGCAGCAGCGAGACAAGGGTGCAAACCGTCAGGAGGAGGTACGGAAGCGCCTGGAAGGCCGCGTTCTCCGTGCGCTCCCAGCGGTCGAACTCCGCACGCAGTTCGGCCTCGATGCTCACGATCTACTCCCAGCGGAAGTACCGTGCGGCCAGCCCGCCGGCCACCAACGTCCAGCCGATCATGACGGCCACGTGCAGTAGTTGCGGCCAGTGACCGGCCGTGGCGTCCTGCAATGATTGCACGCCGGCGCCGAGCGGGGTGAAGTCGCTGATCGTCCGCAAAACGTCGTTCATGCTGTCGCGCGGCACCCAGAGGCCGGCGAAGAACACGACGGGAAAGAACAGCAGGGTCCCGATCGCGCCGGCGCTCCTGCCGGTCGGCGCGATCGAGGCGACGAGCAGACCGATCGCGAACATCGCCAACGCCGCCAGCACGTAGCCGACGAGGTACGCCGGCACCTGCCGGGGCAGGCGGACATCGAACGCCAACCGGCCGACGGCGAGTACGACCAGCATCGTGACGACGGACATGATCGTGGACATCAGCAGCTGCGCGCCGAGCATGACCCTCGGCTCGACCGGGGTGGTCCGCAGGCGTCGCAGCACGCCCTTCTCCCGGTAGGTGGCGAACAGCTGGCACAGGCTGTTGAGCGCGAACATGGCGAGACCCATGGCGACGATGATCGGCGCGTACAGGTCGATGACCCGCAGACCGCCGAGGGTCTCCTCGGGCTGCCGGAAGGCGGGGATCGCGCCGAGGATGCCGAGCAGGATCGGGGGGAACCCGAGGGTGAAGAAGACGATCATCGGCTCGCGGAAGAACAGTCTGGTCTCGGTGGCGGTGAGGCGGTACAGCGCGGACATGGTGGTCTCCTCAGGCGTCGATGGGGCGGCCGGTGAGCGCGACGAACGCGTCGTCGAGCGAGGTCTGCTCGACCCGCAGATCGGCCGCGATGACCTGGTGGCGGGCGAGCACGGTGGTGACGGCGAGCAGCAGGTTCCCCGTACCGGTCACCACCAGCTGGCCGCCGGCCCGCTCGACCGACGTGACCTCGGGCAACGCGGTCAGGACGGCGTGGTCCAACGGCGCGGACGGCCGGAACCGGATCCGCTGCCGGTCGTCGACCCGCGCGACCAGCCCGGCCGGCGAGTCGAGCGCGACGACGCGGCCCGAGTCGATAACGGCCAGGCGGTCACAGAGCCGTTCGGCCTCCTCCATGAAGTGCGTGACCAGGAGAATCGTGACGCCGCGGTCGCGGACGCCCTCGATCAGGTCCCAGGCGTCGCGTCGCGCCTGCGGGTCGAGGCCGGTGGTGAGTTCGTCCAGCACCGCGACTCTCGGGTTGCCGACCAGCGCGAGGGCGATCGACAGCCGCTGCTTCTGCCCGCCGGACAACCGCCGGAACTGCGTGTTGAGCTTGTCGGCGAGGTGCAGGGTGTCGATCAGCTCCCGCCAGTCGACGGGGTCGCGGTGGAAGGAGCTGTACAGCTCCATCGCCTCGCCGACCCTGAGCTTGTCGGGCAGCTCGCTCTCCTGCAGTTGCGCGCCGAGCAGCTGCCGCAGCTCACCGGTGTCGCCCTGCGGGTCGATGCCGCAGACCCGTACGGCGCCGCCGTCCCGGGCGCGCAATCCCTCGACGCACTCGACGGTGGTGGTCTTGCCGGCCCCGTTGGGGCCCAGGATGCCGAAGATCTCGCCCTGCTCGACGGCGAAACTGACCCCGTCCACGGCGGTGTGCTCGCCGTAGCGCTTGACGAGGTTCTCTACCTCGATGATTGCCATGTCAGAAGCGTGCCGTCCGCACCCCGGCGTCGAATCGACCACGCAGCCACGGCTGGCGCGGGACCCGGTGGGTCTGCCGGTCAACCGATCGGTGGACGACGGGTCAGCCCGTACCGCGTCCGGCCGGGATCACCCGACTGCCGAGACCGGCCGCGCCCGGCGGTGGCGACGGCACCACCTCTTCGGCCGCCCTCCGCGACACTGTGATCCGTACTGCCCGGCGCCCCTTGCGGGGCCGGTCGGGCTTCGGGAAGGCCACCGGGCCGACGGCGAACAGCGCCAGCGCGGCGCGACCAGGGCAGCCGGACGGCGTACCCCGGCGCGGCCGGGCCGACGCCGGAGTACGCCTCGCGGTCGGCGCCAGCCGGTGGCGCCGACCGCCCGGTCATCACGCCCGGGCCTCCCGGTGTGCGACCCGGTGACCTTCCGACCAGCCACGCCTACGGGCGGTCGTGACCCGGTCGGATCGGATGGCCACTGTCGGCAGCGGTGATGCTGGTGAAGGTGTACGTGTCGTCGCCGATCCTCAGCGTGGTCACCACCGGCGCGTCGGCCCAGCGGGAGCTCGTGTGCCGGACCCGGATCTGTTGTCCGTTCTCGATCACGCCCGGCCTACTGCTCCAGCCTCCCCTGGTCTGGTACTCGCCGTTGACGACGCTGACCCGGGTCGGACCGGTCAGGCCCTCGACCTTCCACTTCCGGCTGGTCACCTTCTTCCCCGACCTGACGTCGGTGACGTCGGGGAACGGCGCGAGATCAAAGACCTTCTTGCACATCTCGACGAACGCGGGCCACCCGGGAGAGTCGACATGACCGGCGTTCTGCCGCCGGTAGCCGACGTACCCCTCGATGAACGCCTCGTCGAACGGCGGAGTCCCACCGATCGACTCGCCGGGGCCCGAGGTGAATTCGGTACCCGGAGGCACGACCAGTCCGTCGACACCGACCAGGTGGTAGACCGCGGTCGCGTGGGCGGCGGCCAGGTACATGCCCCGCGGGTCGGCCCACGCGTCGCTGGCGTTGCCGCCGGTGATGTAGACCACACGCGGCGCGGCCAGTGCCACCATCGAATGTCCGTCGACGCTCATCAGTTCCAGCCTGCGCGGCTTGTAGGTGCCGTTCTTCACCAGGCCGACACCGGGGTTGTCCGGATCGTCGACCAGCGGACCCATCCACTTGAAATAGTTCCCCGCCATCCAGTGGTACTCCAGGCTCTCGCCGGCGTTGTTGGGGTAGTCGCCCTCCACCTCGAGATCCTGTCCCCAGTGGCGGCGGTTCATCCTCGCCCCGAGAGATCCGGACGAGCTGGCGTAGGCCGCCTTGATCCGGGGATCGAAGGCGGCGGCGACGGTGGTGGCCTTTCCGTACCGCGAGTGCCCCTGCACCCCGATCCGGTTGGCGTCGACACCGACGTACCCGGTCGGCGCGTCGAAGAAGTCGATGAACCGGCTGATGCCCCAGCTCCACGCGGCCAACGTGCCCCAGTCGTCCGGCTTCCGCCAGTTGCCCTTGTTGATCAGGCCGATGATGTAGCTGGACATGTTCGCCCCGCCGCTGTCGGGCTGGAGCTGGGCGTTGGCGAACCCGAGGATGCCCCACCCCACCGGCCCCAGGTGCGACCATCTCTCGGTTCCGCTTCCCGCACCACGGAACACGATCACCACCGGGACCTTGGCCCGGGCGTCGTACGCCTGTCGGGGGATCCGCAGGGTGCCGAAGAGCCGTGGCGCGTTCCGCAGCTGCGGATAGCGGGACGTGTCGATGTTTCCGGTCACCGTACGCTCGGCGTACTCGACGCCGTCCGCCGTGCCGTACGAGACCTCGCCGAGCTCCCAGGTGATCTTCGGCCACAGGCGGCGGTCCGGGATCCTGCCGTACAGCTCCTCCTGGGCCGCCTTGAGGATCTCCGGGCGGCGCCTGTTCCACCAGTCGTCGGGCGTCCGCACCCGCGTCCCGTCCTTCATCGACAACAGTTCGATCGGGGTGTATTCCCACCCGTCGACCTCGGGGTTGTCGCCGGTACCGAGTCCGACCGCGCCGTCGCCGGTCGCGTCGTCATAGCTCGTCCAGAGTCCACCCAGTGCTCCCCTCCGCACCGGCTGGCCGAGGGCGTCGAACCAGAGCCGGGCAGCGGGATCCCCGGTCACGTTCGACGACCGGTTCGGGTCGTCGAGCCACGACCCCAGGCTCGGCAGCCGGATACCCAGCTGGCAGAGCATCTGGTCCCGATCCTGGACGGTGCTGATGGGCAGTGTCGGGAACGCGCCGAATTTCGCCACGCATCCGTGCACCGCGGCTCCGCCCCGCGCGGCGGGGATCGTCGAACCCGATGCCGAGCCGGGGGCTGTCGCGACCGCCAGGCCCAGGGGCGAGGCACCGACGACTCGGAGCAGGGTCCGCCTGGTGGTGCCCCGCTCCCCAGCCGGGTCCGGACCGGAAGTACGGCCTGGATACGGAAGTTCCGGATTTTCCATGGGTTCTCTCCTGTTGGATCGGCGCCTGTGCCTCGAGCGACAGGGACGGGAATGGTTCAGGGCGCCGCACGACGACGGTCGCGGGGTCACCACCGGCGTCGGCGTGTGGCGCCGGCCCCGGTCGGATCGGGTACACGGAGAATGCCGGCGGACCCGTACGGCACGGGTGGCCTCGTGCCCGTGCGGCGGCGGGCACGAGGCATCACCAGCGACGGGGTTTCTCATCGGTGGTCGCCGCCGGACGCCACCTGGTCGGACCCCGGCACGGGCGTCAGCGCCCGGTGAACGCGGCCCGGGTCCGCCCACCGTTCGCACTGACCCTGACCTCGAACCTGCTCCGGAACAGATTCGGGGCGCCGGTGAGGTCCACCCGCACCTCGAACCTCGCGGTCCCGCCGGGCGGGATGCTGGCCGCGACGGGGACCGGGAACCGACCCGGGTCCCGGCTCGTGATGGCGTGGCCTGACCTGCCGGCCTTACCCGGTCCGGTCGGTGCGAAGCCGTCCAGCCGTACGTCGTTGGCGGCGCCACGGCCGGTGTTGGTCACCTCGACCGTCCAGACCGTGGCACCGGGCCGGCCGTGGTGCCCGCGGTCGACACCGACCACCCGGCCGGTGAGCCGCGCGGGGCGGGGCGCCGAGTCCTCGTCCGCCTCCAACAGCAGCGTGTCCCAGCCCAGCCCGTTGCCCTCCGGCGCGCCGGCGCCCCGGGTGAACGTGATCGTGTTGGTCCCGACCACCAGCATCGACGCCGGGAACGACAGCGTGGCGAGCCGGGGGAATCCGCTGCGGTCGGCCTGGCGGGCGATCGTCGAGTCGTTGTTGTTCGGCAGCGAGCCCGTGATGCCCGTCGTGGAACCGTTGACGGCCACGGTGGGCCGGCCGCTCCGCTGCATCGAACTGGAGACCGTGAGGTACGCGGTGCCGGTGTACGCGCGGTCCAACTCGAACGCGATCGTCCAGGTGCCCGCGTTGGTCTGGGCGTAGTACCAGTCCTGGGGCTCCCAGCTCTCCCCGACGGTGAACGTGAGGTCCCCCGGTACCCGGGCCGGCTTCTCGAAGTTGCGCGGGTTGGTGAACGTCTCCGGGTCGGTGGCGAGGGCGAACTCGCCGCCCATCCGGTCGGCGGCGCCGATCTGCCAGAGGAACGTGCTGTGGTTGGTCGGTGCCCACTCGATGTCGCCGAGATCGTGCCGTCGTCCGCTGACCGTGATCCCGGTCAGCTTGAGCTGGTCGGTCACCGACCCGGTCGCGGCGAAGACATAGAGGTTGTACGTGCCGGGCGTGCGGGTGCCCGGCTGCCAGGCCGGCGGGATTCCGGGCAGGCTGAAGCTGCCGTCGTCGGCGGTCTTCACGAAGTAGGTCGGCTCGTGGATGGTGTAGACGTCGGCCACGTCCTGGGTGGACAGCAGCACCCAGTGCCCGCCGGCGGGCCGGCCGTCGGCGATGCGCAGCCGGCCGGTGACCGTGGTGCGCTGGCCGGGCGGCGGGTAGAAGGGGTCGACGATCCAGGACGAACCGGCCCGGTTCTCCGCGATCTCCGCCTTGGCGATCTCGGCCGCCTCGGCGATCATCGCGTCCGGGTCGTCCGGGTCGCCGGTGTTGACGAACGTGAACCACGGCCCGTACAGCCGCTGGTATCCGGCGAACAGCGGATACGCCGGCAGCCCGTAGTGGTTGGCACCGAAGTAGTTCAGGATCAGCGCGTCCTGGTGGATGGCGAGGTCCTGGTGGTTGGGGCCGACGCCGTAGAACGCACAGAGCGTCTGGTCGGTCACCCCGCCGAGCGGCGTGAACCAGGCGCCGAATCCGTGTCCGTAGTGCCCGAACATCGGGTTCTCGTGGTGGTACAGGCTCCAGTCGTACTTGGAGTAGACGCTACCGGGCGGCAGGTTGCCCGAGTTGCTCTCCGGCGAGGGCAGGTCCGGGTTGTTGATGCCGTCGACCCGCCGGGCCTCGTCCTGGACCGCGACCTGCGTACCCAGGTAGGCGTACGTCGGCTGCTGACCCTTGCCACGCTCCCAGTTGAACGCGTGGTCCAGGATGGCCCGGTCCCAGCGGGTGTTCATCCGGACCTCGTTGATGGACTGCGCGACCACGGCGGTGAGGATGTCGTACCCGTAGAGGCCCCGCCGGCCGCGCCGCATGATCAGATGGTGCTCGTGGCGCAGCCGCGGGCTGGTGTTGTCCACGAACGCCACCTCGACGAGATCTCTGCCGACCCGCAGTACCCGGACCTCGGTACAGACCAGCCGACTGGATCCGCCGCCCGCGTCGACGTAGAACGAGTGCTGGCGGTCCGGGTCGCGGGGCTCCGTGCCGTTGAGGTTGTGCGCCAGTTCCACGCCGTCCACCACGACCGAGGTCGCGGTGATGGAGACGTCGGTCCAGCCGGTGACGATGCCGCCGGCCGCGTCGTCCCGGCCGAAGGTGAACCGGATCAGTCCGTTGTCGAGCACCAGCGTGTTGATGTCGCCCGGGAACGGGTGGCTGCCGGGCGTCGCCGGCGCACCGTTGATCAGGATTTGTACGTCAGGCGCCTTGGGCCCCGCCCAGGCGACGTCCCGGCCCAGCAGGACGGGAGCCGCGGCGGCGGCGCCCACCAGTCCGAGAGCGGTTCGTCGGGACACTTCTGCGGCCATGTGACTGATCCTCCTGTCTGAATGCCCGAAGACGGCGGTACCGGAGCGGCCGTCGTGGGCGTCGAACGAGATGTCAGATTCGGAGCGGCACCGTGCGTCGGTCAGGTCGACGGTGACCCGGGGGTGCCCATGGCTCCGGGTGGACAGCGTCGCGGGCGAGCGTGATCGGGTCGGTCCCGACCGCGACCGCCCCGCCGAGCCGAACGCTTCTCGCCGGCGCCGACGTGGAGCGTTCGGCAGGTGATCAGAGCCTGGTTGTTGTCCATGGCACCGCTCCCGCCCTACAAACGATTCAGCTCCGCCCGCGCGGCGATCGAGGGCCGCGCAGCGGGTCGAGCTAGCCGTGTGAGGCCGAGAAACACAGCGGCAGGTGGACATGCCGGCGATGGCGTACCCATTGCCGGGAAAGCGCTTGCTTGAATCGATTCAGGTTTCAAGAATGTTGCGGCAGCGCGGGCGGCCTGTCAAGGGGTCGGCAGCCTGACACCGGTAGCCGGCCCGGTCGACCGTGGTCGCTCCCGGCCGGCGCGAGGACGGAAGGTCGTCGCGGGAATTCGCGGTCACCCGAGGGCCGGGGGCGAATTCGGTTGCCGTCGGGGCGTCCTCACCGTGACGTTGTGGCGTGACCTCTGACCCGGACACCGTCCCCGTACCGGATCGACGCATGGTTGATGTGGCTCTGGCGAGACGGTTGATCGCCAGGCAGTTCCCGCGCTGGGCTCACCTGCCCCTGCGGCCGGTCGCCACCGGCGGTTGGGACAACCAGACCTTTCACCTCGGTGACCGTATGTCGATACGGCTGCCCACGGCCGCGGAGTACGCGCTCGCGGTGGAGAAGGAACACCGTTGGCTGCCGGTACTCGCGCCACAGCTGCCGCTGCGGATACCCACACCGCTGGCGAAGGGCGAGCCCGACGAAGAGTTCGGCTTCCACTGGTCCGTGTACGAATGGATCGACGGCGACGTCGCCGGCATCAACACCATCACCGACCTGACCGGGTTCGCGGTCAGCCTGGCCACCTTCCTCGTCGCGCTGCGACGCGTCGACCCGACCGGCGGACCCGAGCCGGGGCTGCACAACTGGTTTCGCGGTGGGCCGCTGCGGGTCTACGACCCCCAGGCGCGACGGGCGACCGAGGCGCTCGACGGCCGGGTACCCCGGGATGTCGTCACCGAAATCTGGCAGTTGGCGCTGCGCGCGTCCTCGGACAGCCCGCCGGCGTGGTTCCACGGTGACATCGCCCCGGGAAACCTCCTGGTCCGCGACGGCGCGCTGGCCGCCGTCATCGACTTCGGCACCTGCGGCGTCGGCGACCCCGCCTGTGACGTGGCGATCGCCTGGACGCTGCTGACCGGAGCGAGCCGCGAAGCGTTCCGCGCGACGCTCGACACGGACCCTGGCACATGGGCCCGTGGACGGGGCTGGGCGCTGTGGAAGGCGCTGGTGGTCTACGCCGGTGCGCCGCACCGCGATCACCCTGTGGCAGAGAAGGCCGCACGAGTGGTCGACGAGATTCTCGCCGAGTACGCGGAAGCCGGTTGACCAGGAGGGCCACTCCCGCCGACGCCACGGTGACGCAGCCGCATGACGACGTTTCGCTCTTGACCGACGATGGACCCGCAGGCCACGGAGCACCACCTGGCCCCGTTGTGCGCCCGAGAGGCGTTGGACTACTTCATGGCGGCGATCTGGATCAGGTTTCCGCAGGTGTCGTCGAAGGCGGCGGTGACCACCGGCCCCAGGTCGGTCGCCTCCTGGGTGAACTCGACGCCCAGCCCCTTGAGCCGCTCGACCTCGGCGTACACGTCCTCGACGGCGAACTGGGTGAACGGGATGCCGTCGGCGACCAGGGCCGTCTTGAACGGACCCGCCGCCGGGTGACCGTCCGGCTCCAGCAGCAACTCGACGCCGTCCGGGTCGGCAGGGGACACCACGGTGAGCCAGCGGGCCCCGCCGGCGGGGACGTCGGTCTTCTTGGTGAACCCCAGCTTCTCGGTGTAGAAGGCCAGCGCCTTGGCGCGCCGCTGCCGCCCGCCGCTGCCGCGCGCCGCGGCGGAGCGCTCGCCCCGTGCGCCGACTCGGCCCCGGCCCGTCATGGACCCTGACTGATACGGTCCACTGTGCGACCGCCGGGCCGGTCGAGCGGAGAAAGGGCGAGCCAGTGACTATCGACGACGACGCTCAGGGATGGGGCCTCGCTGAGGCGATCGAGGCCCTGAAGGCCGATCTTGCGGCAGCCGCCGTCACACGGACCAGCTATCCGAAGTTCCCGGTGACGTCGGCGACGATCGAGCTGAAGGTCGTCGCGACACGCACCAAGACCGGCAAGGCCGGGTTCAAGGTTCCGTTCGTCCAGACAGAACTGGGCGGCGAGTTGAGCCACAACAACGAGGTCGTCAGCACCGTGACCGTGCAACTCGGAGCTCCGGTGGACGCTCAGGGCAACCAGGTGAGCATCTCCGACTCGGCAGACCAGTTGAAGCGGTGAGGTGACCCGTAGTCAACCTTCGATGCAAGTCGCGGAACGCGTCCTCGGGATAGCCGCCGATCGAGGGGTCGGCCATCCCGACGGCCGATACGGCTTCGGCTCGGGCTTCCTCATCGCGGGCCGAGCCGTCCTCACCTGCGCCCACGTCGTCGCCGACGCCCGCACGGTGCTCCTGAACGACGCCGTGGGCAAGGAGTACACCGGGCGCGTCGTACGTCTGGGGGACCCACGGCTGCCGGGCACCGGCACGGGTCCTGACCTGGCGGTCGTCGAAATCGACGACCCTGGGCTGGACGCATCCCCCTTCCCGGTCGCCGAGATCGACCGCACGGGCATGGGATCGCTGGAGTCGGTGCGCGTCGTGGGGTGGCCCCGGTTCATGGAGGCTCCGGGCGGAGCCGCCCGAAGCACCTACTCCGCCGTCGGCAAGATAGAGGATTTGACCCGGCGGCGTGAAGCGCTGCTGCGCGTAGATGTCAGTGGCAGCCCTCCGGCGAATGTCGAGTCGGGGTCCCCCTGGCAGGGGTTTTCGGGAGCGCCGGTTTTTGCTGACGGGCACCTGGTCGGGGTGGTGACCACACACGGCCTGCCGGAAGGTCCCAGCGCGCTCACCGCCATCCCCCTCGCCACGGAGCTGGCGGACGACTGGTGGCCCTCGCTCGGGATAACCCGCAGCTTCCCCCTGCACATCGTGCGGCCCGGCCCGGCCGGCCCGGCGTGCGTCGTGCACCACCAGACGGTTCTGCGTTCACTGAACGGCTACCGGTCCAGCCTGCTCTACGACGTCATGCCCTACGTCGAGCCCCGCCCCGAGGCCGCCTGGCATCCCCGCAACCTCTGGCAGCGGTTGCGTGCCGATGACGGCCCGAATGCCGTCCTGGTGAGCGGACACGGCGGCATCGGCAAGACACGCACGTTGCTCGAGGTCGCCGGCTTGGCCGTCAGGGATGGCTGGACAGTTCTGCACGTGCGTCCCGGGAACGCCGCAGGAGTGGTGGACCATCTGGCCGCAGTCGTGCGGTCGAGCTTCGCACCCGTGCTGCTTGTCGTCGACTACCTCAACCAGAGCATGGCCAAGGACCTCGACCTCCCGCAGCTGCTCGCCCTGGTCCAGCAGAGCCGACGCGGATCCAGCCCGCACCTCGCCGTTCTCGCCAGCGCCCGTACCGGCTGGCTGCTCACACCGTTTCACAGCCGCGACGTCGTTGCCCTGGAGAAGATCCGGCTCGAGCCTGAGGCCGAGGACCTGCGGGCCATCTGTGCGTTCATGGCGCAGGCCGTTGCTCCCCGCGCCGCCGAACAACTCGGTCTGGACACCCTGCTGGGGTACACCGACACCACCCGGCCCATCCTCACCCTGCTGGTGGCTCGACAGATCGAGGACCGGGTCACGCGCGGGCTGCCGGCCCTCCCGCGCGCCAGCATGGATGCTCAGGACCTCCGGCAGTGGCTGGAGTTCCGCCTTGACGAGGACCAGCTCGTACCACGGCTCGACTCCCCGGAAAGCCTGTGGGGCCCGGAGGTGCAGGTCCACATCAAGGCCGCGGCGGCCGTGTTCCTGGCCACACCGGGCGACGAGTCGGCGCTCCTGGATGCCGCCTCGGACATGTTCGGTGACCGCGCCTCGGCGGCGAACCTGCTGCGGCTGATCATCGAGATGGGCTGGCTCATCAGCAGCGACGGCGTGCTGGACTCCGTGCACGACGTCGTCACCGATTTCCTGGTCACCGGAGTCGTGTTCTGGAGCACCACACGCGCCCCGCGCCCGACGGTGACAGCACAACTCATGAACGCCGTCGGCGGACGGCTGGCCTCCCTGGAGCACGCGCTCGTCGCGCTCGGCCGGCTCGTCGACGACATCGACGAAAGTGACCGCGCGGCGGATCTGGTCAGCCAGATCGACCGCTGGTTCGGGGAACATCGCGACCCGGTGATACGGCTGCTGCTACAGGACCCGGGAGACGGCGCCCGGACCGCGGCGGTGATGGTGAGCAGTGGCATGCTCACGACGACCCGGCAGGCGTACTGGGACCACGCGTTCAGCCCGCTGCTGACGAGGCTCGGCGGCGAGCTGGAAGCCTTCTCTCTCCTGCTGGCGGCCGTGCGTGACCTGTCCTCCGAAAGCCAGAATGTCACCGCCGAGCTGGCCGACCACGCGATCGCCTGGCTCACCGGACGTCCGTTGGCCAAGGTGGAACAGCTTCTCCGACTGCTGCTCCGCCGCGACGACCTCCCCCCGGACCGGGCCAGGGCCGCCGTGGGGCTGGCCGTCGGCTGGCTCCACCTGCACTCCCGCGACGCCTGGTCCGATTTCCTGCTCAGCTCCACGTTGATGTGCGACATCCTGGATCACGAGGCGGATCCCGACCTGGAACGGCTCACCGGGTTCGCCCTGGAGTGGTTGGCGGCGAACGGCACCCAACTGGGCGCGTCGTACCTCCTGCGCGCCATGAGCAGGATCAAACATCTCCCCGGCGGCGTCGTCGCGCCGCTCGTCACCCGCGCGCTGTCCTGGCTACGCGCGCACGGCGAGACCATCGACGCAAGTTTCGTGCTGCCGGGTTTCCTCTCCAACGCCGCGGTGCCGCAGGAGCGTGTCCACGACTTCGTCGGAGCGGCCCGGGCCTGGCTCGCCCAGCACAGCACGCGGCCGGAAGCCACCTATGTGCTGGCGCATCTGCTGACCCGCCAGGACCTCGACGGCGAGGCCGTCGCGGAGACGTTTGATCACACACGGAGGTGGATTGAGCAGAACTCGGACGATCCCACCGCGGACTACCTGATCCGAAGGGCGCTGACCCACCCCGCCCTGCCCTCGGAGATGGCCACGGTAGTCCGCGCGGCGACGTCCGACTGGCTGTCGAGCTACGGGACGCTCGAGACGGCGTGCTACCTCCTGCAGGTGGTCATCCAGGCCGACGGCCTATCCGACGAGTTACGCAGCACCGCGTACGCCACCGCCGAAACGTGGTTGCAGACCCACGGCCGACGCCTCAGCGCGAACTACCTCCTCCAGGTGACCATCCAGACCGCCGGGTTACCCGACGGGTTACGCGGCACCGCGTACACCGCCGCGCAGGCCTGGTTGCAGGCCCACAGCCGACACCACAGCGCGAACTACCTCCTGCAGGTGGTCATCCAGGCCGACGGGCTACCCGAAGGGTTACGCACCACCGCGTACGCCGCCGCTGAAACGTGGCTGCAGATCCACGGCCAGCACCTCGGCGCGAACTACCTCCTGCAGGTGGTCATCCAGGCCGACGGGCTACCCGACGGGTTACGCAGCACCGCATTCGCCGCCGCTGAAACGTGGCTGCAAACCCACGGTGACCACTACTCAGCGAGCCACCTGTTGCAGTCACTCGTCTCTGCCGCCGACCTGCCGGAGGAGTCGCGCGGCGTCACGTTCGCCGTCGCCCGAGCCTGGTTGCAGACCCACGGCCGACACCACAGCGCGAACTACCTCCTACAGGTGATCATTCACACCGACGGGCTACCCGACGAGTTACGCACCACCGCGTACGCCGCCGCCGAAGCCTGGTTGCAGACCCACGGCCGACACCACAGCGCGAACTACCTCCTACAGGTGATCATTCACACCGACGGGCTACCCGACGGGTTACGCACCACCGCGTACTCCGCCAGCGACACCTGGTTGCAGGTGCACAGCGAGCACCTCACCGCACGTCATCTGCTGCAGGCGCTGCTGGAAGCTGACGTCGTACCGGCCGAGACGCGGGCCCTGGTCGTGAACACGGCGGCATCCTGGCTGGATCTGTGGTGGCAGGAGGCCTCGTCCGTCGGCGTCCTTCGCGCACTACTCCGAGTCGTCTCGCCGGAGAACACTCCGGGCGTTCCGGCCGGCGAGCCCGATACGATCGCGCGGTTGACCGAGCGGGCCCTGCAGTGGCTGTCCTGCTTCGGATCCGTCAAGGAGGCACGGTCGGTCATCGGCCTCCTGCTGAGATCGCAGGCTACCGACGAGCAGACCCGCCACCGGGTGCTCCAGGCCGCGGTGGGCTGGCTGAACGCCCAGGCTGCCTCGTCCCGCGCCAGCGACATCATCCCGGAGGTGCTGGACAGCACGGACCTGCCGGAGGAATTCCTGATCGAGGCGTTCAGGGCGGCGCAGATCTGGCTGTGTCGACCGAAGCTCAACACCTTCCGAGGCCGGTACGTCATCGCGGCCCTCTTCCGACGCCAGTCCGAGTACCCGGACAGGGTTCAGGCGGTCGCTGCCCAGTACCTGACCGTCCTTGAGCGTGGGATCGACGCGGCCCAGTCCCGATTCGCGCTTTCCGCTTTTCTCGCCGAACCAGGTCTGGATTGCGAGATCCGGAAAACGGTTCTCCGCCTCACCCGCACCTGGCTCACACGGTTTGCCGAGCAGCCCCCCGCCCACGTCGTCCTCGCGACCATGGCGGCGCGCGAAGATCTGACCAGCGACGAGACCGAGTGGTTCGAACAGTTCGTGTGGGTGTGGCTGGGTCGCAATGAGCAGGCACCGACCGCGGGTCCACTCGCCCGGGCGCTGCGCGAAACCGCGGTGGGGTTCACCCCGGCGTTGCACGACGAACTGGCGAGAATCGCGCAGACCGGCAGCGACGACACCGAGGATCACCCTGCCGGGCCGGTTACCCGGGCGGCGGGTTGACGGCAGGATGGCGTCCCCTCGCCGGTCAGATGTCAGCCGTCGGTGCCGGGGCGAACAGGGGAGGCACCGGATCGGCTGCCCGGATCATGGCAACGACCTGTGTCAGTTGCTGGTAGTCGCCGCCGGCCGCCCTGACGAGGGTCTCCACGTCGGCCCGGTTGCCGACGTGCCACTCGGCGATGGCCCGCAGCAGAAAAGCGACGCCGCACAGCTCCGGCGGGTCGACACCCGGCCGAATGTCGAGGAGCAGCGACCGCGCCTCGTCCGGCCGCTGGTTGAGCAGGTGCGCCAGGCTCATCGCGACCCGCGCGGACAACACGTGCGGCTGCACGTCGAAGGCGAGCTGGGCCAGCTCCGAGATCTCCACCACCTCGCGGTGTTCGACCGGTGATCCGTCCACCACCGCGACGTACAGGTACCACATCCCGAACTGGACGGAGAGCACCTGCCCGATCGCGGCGGCGGCCGAGGGGTCGGTGCCTTCCGCGCGAGCCAGCGCCGCGAGCCGCTCGGCGTCGGCGACGAGGTCCGCCGCCGAGTACACGTGTTCTGTGCTCCAGCGCCGCAGGACGGCAGCGAGCGCGAGTCGCGGGTCGTCGCCGGCGCGAACCAGGTGTCCGAGAGGATCGTCCTCAAGTTCTTCCCGGACGATCGCCCACACCGTTCTGCTGACCTCTTCCCGGTAGTAGGCCGCCTGTAGCGCGGCGCGGGTGGCTGTCGGCGCCACGAGCCAGCGAAGCAGACTGCGGCCGTCACTGCGGGGCGAGATCCCGGGGATGAAACTGGCCAATCCGAGTAGCGCGGCCAGGATCGCCGTGCCGAGCAGCGCGAGGCGTGCCATCGGATTGCTCGTCAGCGCCGTCGCGGCACCGAGCACCGTCGCGGTGCACAGGTTCGCCAGCGGACCGCCGAGGTAGAACAGCACCATCCGCGACGGCAACGCGGTCGTCGACGGTGCCGGCCGGACCGACACCTCGTTCCGCCACCCGCTGAAGGGTGCGATACGGACCGCGACGACCGGCAGACGCAGCAGCTTCGCCACGACGAGATGCCCACACTCGTGCAGGACGATGTGCACCCACAACGACACGCAGGTGATGCCCACGGCGGCGATCGCACCGGTCACGGATTCGGTGACGAGCAGCCCGAAGACCACCGCCTCCGACACCAGGAGGAGGGACGCGGCAACCAGCCGTCGGTGTCGGGAGATCACCGGGAGATGGTACGGCCGGACAACCGAGATCCTCAGGTCCACGGTCCGGTCGAGTGGCCGACGTGTTGCGCGACGCCGCGCCGCCGGACGTTGCCGTACCGCCGCAGGGTTTCCCGCTCACCGCCGCGCAGGTCACCTCGTCGTGGCTGGTGACCGCCGGCCGGGCCGGCGCGGAGCTTGCCCTCTCCACGCCGGCCCTCCCCAGGTCGCGGAGGCAGCGGACATGTCGGCGTTCATGCCGCTGCCGTCGCGCGCCTGAAACCCACGCTCCGGCCTTTTCCACCTGTCGTCCGGCCCGACGGGTGGAGCTGGCGGGCCGTTACCCCATCCGCCAGGGCAGGACGACGGCCTGCGGGTTGCCTACCCGACGCGGACGAGCTGCCATTGCTGGTTGTTGCCGCCCCAGTCGGTGTACTGCACGACGTTCGCGCCGTCGTTGACGTTCGCGCCCTGCACCTCCAGGGCCTTGCCGCTGTTGCGATTGATCAGGCGGAGGTACCCGCCCGCCGACTCGGCCGGCCGGAACTGCTGGTTGGCCGCGTTGAGGTCGGTCCACTGCACTACCGCGGCGCCGTCCGCCGTGGACCAGTTGGCGACGTCGAGCACCTTGCCCGAGTGCCGGGACCTCAGCCGGTAGTAGCCCCCACCGGAGTCGACGAATTGCCACTGCTGCCACGCACCGTCGTTACGCGCCCACTGGGTGATCCGCGCCCCGTCGTTGGTGGCCAGGTTGTACAGGTCCAACGCCCTGCCGCTGTTGCGGTTCACCAACACGTACCAGGCGCTGGTGTCGACCTGCCCCGGGTTGGGGACGCTGCCGCTGTTGAGGGCGTTGAGCACCGCGTCATAGGCGGGCTTCTTATTGCCGTTGCCGTCGAAGAGCAGCGGGTTCTGCCCGGTACGCCACGAGTCGGTGTCGCGGATGCCCCAGACGGTGATGCCGGTGCAGCGGGCGACCGCGAGGCAGGCCCGGGTGACGGTGCCGTAGACGGCGGCCTGGTTGGACCCGGAGATGTCCAGCTCGGTGATCTGTACGTCGACGCCGAGGTCGGCGAAGCGTTGCAGGTTGGCCTGGTAGTCGCCGGGGACCGAGTTGCTCAGGTGCGACTGGAACCCGACGCAGTCGATCGGCACACCACGGGCCTTGAAGTCGCGCACCATGTTGTAGATCCCGGTGGACTTCGCGTTGATCCCGTCGGTGTTGTAGTCGTTGTAGCAGAGTTTCGCGCCTGGGTCGGCGGCGTCCGCGGCGCGGAAGGCGGCTTCGATCCAGTCGTTGCCGGTGCGCTGCAGGTTCGAGTCCCGCCGCCCGCCGCCGCTGCCGTCCGCGAACGCCTCGTTCACCACGTCCCAGGAGTGGATCCTGCCTCGGTAGTAGCTGGCGACCTGGGTGACGTGGTTCATCGCCGCGTTGCGTAGCGCGCTGCCGGACATGCCCTGCGCCCAACCCGGCTGTTGTGCGTGCCACAGCAGGGTGTGGCCCCGTACCGACATCCCCCGCGACCGGGCGTGGTTGACGATCCGGTCCGCGTTGGTGTAGCTGAACCGTCCCTGCTGCGGCTCGGTCGCGTCCCACTTCATCTCGTTCTCGGCCGTGACGCTGTTGAACTCACGGTTGAGGATCGTCAGGTAGGTGTTGTCGCCCATTCGCCCGGCCGCGACGGCCGCGCCGAAGTAGCGGCCCTTCTCCGCCGCCGAGGCACCCAACGTGGTGCCGGCGCTGGCGGGGCCGGCGAACTGCAGCACCATGCCGGCGCCGAGTGACCCGGCCGCCAGCAGCGACATGAGCACTCTCGTCCACCACCGTCGCCTGGGAGATCTGGTCGGGTATTCAAATTCGTTCATCGGTCAGTAGCCTTTCGACATCGTTACCGGGGCAGCGTCCGGCGCCGCGTGGCGGCGGTGGTCCCGGTGGGGAGTTCGGCGGGTGGGTTCGCCATGTCGGTGGTGTCCGCCGCCGATGCGGTCCTCATCCGAAAGCGACAGCGGTGCCCGCGCCTACGCCGAACCCCGCTTGCTCGGAGGTGACCGACGACCGGCACCTCATCGATCCTCCGTCACAACTTGAGACGCCCACTTGTTAGCGCTAACACCTCCTGCCCACCTGGTCCTACGCATGAAGGACGACTCAGAGAAGAGCGCTCACATCGATGTACGCAGATTGCCAGATTGTTACGCGGCCTTCAAGAGGTACCGGGACGCCTACGCAAAATTCGACTTCCCCACAACCCGCTTCAGGCGCGGACCTCCGACGCGCACGGTTGATAACACTTTTCCGTGACGGTGCCCGAATGACGGAAACGCAGAACCACAGCAGTTTTCTGTTATGAAAGCCGGAGGCATGTGGTCGCGACCGTTCCGCACCGGCGGGACGGGAAGCAGCGCGAGACCGACAATGAGCCGCTCGAGGGGAACCGGCCGCCTGACGCGCGAGCAGACCGGGCAGGAGCGGGTGTGCCGCGTGATGCGCTTACGCCACAGCGGGCTCGGTACGCCGTCCCAGTCCTCCAGGGTCGCGGTCAGCCGTGCACACCTGGGACGGGCTTCCAGCGCGGCGACGAGTGACCGGCTCAACTCCAGCTGGTGGCGCATCCGCTGGAGGCGTACCCCCTCGTGCGCCACGCTCGTCGCGTCCGCCGCCGCGAGGGCCGTCCTGGTCAGGAGCCCCGCGGTCTCCAGCCACCACAGCGAAAGCAGTCTCCGATCGTGCTGGTCCAGCCAGGAACTGGCACGGATCACCTGCCCGCGCTCGCGGGACAGCTCCATCCGAAGCAGGGTCAGCGCCTCCGCGTCGGCGTCCGGCGCACCGGTCACCTCGGCGAGGGGCACGGTCCGGTCGGCGTCGGCCCGCCGCCGGTACAGGTGGCTGCTGGCCTGGCGCGTCGCGATCGTCAACAGCCACGGCCGGAAGCTCCCCGGCGCCCGCAGCGCCCGCAGCTCCCGCAGAACGCGCACCATGGTCTCCTGCACGGCGTCGTCGACATCGGGCAGATCGCCCAGTGTTCGGCGCACGACGGTGTACACGAGCGGCAGGTACGCCGTGACAAGTTCGTCGAGCGCCCGCCGGTCGCCGGCCTGTGCCGCCACGACCAGGCTCGTCGCGTCATCTCCGCTGGCTGGCATGCTCCGCTCCATCGGCGAGGTCCCGGTCGGGTCCACCCCTGGACAGCCAGATCTGCCCGCACCCCGGTCACCACGAGGCGTCAGCCGTGAACTCGCCCGCGACGGTGGCCGCCGCCGGGTGAGTTCGGAGAGTGGGGCCGCGCCCCGGGCCCGGCCCCACTCATCCCCTGGTGTCAGCTACGCAGGCTCCACTGCTGGTTCGTGCCGCCGTGACACGCCCAGAGGTGCACCTTCGTACCGTTCGCGGTGCCCTGGCCGCTCGCGTCGAGACACAGTCCGGACTGCACCGCGGTGACGGTGCCGTTCGGATTGACGTTCCACTGCTGGTTGGCCTGACCGTTGCAGTCCCAGATGATCGCCAGGGTGCCGTTGGTGGTGCCCTGGCCGGAGGCGTCCAGGCACTTGTTGCCGTACACGGTCAGTTGCCTGCCCGCGGTGTACGTCCACCGCTGGTTCGACCCGCCGTGGCAGTCCCAGAGCTGCGCCTGGGTGCCGTTGGTCGTACTCGATCCGCCGATCTCCAGGCAGCGACCGGACTGACCCCCGACGAGCTGCACGTTCTGTCCGCCACTGCCACTACTCTGTGGGCCGGCGGCCGCCATCACGGCCTGGGCGCCGGCGGGCCAGTTGCCGCCCGTCACCGTGACGTTGCCGGAGACGACGTTGCCCCGGTCGCCGTTGGTGACGTTGGTGCTGCCGTTGGTCGACCAGTTGTTGGTGACGGTGAAGTTGCCCATGTTCTCGGCGAACCAGTAGTTGGCGGTGGCCCAGGTACCGGTGTTCGAGAAGACGTTGTTCCTGGCGGTCCAGTACCGCGAGCCCTCGTCGAAGTAGACGCCGAAGTAGCCGTTGGTCCGCAGGCAGTAGTTGTCGCTGATCAACCCGCCCTGGTTCGCCGACAGCGTGTAGATGCATCCGCCGTCGTTCATCTGCTGCATCACGTCGTGCACGTAGTTGCCGATCAGCCGGTTGTTCGACGCGGTCGTCGGCGTCGAGTACCGAGGCTGGTAGTTGTACAGCCCACGGTCGGCGTAGTGGTTGCTTCCCCCGGCGTCGTTGGCGCCCCAGCCGTACCCCATCGACATGCCGGTGTACGGCATGTTGTAGACCTCGTTGTACGAGACGGTGGCGTTGGTGACGTAGGTGGTCAGCACCGACACGATGCCCCGGTGCTCCAGGCCGAGATCGTGCAGGCGGTTGTTGCTGATGGTGATGTCCCGGTTGACCATCCGCTGGTCGCTGGGGTGGTGCGCGTCCGCGCGCACACCGCCGACGACGATGCCGCCGGCCGAGTTGCGGGCGATCTCGGACCTGGTGACGGTGATGTTGCTGGCACCGAGCCCGACCCCGCTGGCGTGGGCGGTGGAGTCGTTACCGATGCCGATGGCCGTCTGCCCGAGGTTGACGAACTGGGAGTCGGTGAAGGTGATGTTGTTGGCGGCGGAGACCTGGACGGCGGCGGGCGACTGCAGCCAGTTCGGTCGGGTGGCCTCGAACTGCGGGCAGCCGTTGTGGCACGAGGCGAAGCTGGGCCAGCTCCAGTTGCCCGCGATGTAGGCACCGGTCTGCTGGTCCACGTAGCCCTGGTTGCTGCTGGGCCCGAGCCAGCTCGTGCCGGTGAAGGTGATTCCGCTGAAGGTCATGTGGTGGGCGGGCGCGTCGTAGCTGCCCCCGACCTGCACCAACGACTGGAGCGTCGGCAGTTCCACACTGACGGTGCTCATGTTCTGGCCGCTGAGCGGGATGTAGGACAGGGCCCCGCTCGCCGGGTCGAGATACCACTCCCCGGGCGCGTCCAGGAACTCGTAGGCGTTGTTCAGGTAGAGCGGCCCGGCCCGGTGCGGGCTGGTGAAGGTGTCGTACCCGAAGTTGTTGTTGCTCCAGCCGGGCTGCTGCATCGTGATCAGGTTGCCGCTGATGCTCTGCACCGAGACGTACCGGTCGGTGAACGAGTTGACGCTCTCCATCTGGATCCGGTTTTCGTTGGCCAGGTTGTTCAGGTAGCTCAGGGCACTGTTGGTGAACCTCATGCCGGTGCTGTCCGCGGTGAAGTCGGCCCGGTTGACCTGGGTGCGGGCCCGGGTGGCGATGGCGCCGTTGACGTAGAGCTGCCGGGTGTCGACGCCGGCGCCGACGTTGGCCCGCCAGATGTTCCTCCCGGCGTCGACGAGGGACCAGCCGGTGACCGGGCGGGCACCGCTGAGCACGGGGCGGGCCGACGGCGCCGCCTGCCACAGCACCCGGTAACCGTTCGTGCCGGAGTCGGCGGCCGTCAGCCGGAGCGGGGAGGTCAGCCGGTACACCCCGTCAGCCAGTTCGACGACGATGTCACCGGACATCGAGGCGGTGCGGGACCGGACCGCGGTCTGAGCGCCGGTCACCGAACAGGGCGCGGCGACGGTGCACGCGGTGCCGCTGCCCGAGGGTGCGGCGTAGAGGGTGGTGGTGGCCGCGAGCGCGGGGGTGGAAACGGCCACCACGGTCGCGGTGGCCACGGTGGTCAAGGCCGCCGCCGCGGCTCCGACCCGGGTGCGCCGCCGGGCAGCGGGAATCGGGGGTACGGACACGGGAGGTCTCCTTACCTGGAACGGGGGTGGTGGTGTGGCCGATGTGCGGATGTGACTGGTCGACGCTGCACGGTTGTCGGCGCTGAGCACGGGTCGCCACCGGCAGCGGGCGCGGTCGGGCGGAGGGTCGGCGGTTCAGCCGAGAATCCGCCGGAGATGCTTCAGGCCGTCCTGGGCGAGCCGATCCTGTGACGGGGCGAGCGGACGCCAGATCGACGCGGCGGTGGCGATGGTCTCGTTCTCGGCGGTGAACGACTCGATACAGACCGCGCCCCGGTAACCGGTGGTGGCCAACGCGGCGAAGAAGCGGGGCCAGTCGAGGTGATCCGCGCCGGGGGCGCCTCGATCGGTACCGCTGACCTGGACATGCTTGATGTACGGGCCAGCCCGGACAAGGGCTCCGTACGGGTCGGCCTCCTCGATGTTCATGTGGTACGTGTCGATCATGATGCCGACGTTCGACGGCAGGCCGTCGATCAGCTCCGCCGTCTGTTCGACGGTGTTGACCACACTCGTCTCGTAGCGGTTGAGCGGCTCGACCCCGATGGAGACGCCCCGCTCCCCCGCGTGGTCGGCGACCGGGGCCAGCGCCCGCCGGAAGTCCGCATAACAGGCGGCCCGGGCCCCCGGGGCCATTCGCCAGGTCCGGCCCACCGCGGCGTAGACCGGACCCCCGACACAGGGCGCACCCACCACCGCCGCACTCTCGACACAGCCCTTGAGGTACGTCACCGTCGCCTCGACGACGGCCGGGGCGGCGTCCACGAGGTCACGCCCGGGTGGGGTGACCGCACAGACGCCGGCCGCGGCCAGGCCGTACGTCGCCAGCAGGTCCCGGATGTGCACCGGATCCCAGTCGCCGGGCTGCTCGATCGGCAACTCGACCGCGTCGAAACCGAAGTCGGCGATGCGTGGGATCAGCTCGGCCAGGGCCGCGTCGTCGACCGGCGAGGCCCACACCCAGGGGTTGACACCGATGGCGTACACCAGGACCTACTTCCAGCGCTGCGGGTAACCGGGCAGGTCGGTGCAGCCGCACATGGCGTAGTGCAGCGGCGGCATGTCCGGGTCGAGGAAGGTGTCCAGGTTCTCCCGGTTGATCGTCGGCTGGGGCAGCTTCCACGGGTTGGACACCTGCTGGCCGTCGAGGATCCGCAGCGCGGCGATGATCGGCGTACGCCACTGGTAGGTCGGGTACGTCGGCGCGATCGCGGTCAGGTTCGCGTCCTTCCAGACCTTCAGGAAGTCGAGCTGGTCCTCACCGTTGATCGGCGGCACCGGCTTGCCCGCGTCCTGGAACGCCTCGACCGCCGCTACCGCGACCGCACCGGCGTCCATCCAGACACCGTCGATCGTGCCGTGCCGCCGGAGGTAGTCGTCGACGATCTTCTTGGTCTTGGCCGGGTCGCCGTCGGTGAACTCGACTCCGACGACGTCGACCTTGGACTTGTCGAAGGCGATCTTCGCGGCGGACCAGCGGGTCTCCAGCACGTCGACGCCGGGCAGGATCCGCAGGGCGAGCAGTTTGCCGCCGGGCTTCATCCGCTGGCTGACGAACTCGGCCCCGACGTGGCCGAAGCCGTACCCGCCGATGGGGTTGATGAACGTCACCGGGCACTTCGTGTTCACGCCCCGGTCGAAGACGACAACCGGCAGGCCGGCCCGGCAGGCCGCCTCAACCGCCGGGGTGAGCGTGGCGGTGGTGTTCGGTGAGACGATGAGCGCGTCGCAGCCCCTGCCGAGCAGGTCGTTGATGTCCGCGATCTGCTTCTGGTCCTTGCCCTCGGCGTCGACGTGGACGAACTCAGCGATCCGGCTCTTCTGCGCCTCGACCTCGGCCTGCATGGTCTTGAACCCGACCTGCCGCCAGGGGTTGTTGAGTGCCGCGTTGGAGAAGCAGATCTTGTACGGGCCGGCCTTCCTGAACTTCGCGGTGTCCACCATCGTCGGGTTGAGCGCCTGCTCCCACGGCTTGTCAGCCGGGCCGGTCGGGGTGGCGGCGAGCAGCGAGAGTTCGTTGTCGTAGTCGGCCTGCACGAAGAACTTCGACTGTTCGCCCGTGCCCGCCCCGGCGGCACCGGTGGTGGTGCCCGACGGGGTCGCGGCCGGCTGGTCGGTGGCACAGCCGACAAGCGACAGCAGGGTGACCGCGGCCAGCGCCGCCAAACGACGTCTCACAAGAAATCCCCTCATCTGGATGAGAAACGCAGAGCGGAGACCGCCACGGCACACAGGATGATCGCGCCCTGGACGGTCGATCTGAGGGCGCCGGAGACGCCGTAGAAATTCATCAGAGCGAAGAGCAGTTCCAGGGCCAGCGCGCCGAGCATCGCGCCGACCACCGAACCGCGACCGCCACCCAACGCGACACCGCCGAGGACGACCGCGGTGATCGCCCCGAACTCCAGGCCGGCACCGGCCTGGAAGGAGACGCCGCTGTAGCCGCCGAGGAGGATCGCCGCGACCGCCGCGACCAGCCCACTGAGGACAAAGGCGATGGTCCGGGTACGCCAGACCGGCACGCCACTCAGCTCCGCCGTACGCGGATTGTCGCCGACGGCGACCAGCGTGCGGCCGAAGTCCGAACGCATCAGCAGCACGGCCAGCACGGCGACGACGAGCAGGACGACCAGGGCGTACGGAAGACGACCGATCACCGGCACGTCCTCGAACGCGCGCCGGCCGAACTGGCGGAACTCCTCGGAGAGCCCGCCCTTCGGAGCGCCGTCGGACCAGAGGTACACCGCGCCGACGAGGATCAGGAACATGCCGAGGGTGGTGATGAACGAGGGCACCCGCAGCCGCGTCGTGACCAGACCGTTGACCAGACCGACAACCGCACCGCCGGCGAGCAGCAGCAGTACCACCGGCCAGGTGCGGGACGGGTCGCTGTCGATGAGCCGGGCGGCGACCACGACCTGGGCGGTGACCAGGGAGCCGACGGAGAGGTCGAACTCGCCGGAGACGATCACGAAGTACTGGCCGGCGGCGAGCAGGATGATCGGCGCCGAGCGGCCGAGGAACGACATCAGCGACGACGGGGCGAGGAAGTCGGGCTGCCGGACGGCGACGAGCACCGTGAGCACCGCGAGGATCGTCAGGATCGGCAGGACGCCACCGGTACGGGACCGCAGGATCCGCAGCGGCAGCGGGGGTCGTTGCACGGTCTGCATGGCTACGAGTCCGCCTTCCGCAGGGCCCGGCGGGCGTAGACGGCGACCGCGGCGATGATGATGGCGCCACGGATCACCTGCTTGAAGAAGGCGTCCACGTCGAGCTGGTTGAAGATGGCGTCGATGCTGGCCAGCAGCAGCACGCCGCCGATGGTGCCGATGACACCGCCGCGTCCACCGGCGAGGGCGGTTCCGCCGATCACCACCGCGGCGATCGACTCCAGGTCGTAGAGACCCTCGGTGCCGACCCGGGGCGCCCCCGAGCCGAGCCGGCTGGCCAGGTAGATCCCGGCGAGGCCGGCGCAGAGCGCGCAGAGCACGTGGGCGGTGACCAGGACCCGGTCGTTGCGGACGCCGGAGAGCCGGGCGACCTCCGGGTCACCGCCGATCGCGACCAGGTGGTGGCCGAACCGGGTCCGCGAGAGCGCGAACCAGACCGCCCCGGTGACGACGACCAGCAGCAGGAAGGACAGCGGTACCGGACCGACCCGCTGGTATCCGAGGGTCTGCACGAGCGAGGGGGCGGTGGTGCCGGCAGGACCGTCGTAACCGTTGTCGAGGTACCCCTTGAGCAGCAGCCCGACGCCGAGGGTCGCGATGAACGCGTTGATCCGTAGTTTGGTGACGAGCAGCCCGTTGAGCAGCCCGACGCCGGCGCTCACGGCGAGCGCCAGCCCGACCGCCGGCAGCAGCGCGCCGTCGCGGCCGTTCATCGTCTCGGCCGCGACGAGGGTACTGAGGCTGATCACGTACGCCACGGACAGGTCGAGCGAACCGCCGAGGATGACCAGGGTCTGGCCGACGGCGACGAGCCCGAGCCCGGCGGCGACGTGCAGCAGGCTCACCGTCGTCGACTGGTTGAACAGTTGGCCGCCGTCGAGCGCCACGACCAGCCAACCGATCGCGAGAACCAGAGCGAGGGCCACGAACACGCCCGGTACGGCCCGTCGGGCGGGCACGAGGGAAAGACCGCTCACCGGACCGCCTCTGTTCGCGACTGCGGGGCTCGCAAACCCGGCTCACTCCTCACGCTCACCGGACCGCCTCCGACACGGTCCCGACGGCCAGGGCGACGACGTCCTCCTCGGTCGCGCCGGCGGGCAACTCGCCCGCGACGCGGCCGTCGCGCATGACGACGATCCGGTCACTCATCCCCAGCAGCTCCGGCAGATCGGACGAGATCATCAGAACCGCCGCCCCGTCGCGGGCGAGGCGGCGGACGAGGTCGTGGATCGCGCTCTTCGCCCCCACGTCGATGCCCCGGGTCGGCTCGTCGAAGAGCAGGATCCGCGGGTCGAGCGCGAGCCACCGGGCGAGCACGACCTTCTGCTGGTTGCCGCCGGACAGGAAGCGGATCTCCTGGCCGTCGTCGGCGGCGCGAACCTCCACCGCGGCGAGCAGCTCACGGACCCGCACGGTCCGGGCGGCGCGGCCGGACCGGGCCGCGAAGACGGCCCGGCTGGCGAGCAGCGCGTTGTCGAGTACGGACTGCCGGGCGACGATGCCCTCGCCCTTGCGGTCCTCGGTGACGTAGGCGATGCCGGCCCGCATCGCGACGCGCGGCGAACGCAGCCGCACCGGTGTGCCGTCGAGCGTGACCTCGCCGGTCGTGAGCGGGGCCACCCCGAAGAGGGCACGGGCCAACGCCGACCGTCCGGCACCCTGGAGGCCCCCGACGCCGAGTACCTCACCCGCCCGCAGCTCCAGGTTCACACCGCGCAGCTTCCTGTTTCCCCCGTCGCGGACGGCGAGCCGGACCGGGCCGCGGTCCTCCGGGCCGGCCCGGTCCGGGTAGTAGCTGGACAGTTCCCGGCCGACCATGTGTCGCACCAGTTCGTCGGCGGTGGTGTCGGCGGTCCGCACGGTGGTCACCCGGCGGCCGTCCTTGAGGACCGTGATCCGACCGGACAGGTCGAAGACCTCGGCGAGCCGGTGTGAGACGTACAGCAGGCCGATGCCCCGCTCCTGGAGCCGGCGCACCAGCCCGTACAGCAGCTCGACCTCGTGGTCGGCCAGCGCCGCGGTGGGCTCGTCCATGATGAGCAGCCGCACGTCGAGGGCGAGTGCCTTGGCGATCTCGACGACCTGTTGCTGTGCGACGCCGAGGCGCCCCACCCGGACGTCGGCCGGCAGCGCGGTCTCACCGATCGAGGCGAGCAGTTCACCGGTGCGGCGGAGCATCTCGCGGCGGTCGACCAGTCCACGGCGCAGCGGCTCGTGGCCCAGGTACACGTTCTCCGCGACGGTGCGTTCCGGCAGCAGGTTGAACTCCTGGTGGATGATGCCGATGCCGGCCCGCTGCGCGTCGCGCGGACCACGGAACGCCCGCGCCGCACCGGCGAACTCGACGCTGCCCTCGTCCGGGACATGACTCCCCGAGACGATCTTCATGAGGGTGGACTTCCCGGCGCCGTTCTCACCCACGACGGCGTGCACCTCGCCCGGCCGGACGTCGAGGTCGACACCAGTGAGGACGCGTACCCCGAGGAAGGACTTGCCGATGCCCCGCAGCACGAGCAGCGGCGCAGACGGTGGATCTGACATCGCAAAAGCCTTACGGATAGTAGTCAACAACGTGGTACGTCCGCGGCATGCCGAGCCGGTTGTCCGCCCGGACGGCGAACTTTCGGCGGTGGCGCGGAGGCTCAGGTTCTTACGGTGCAAACGCTCGCTTGACACGAACGAAACATCACACGTATGAAGATAGATGTTTGGATGCGGCTCCGCAATCCTCGACCTGAGGCGACTGCCGGGCCCGCCACTCGATCGGCAACGACGCCGAACCGAGGGGCCAGACACGGCCGCCCCCACCTCGGGACGACGTGGAACGCGACGCGCAGACATCGATGGTTTTCGATCTGGATCGCATCCGGACACCTTGCAGACACGGGGCGGGGACAAATCCCCCGTCACGCTGTGTGACTTCCTGCGGGGCTGACTGCCGTTGCGGCGGACGGCACGACGACCAGCCGGCACACTCGTGCCCCCACGCGTGCCCAGGCACCACCTGACGCGCCGCCGGGCCCGTAGCCGCAGTTCCGTTGCCCGCCCGAACTAGGAGACGGCATGCGTCGCAACACACTGATCATCGGCGTGCTCGCCGGCCTGTTACTCTCGCTCGCGCTCGCACCCCCGGCGTCGGCGGCTCCCGCCTTCCGCGCCCTGTTGTTCACCAAGACCACCGGCTACCGGCACGACTCGATCCCCGCCGGGATCTCGATGTTCCAGCAACAGGCGGCGGCGAACAACTTCGAACTGGTACACAGCGAGGACTCGAACGTCTTCACCCCGGCCAACCTCGCGACCTTCGACGTCCTCATCATGTTCCAGACCTCGGGCATGGTGTGGACCTCGGCGGCCCAGCGCCAGGCGGTGGAAGGGTTCCTGGCCAGCGGCAAGGGCATCGTCGCCATCCACAACGCCACGGACATGGGCATCGAGGGCGAGTACCCGTGGTGGGACCAGACCGTCAACGCCGGTGCCCACATGCCGGAGCACTCCCCCGGCGTGCTGCCCGGCACCGCCATCGTCGCCGACAAGAAGCATCCCTCGACGGCCAGCCTGCCGGACCGCTGGAACCGCAGCGAGGAGTGGTACAACTTCGACAGGAACCCGCGTGGTGACGTGCACGTCCTGGTGACCGCCGACGAGCGCACGTACAACCCCGGCTCCCGGGCGATGGGCCCGGACCATCCGATCTCCTGGTGCCGCAACGTCAGCGGCGGCCGGCTCTGGGCCACCGCGATGGGGCACGCCGTCGAGTCGTACAGCGAGACCAACTTCCGCAACCACGTCCTCGGCGGCGTCAAGTGGGCCGCCGGCAACGAACCCGGCGACTGCGGCGGCACCGTCTGGGGCAACTTCGAGAAGCGCGCCCTCGACGACAACACCGTCGACCCGATGGCGCTGGCGGTGGCTCCCGACGGACGCGTGCTCTACGTCCAGCGGGGCGGGCAGCTCAAGATCTTCAAGCCGTCGACCAGCACCACCGTCACCGCCGGCACGCTCAGTGTCTACACCGGCGGCGAGGACGGCCTCACCGGGCTGGCGCTCGACCCGAACTTCGCCAGCAACGGCCACGTGTACCTGTACCACGCGCCGGCGAACAGCACGACGGACGTCAACCGGGTCTCCCGCTACACGCTCACCGGTGACACCCTGAACCTCTCCACCGAGGTCCGGATCATCGACATCCCCGCCTACCGCGACCGGACCTTCCCTGAGCCCGGCCACACCGGCGGATACATCGAGTTCGGTCCGGACGGGAACCTCTACATCGGCACCGGCGACGACACGCCACCGAACCTCGACCCCAACTGGCAGGGCTACGCCCCGCTGGACTGGCGGCCCGGCAGAGCCAACCTCGACGCCGCCCGGACCGCCGGCAACACCAACGACCTGCGGGGAAAGCTGCTGCGTATCCGGCCCTCGGCCGGCGGCGGCTACACCGTCCCGGCGGGCAACCTCTACCCGCAGGGAACGGCGCAGACCCGGCCCGAGATCTACGCGATGGGCTTCCGTAACCCGTTCCGCTTCTCGATCGATCCGGCGAACGGCTGGGTCTACCTGGCCGACTACGGGCCCGACCGGAACCCCCCGACCACCAACCGTGGACCGGAAGGGCTCGTCGAACTCAACGTGATCAAGTCCGCGGGCAACTACGGCTGGCCGTTCTGCCACGGCGACAACCAGCCCTACGCCCCGTACAACCCGGACACCGGCGTTGTCGGCGCGAAGTTCAACTGCAGCTCACCGGTCAACAACTCGCCCAACAACACCGGGCTGACCAGCCTGCGGCCGGTCGTCGCCCCCCAGATCTGGTACGGCTACGGCACCTCGCCGACCTTCCCGGAACTCGGCTCCGGCGGCTCGGCGCCGATGGGCGGGCCCGTCTACCGGTACGACCCGGCCAACCCGTCCGCGACGAAGTTCCCGCCCTACTACGACGGCGTGCACTTCTTCTACGAGTGGTCGCGCAACTACATCAAGGAGGTCCACTTCGACTCGGCCACCACGGTCACCCGGACCAACCCGTTCCTGCCGGCCGGCAACTTCAACAAGCCGATGGACCTGGAGTTCGGCCGGGACGGCTCGCTCTACCTGCTGGAATGGGGCACCAACTTCGGCGGCGGGAACAGCGACTCCGGGCTCTACCGGATCGACTACATCCAGGGCGGACGCTCCCCGATCGCCAAGGCCACCGGTACGCCCACCAGCGGCAACGCCCCGCTGAACGTCCAGTTCAGCAGCGCCGGTACCACCGACCCCGACCCGGGCAACACGCTCAGCTACCAGTGGACCTTCGGTGACGGCAGCACCTCGACGGCGGCCAACCCGTCGCACGTCTACAACAGCAACGGCAACTACACGGCGCAGCTGAAGGTCACCGACAACACCGGCAAGACCGGCTTCGCCAACGTCCAGATCACCGTCGGCAACACCGCCCCGGTGGTCACCATCACCACCCCGGCCAACGGCGGCATGCTCACCTTCGGCGAAAAGGTGTCGTACCAGATCACCGTCTCCGACCCGGGCGGCGCGGCGGTCGACTGCACCAAGGTGATCCTCAACCCGGCCCTCGGCCACGACGACCACGCGCACGAGACCACGGACTACCCCGGCTGCTCGGGCACCATCTCCACCGACCTGCTCGGCGGGCACCCGGACGGCGCCAACCTGTTCTACGTGCTCAACGCGCACTACACCGACAACGGCGGTGCCGGCGGAGCGGCTCCGCTCACCGGCCGCGCGCAGGCGATCCTGCAACCCAAGCACAAGCAGGCCGAGTACCACAGCAGCCAGTCCGGCACCCGGATCGTCGACCAGGCCGGCGCGGAGAGCGGCAAGCGCGTCGGGGACATCTCGAACAACGACTGGATCGCCTTCACCCCGATGAGCCTGTCGGGCATCACGACGGTCAGCTACCGGCTGTCGTCGCCGTCCGGTGGCGGCTCGATCGAACTGCGCGCCGGCTCGCCGACCGGCACGCTGCTGGCCACCACTCCGGTGCCCAGCACCGGGGGCTGGGACAACTACCAGTCCACGCCGCCGGTGAACGTCACCGCGCTCGCCGGAAGCCACACCCTGTACCTGGTGTTCAAGGGCAGCGCGAACAACTGGTTCGACCTCGACTCGCACACCTTCGGCGGCACCGGTGTCGGCGTACCGAACACCGACGGCATAGCGGGCCGGACCTGGACGCTCACCGCGCAGCACAGCGGCAAGCTGATGGACGTCAACGGCGTCTCCACCGCCGACGGTGCCCAGATCCACCAGTGGGCGGCCACCGGCGGCAACAACCAGAAGTGGCAGGCGGTCGACGCCGGTGGCGGTGCGGTCTACCTGAAGGCGGTGCACAGCGGCAAGTGCGTCGAGGTGACCGGCGCCTCCACCGCGCCGGGCGCCTTCCTCCAGCAGGCCACCTGCAACAACAGCAACCAGCAGAAGTTCACCGCCACGCCGACCGGGACCTCCGGGGTGTACACGGTGAAGAGTGTGCTGAGCGGTCACTGCGTGGACGTCAACGGCGGCGCCACCAACGACGGAGCCCGGCTGTTGCAGTGGAACTGCCTGGGCAGCACCAACCAGCAGTGGCGGTTCAACCTGGCGTGACGAGGCGGCGACGTCCCGGTCGGGACCGGCACCCACCCAGGGGGCCGGTCCAGGCCGGGCCGTCGGCGGGGGGCCGGGGGGGGGGGGCGCGCCCCCCCCCGCCCCCGGGCGGGCGTCCGGGGGGCGGGCCCCGGCGGGCACGACGGCGTCGCCCGGGTAGGGCCGGCCGGCCCTACCCGGGCGACGGGCTGTCGTCAGCGCGTCCCGGACCTCGTCCGGCACGGCAGCCGGCCGCCGGTGCCACAGCACGGCAGCGCAGGCGTCCTCACGACGGCTTCAGCCGGTAGACGCGCCGCGCCGTGTGCTCCCAGATCAGCGACCGGTCGGCTGCCCCGAGGTCGCCCAGCAACTCCGCCAGGGCCGCCACCCAACGCTGGTACGACGCGGCGAGCAGGCACACCGGCCAGTCCGAGCCGAACATCAGCCGGTCCGGCCCGAACGCGTCGAGAGCGTCGTCGACGGGCGGTCGTAGGTCCTCGGGCACCCAGTACGGCCGTCGCACCTCGGTCACCAGGCCGGAGAGCTTCGCCGTCGTGTTCGGCGAGGTCGCCAGTGTCCGCAGGTTCCGGGTCCAGTCCGCCAGTTCCGGACTGCCCAGCGCGGGCTTGCCGAGGTGGTCGAGGACGAACCGTACCGTCGGCAGGTCGCGCGCCAGACGGGTGGCCATCGGTAGCTGGTGCTGGCGGACGAGCAGGTCGAAGACGAGCCCGGCGGCACCGACCGCCGCGATCCCCCGGCGGACGTCCGGACGGTCCAGGTACGCCGGGTCGCACTCGTCCTGAACGAGGTGGCGGATGCCGACGAGCCGGTCCCCGCCCCGTGCCGCCCGCAACCGGTCGATGCGGTCGGCGACGTCGTCGGCTGTCAGGTCCACCCAGCCGACGACCCCGTGGATGAGCGAATCGTCGGCCGCGACGCCCAGCAGGTCCACCGTCTCGGCCGGCGAGGCGATGGACTGGACCACGACGGTCGCGGTGACCCCGGCGGCCCGGGCCAGCGGGGCGAGGTCGACGGGCTCGAAGTCGGCGTCGATGGCGGCCATGGTCACCGGGTCGATCCACGGCTGCGGATGCCGTGACCGGACCCAGAGGTGGTGGTGCGCGTCGACGATCCCGGGGCCGCCCGGCACCTGCCCGCCGGTCATCGGCCCAGCCAGCCGCCGTCGACGGGCAGCACGATCCCGTTGACGTAGTCCGACGCCGCCGAGGCCAGGAACACCGTGGCACCTCCGAGATCGTCGGCACGACCCCACCGGCCGGCCGGGATCCGGGTGAGGATCGCCGGTGCGCGATCGGGGTCGTCCCGCAACGCCCGGGTGTTGTCGGTGGCGATGTAACCGGGGGCGATGGCGTTCACGTTCACCCCGTGCACCGCCCACTCGTTCGCCAGCGCCCTGGTCAGCCCGGCCACCCCCGACTTCGACGCGGCATAGCCGGGAACGGTGATGCCGCCCTGGAAGCTCAGCAGCGAGGCGGTGAAGATGATTTTCCCGTGGCCCCGCTCGACCATCGTCCGGCCGATCTCCCGGCTCAGCACGAACTGGCTGCTCAGGTTGACCTCGATCACGTGGTCCCACATCTCGTCCGGGTGATCGACGGCCGGGGTACGGGCGATCGTGCCGCCGTTGTTCACCAGGATGTCGACCGGTCCGAGCGCGGTGAGGTCCCGGGCCAACCGGTGCACGGCCGCCCGGTCGGCGAGGTCGGCCCGCAGCCCGGTGAAGCGGCGGCCGGCGGCACGTACCCGGCGTTCCACCTCACTTCCGTCCGGTTCCAGTTGGGCCGAGACGCCGACGACGTCGGCACCGGACCGGGCCAACGCCTCGGCCATGGCCAGACCTATGCCACGCCGGGCGCCGGTGACGACGGCGGTCCGTCCGGACAGGTCGAACAGTTCGATCACCGGTTGTCCTCCTGCCAGTCGAGCAGCACCTTCAGCACCCCGCCGCCCTCCAGGGCCGTGAACGCGGCGTCCACCGCCTCGACGGGTTCGACCCGGCTGATGAGCTGTCCCGCCGGGATCGCGCCGGAGGCGACCAGCCGGACCGCCTCCGCCATGTCCTCCCGCTGGTACAGGCGGGCGCCGAGCAGCTCCAGTTCGCGCCAGAAGAACCGGTGCAGGTTGACCTCCCGGGGGCGGGGATGGATCGCCACCATCACCAGCCGGCCGCGGGTGGTCAGCACGTCCACCGCCGTGGCGACACCGGCGGGGGACCCGGAGACCTCGAAGGCGATGTCGGCGCCGGCACCGTCGGTGCGGTCGTTCACCAGCGCCACGACGTCGGTCGTTCCCGGGTCGACGGCGTCGATCCCCATCCCGTGCGCGGCGGCGCGGCGGAACGGATCCGGCTCGACGAGCAGGACCCGTGCGCCACGGCCCCTCGCCACGATGGCGATCAGGACTCCGACCGGCCCGCCGCCGACCACGACCACCTGGTCGGTGCCGGTCACGTTCCCCCGCCGGACGTCGTGCACCGCCACCGCGACCGGTTCGACGAGCGCCGCGTGGTCCAGCGGCAGTTCCTCCGGGAGCGGCAGGACCAGGTCCGCCGGGACGTTCCACGAGGACTGCATGGCGCCCGGCGAGTCGATGCCGAGGAAGTTCATCGCGTGGCAGATGTGGGAGTTCCCGCGCCGGCAGGCGGCGCACCGCCCACACGAGCGGGTCGGCATCACGGTGACGGCCTGGCCGACGGACCAGCCGGTGGTCTCCTCCCCCACCGCCGCGATCCGCCCCGACATCTCATGCCCGATGATCGCCGAGGCGCCGACCCGGGCGTCCATGTCCCCGTGGTAGATGTGCAGGTCGGTGCCGCAGATCCCGGTGTAGGCAACCGCGATCGACACCTCGCCGCGTCCCGGCGGTTCCGGGGCGCGCTCCTCGATCCCGAGGCGGCGAGCCCCCCGGTAGACCACTGTTCTCATCGATCCTCCGTCTCGACAGCCGGTACGTCGCTCGTCCCGGCCGGCACGGTCATGGGTGCCCCGCCGTGGCGGGGCACCCACGAATTCCTTCCGTCGCAGCAGGACCCGGTGGCCGGGTCAGTGGCGTGCGGTGGGCGACACGTCGTTGTGGGAGTGCAGCGGCGCACCGGGGAACCGCGGCGTTCCGGCGATGCCGTCGACGCCGGCCAGCAGTCGCCGGCCGGCCCGCTCCGGCCGGACGTTGGGGCTCTCGGACGTCCGCGTCTCCGACCGCCGGGTGGTGGCCCTGATCCGCTCCTCGTCGACCCGGACGCCAAGGCCGGACGAGTCACCGAGCACGAAGGCACCGTCCTCGACGTGCAGGTCGACGGAGACGCCGACCGGTGGAGTCAGGTCCTGCAACTCGCTGGTCAGGTGGTTGGGCACCGAAGTCGCGGCGTGCAGCAGCCCGATCGGGCTGTTGCCGATCGGGCTGACCGGCAGGTCGTGGGCATGCGCCAGGGCGGACGTCCGCAGGAAGTGGGTGACTCCCCAGACGGCCGCCATCTGCACGATGTCGATCGCCCCGGCGGCGATCAGTGGGCGGTACTGCTCGAGCCCGGTGAGGTTCTCTCCGGTGGCGACCGACGCACGGATGCCCCGGCCGACGGCGGCGTGGCCGTCGGCGTCCCAGCGCCGGACGGGCTCCTCGATCCAGATCAGGTCGAGGACGCGTTCGAGTTCGCAGACGTGCCGGACGGCCTGCTTGCGGGTCCAGACCTCGTTGACGTCGAGCATCAGCCCCGGCCGCACGCCGTGCCCGGCTTCGGTCAGCACGTCCCGGACGAGGCAGAGGCGGTGCCGGTCACGCTCGATGTCGAGCCCGCCCTTGAGCTTGGCCGCCCGCAGCCCGTACCGGGCGTAGACCTCGTACGCCGAGACGAGTTCGTCGTCGGTCAGCCCGATGTCCAGACCTGACGCGTACGCGGGAACCCGTCGGTCACGTCCGCCCAGCAGTCGCCACAGTGGCTCGCCGGCCGCCTTCGCCTTGATGTCCCACAGGGCGGTGTCGAGCGCGCCGATGGTGCCGAACACCGGGCCCGCGTGGCCGGCCTTGAAGGTGTGCCGCAGCATGCGGTCGTAGAGGGTCGTCACGGCACGGGGATCTTCGCCCTCGATGGCCGCGAAGATCCGCTCGATCTCCACGTGCGGCCCGAGGCCGACCCCCGAGATGCCCTCGTCGGTCTCGACGATGACGATCGGCACCGGGACCACCCCGTCGGAGAAGACGCCGTTGGCGTCGCCGACGGGCCGACCCCATTCCTGAACCGTGGTGAGTGTCCGATATCCGGTGATCCGCATGTCAGCCCTTCGTGGAACCGGCGGCGACGCCGTCGGCGATCTGGCGCTGGAGGAACAGGTAGACCACCAGGACGGGGACAGCGGCGATCAGGACTCCGGAGGCGAAGGTGGGGATGTCGTCGGAGTACTGCCCACGCAGCGAGGTGACGCCGACCATGAGGGTCCGGTGGTCGGCCGAAGGCATCATCACCAGCGCCATGAGGACGTCGTTCCAGCAGAACAGGGCGTCGAGGATGCCGACCGACAGCAGTGCCGGGGTACCCAGGGGCAGCATGATCCGGCGGTACACGCCGTACACGCTGTTGCCGTCGATCCTGGCCGCGTCGATGATCTCCGGCGGGATGGTCTTGTAGTAGCTCGTCATCAGGAAGACGGTGAAGGGCAGGAACTGGGCCACGTAGACGAGGATCAACCCGGGGTACGTGTCGATGAGGCCACCGTCCGCCATGATCCGGGCGAGCGGCACCATGATCACCTGGAACGGCACGAACAGTCCCGCGAGGCAGCCCAGGAACAGCGCCGTCGAGCCGCGGAACCGCAACTGGCTCAGGGCGAAGCCGGCCATCGACCCGAAGAGCAGCAGCAGGATCACCGACGACGTCACCACGAGCAGGGAGTTGACGAAGTATCGGCCCATCCCGACGCTGTTCCACGCCGTGCTGAGGTTCTCCCAGCGCAGGGCGTCGGTCAGGGAGAACCGGTCGAGGATGTAGTCACGCCGGGTCTTCATCGCGACGTTGACGGTGAACACCAGGGGGTAGACCGTCGCCAGTGCGAGCAACGCCATCGGGACGGCCACCACCCACCGGCCCAGCCGGATGCGGGACATCAAGCCTCCCTTCCCGCCCGCTTGAGCAGCTTGATCTGCAACAGCCCCACGACGATCATGATCACGAAGAGGACCGTCGACGCGGCTGACGCGAGGGCCGGCCGGTTCATCTGCCCCTGCTTGATCCAGATGTAGTACTCCGGCAGGTACGTCGATCCCTCCGGCCCACCGCTGGTCATGACGTAGAGCAGGCCGAACATGGAGGTCAGCATCCCGATCATCGTGGTCACGAAGACGAACTGGATGGTGCGCGACAGTCCCGGGACGATCACGTGCCAGATGACCTGGGCCAGCGACGCGCCGTCCACCCGGGCCGCGTCCAGCAGTGCGCCGTCCAGGGTGGCGAAGCCGGCGAGGAAGACCACCAGGGCCATTCCGAGGGTCGCCCAGACATGCACGGCGACCACCACGAACATCGCGACGTCCGGGTGCCCGAGCCAGTCCACCGGACCGACACCGACCGACCCGAGAACGGCGTTGAGCGGGCCGTCGACGGCGAGCAGAAGGTTGAAGATCGCGCCGACGATGACCGGGGAGAGCACCGCGGGGAAGAAGTAGACGCTGCGGTAGAGCCGGTGGCCGGGGACCCGGAGGTAGATGAACGTCGCGAGCAGCCCGGGAATCGCCACCGCCACCGGAAGCAGCAGCACCAGCAGTCCCACGTTGCCCAGCGCGGTCCGGAACAGCGGATCCTGGAGCAGTTCCAGGTAGTTGTCGAGACCGACCGCCACGCCGTTGCGCTCACCGTCGCCGGTGAAGGAGAAGTTGACCCCGAGGAGCAGCGGGTAGAGCCGCAGCACCACGATGATCAGTACGGCCGGGGCCACCAGGACGTAGGGCGCGAAGCGCTCGGACCGGGTACTCGCGGAGCGCCGGCGACGAGCGCCGCCACGGCGGGTGGCGGGCCCGGCCGCCGCCCCGTCGGGGGGGGGGGGGCCCGGGGGGCCCCCCCCCCCCCGGGGGGGCCCCCCCCGCCCGGCCGGGGGGGCCCCCCCGGGGGGGGGGGGGGGCCCCCCCGCCCCCCCGGGGGGGGGGCCCCCCCCCCCCCCCCCCCCCCCCACGGCTGTACGTCATTTCCGATCGGCACGGGTTCAGCCCGCCTGGTCGGAAGCGGCCAACTGCTTCACCACCTCGTCGACGGTGATCGAACCGCTGAGCAGTTGCTGGGAGAGCCGACCCATCAGGTCCAGGGTCTTCGAGGAGAGCGCCACGTGCAGGGCCGGTTTGCCGCTCTTGATCTCGGAGACGATCGTGGCGACGGCCGGCCCGCCCTGCGACACGTCGATGGTGGTGTCGGCGGCGATCGCGCCGGCGCCGGCGTAGAAGGCCTTGAGCGCGTCGGTGGAGGTCAGTGCCCGCACCAGGTCGGCGGCCATCTTCGGGTCCTTCGTCCACCTGGCGACCCCGTAGCCGATGCCCCCGTCGTAGGGCAGGCTCGGGGTGGTCCCGGCGGTGACCACCGGGGCGTCCATGACGCCGAGTTTGTCGGCGGTCAGGAACTCGTTGAAGTCCTGCCAGTGCCCCACGTCCGACATCAGCCCGATGACGTGGGCGGCCTTGCCGGACTGGAAGAGGGCGAACGAGTCGTTGAACATCGCGGTCGAGTTGGCGCCGTCGTTGTTCAGACCCGCGTCACCGGCCTCCTTCCAGAGCTGGAAGACCCGCTTGACGTTGGGCGAGTTCCAGTCGCGCTTCCCGGCGATCCAGTTGTCGTACTCCTGCGCGGTGAGGATGCCCGAGGCCAGGCCGGAGAGCCAGAACTGGATGCCGGCACCCTCCTTGTTGCCGAGGGCGAAGCACTTGGCGCCGGCCTTGGCGATGGCGCCGCAGTCGGCTACGAACTCGCTCCAGGTGGTGGCCGGACTGGCCGGATCGAGTCCGGCCTTCTCGTAGAGCGTCTTGTTGTAGTAGATGGGGTGGCCCTGCAGCGTCACCGGGCCGGCGTAGACCTTGCCGTCCTTGGTGAACGCGTCCCAGCCGGCCAGCCGCTGCCTGTCCTCGGCCACGTACTCGTCCAGCGGCACCAGCGCGTCCACCCGGTCGCGGATCTGACCGCCGCCGTTGAACAGGATGACGTCCGGTCCCTTGCCGGACTGGATCGCCGCACCGAGCAGCGTGTAGTACTGGTCGAAGGGCTGCGCGACGAACTCGACCGTCACGTCCGGATGCTTCTTCGCGAAGTCCGCCTTCGCCTTCTCGATGTAGGGTGCGGCGGAAGCCTCGCCGGACTTCCAGTCCCACACCACCAGCTTGCCCTCCGACCCGCCCGGGGACGAGTCTGACCCTGTGGCGCTTCCACAGCCGGCCAGCGCCAGTCCCACCACGAGGACGGCCGGCCACATTGCTCGCTGTTTCATCGTTGTCACCCTTTGGACGTGGGGTGGTCGGCGGACCGACCGTCAGGTGTCATGATTGGACGGAAACGTAACTCGTATGATGTCTAACGTCAATGGTCGACCGTACACTGATCACGGACGCCGGGTTACCAGCGCGGTGAGCCATCCGGAGGGGACATGACGCCATCGCAGGAGACCGCCTTGAACGCTGCAGCGCCCCCGGCCTGGACACGACGACCGACCAACCTCGCCCGGGCCGTCACCGCCGAGCTGGTGGAGCGCATCGTCCGCGGGACGCACCCGTCCGGGACGTCACTTCCTCCCGAGCCGGTGCTCTGCGAGACCTTCTCCGTCAGCCGGACCGTCGTCCGGGAAGCCGTCAAGATCCTTCAGGAGAAGGGGCTGGTGCAGGTCCGCCAGGGTGCCGGCACCATGGTCACCCCGCCGTCGTCGTGGGACATGCTCGACGAACTCGTCCTCGCGGCCACCATCGCCGAGGACGACAGCCTGGCCATCCTCGACGACCTCGTCGTCACCCGGCGGGTGCTGGAGTCCGACATGGCCAACGTCGCCGCCCGCCTGGCAAACCAGGAGACCATCGAGCGGCTGCGCGGTCAGGTGGAGCGGATGGACGAACTCGTCGACGACCACGTCACCTACCACGAGCACGACCGCGCCTTCCACGACACGATCATGCAGGCGTCCGGCAACCGCATCGCCCGCGGCGTGGTACGCGCGCTGGAGAGTCAGGTCGTCAACACCGCCCGGTACATGGGTCGGACCGAACGCTCCCTGTGCGTAGCCTCCAACCGCGGCCACCGACGCATCTACGAACGCATCGCCGCGCACGACCCGGACGGTGCCGCCGAGGCGATGTACACCCACATCAGCGAGGCGTGGCTCGTCCGGCGCAGCGGAACGGGCAACCCCACCCGGCTCCAGCGGTGACACACCGACGGGGGACTCCCGGTCCACGGCGGGTACCGACCCTCCGCTCACCAGGAGCCCGCCCGTCAGTCTTCCGAGCCCTCAGGAGAACTGGGCGAAGAACCGCCAGATCTCGCCCTTGGTCCAGGTCGTGATGCCGCTCTCGGCGTAGGTGCCGTCCACCGGACCGGGCATGTGGCCGTTGTCGAACGCGGCCCACTGCACGGGGTAGCCGGACCGGCATCCCGAGTAACTGGTGGTGACATGTGTCCGGCTGCCCGCCCCCGGCTCCGGCGGGTTCTGTGCGGCGCAACCGTTGTTCCGGACGAACGTGTCCCGCAGCGCCCGCCCCTGGGAGATGTTGAGGACGTTGTCCGAGATGCCGTGCAGCCCGAAGTACGCGATCGGCTGCGTACCGCCGCTACACCCGCTGATCTGCGCGCCGGCGATGACCGCGACGGCCCGGAACACATTCGCCCGGGCGCAGGCGAGGGCGTAGCTCATACCGCCGCCCCAGCTGAAACCGAGGGCGAAGCGTTGTCGCGGATTGACACAGAGGTCGCCCTCGATCCGCCGGATCATGTCGTCGACGAAGGTCACGTCCTCGCCACCGGAGTTGCCCCAACCGTTGCCGAGCCCCTGCGGCGCGACCAGGATCGCGCTGTTGTTCGACTGCTCCTGCTGTCCGTAGTAGGACCAGGGGGTCCCGCTGGTGCCGCCCGAGGAGATCTCCTGCATGGTGCCGCCCCGCCAGTGGAAAGCGAAGATCAATCGGTAGGGGTTGGCGTTGTTGTAGTTGGCCGGGATCCGCAGGATGAAGGAACGGCTCTTGCCGTTGCTCTGGATCGTGTGCGTGCCACTCGACAACGTCGGGGCCTTGCCGCAGCCGGCGCCACCCGTCGGCGGGTTGCCGCCGTCGACACGCACGAGCTGCCACTGCTGGTTCGCGCCGTTCCAGTCGGCGTACTGCACGATGTTCCCGCCGTCCGCCAGGGAGGCACCCTGCACCTCGACGGCCTTGCCGCTGTGCCGGCTGATCAGCCGGACGTGTCCTCCGTCGGAGTCGGCCAACCGGAACTGCTGGTTCGTCGCGTTGAGGTCGGACCACTGCACCACGGCCCCGCCGTCGGCGGTGGACCAGTTGTGCACGTCGAGGACCTTGCCGGAGTGCCGGGACTTCAGTCGGTAGTAGCCACCACCGGAGTCCACGAACTGCCACTGCTGGTTGGCTCCGTTGTTCCGGGTCCACTGGCTGATCCGCGCGCCGTCGTTCGTGGCCGAGCCGTACAGGTCCAGTGCCTTGCCGCTGTTCCGGTTCACCAGGACGTACCAGGCACCGGTGTCCACTGCCGCCGCCGACGCGGGTCCGGCGTTCACCGCGACGAGCGTGCCGGCCGCGACAACCGCCGCCGCCACGACGGCCAACCCTGACCGCCAGCGACGTCTCTGCGGAGAGACGGGACGAGCCTCACCGATGGTCATCGTGATCCGCTCCTTCGCTCAGGGGTCGCACGCGAGCAGGATGGACGCGTGTGACCGGGGATGCCGCCGTCCGGTGGTGGCGTCGGCACGTTGCATGGGCCGGCGCGTCCACGCGGCCACCCCGCCCGGACGTCCGGCCGCGTGATGGACCGGCGGTCGTGGCGGATCCGCGCCACATCGCGGCCCTGCGTCGTCAGGACGCCCGGCAGCCGCCTGACCCGTGGGTGAAAAGTTAACGCTCACATCGTCATACGTCAAACGACACATGTCAATCCGACGACGTGATCGCCGGTCGAGCGAGGGCGCTTGGCCGCGCCGGACAGCCAGTACCGCCCTCGACGCGCGTCGACGGCGCATGCCGGGTTCGCAGCAACGGGCGTTGCCCCGGTCGGCACCCAGAGACCTTCCGCCACTCCTCAATGGATCCCGGTTCACGGCATACGGTCCAGATCGCCACTCACCCCGCCCCTGAAACCCGAATTCTTCGCCGAGGTCAACGACGGCACTGTCACCCTCACATTCCATTTCTGGAGCGGCACGCAACTCACGTACCGCCTGACGAAGTCGGGAACCTCGGTCACCGGCAGCACCGCCTGACGGGGGCCGGAACCGTCTCGGACCGACTGAACCAGCGGATGTCCCGGGCACGGCCGGTGCGGAGTGTGGCAGCCCGCGCCGGCCACGGGAGGGGACCAGGGCGGTTCACCACGGGCCGTGGTAGCTGAGGTTCAGGGCCAGGGCGGCCACGGAGACGACGAAGAACACGGCCGGTCCGACGAGTTGGCGGGACCCCACCCGCAGGTGGGCAACGAACGCGCCGACGAAGTACAGCACAAGGCCAGCGGCGGCGAGGGCGCCCAGCAGCGGCACGGCGAACCCGGCCAGCAATCCCAACGAGCCCGCCGCCAGCAACATGCCCAACACCGGTCCCCACGACCGTGGCAGGCGCTTCATGTCCAACTGGGCCTTGGGGTAGTCGTGGCCGATCAGGTAGGTGACGGCGGCGCTGCCGGTGAAGACCGCAGCGACGATGGTGACGGTGACGTATGCGGCGAACATGAGAACGTCCTCTTCGGCGGTGGCAAGACATGACTGTTCGCTGATAGGTCGAGGTAGCCCGACGGGATGTGACGGGCCGTGAGCGGCGTCACAGGAGTGGGCCTACGCCGCAGCCGTCCAGATCACGAACTTCACCGCGGAAGACTCATTCTCACCACGGGCGCGGTGACAGCGCGTGCTCGCAGGGCTGCTGGTACCACGTCACGCGGCCTCGGCACTCCGCCAACCAGGTCCGCGGCCGAGCAGGGCCGGCCCGGCCGGACCGGATGATCCTGTCCACGCCCCGCCCGGTTCCTGTCACGCACCGGGTCCTGTCATGGACCGGTTCCTCTGACGGGGCCGGGAGAAGGAATGGGGCGCGGTTACCCCGGGCGGCCGGTGAGTTGCTGGTAAACCTCGAACGCGTTGCGCTCGACACGGTTCGAGAGCAGCATGCCGTCCTCGCGTACCGCCCAGACGGCCGTACCGCTCATCTGAAACGGCGCGTTGTCGGGCGCGGTTCCGAACACGCCGTTGTTGTTGCCGGTCAAGCAGAACACGGACGCCACGCGCGAACCGTCGTGGTTCTCGAACGACTCGACGACCTCGAAGTCGAGGTTGTCGATCACGGCGCTGAAGCTGCGTACCCACTCCTTGAAGAGAGCCCGCGACTCGATGCGCTTGCCACCGGAGATGAGGACAAAATCCTCCACCACAAGCTCGTCGATGGCGTCGTAGTCCTGCGGCGCCTGCCAGACACGCGCAAAGAAGTTGTGTACGGCGTCGATGCCGGAACGCTTGGTCATGCCGTTCAGCCCTTCACGATCACAGCAGCCCGCAGGCGAGTCATGCGCGGAACCTGTAGGTAACCCGGAAGCATCGCCAATGCCTTGCACCACCGCCGCAACACGTCGATGCGGGGCAATTGCGCGATGTCGTGGACCCGACTCATCGGGATCATATGCGATGACGATCACCGAATGTCCGTACTCTTCCTGACTCGTCAGGGATTGTCGGTGACCCGGCTGACCAACTTTCCGGACACGTCGGCGTCGTACCCACCGGCTGCCGCGTACGGGAGCAGCTCCACCCGGCCCTCGGCGGTGCCGCCGGGCGGCGCGGGGTCCGCCGGGTTACCGTTGCGGCATGTCCCGTGAGGCGTGGACCGTGGTCCTGGTAGTGGGTGGCATCGTGGCCGTCGCCACCCTGGCCGGGGCTGTCGTGCTCGCGGTCAGGGTACTGCGTACCCGGAAGTTGCTCGGCGAGCTGGGAGCCGGCGGCAAGGTCGCGTTCTACGGCGCGTTGATCTACACGCTGCTGCCGGTCGACCTGCTGCCCGACCCGATCTACCTCGACGACATGGGCATCCTGGCCGGCGCGCTGCTCTACCTGACCCGGCTGGTCCACCAGCGCCGGGCGGCCCGCGTCGGGTCGGTGGGTCATGACTTCGCCGACAAGGCGCAGCTGTCGCCGCCCGGCCGACAGAACCAAAGGCCTACCCGGCGGTGACGCTCTGGAGCCGCTGCTCCTGAGGTCCGGACCGACCGTCGGACTCGCCCATCGGCACACCCCCGCGCTGCCGGTGCGCCCGGAGGCAGGGAGCCGGAGAGGGGTCCCTGCCCGGTCCGGGCGTGGGATCACCGTTACCGCAGGGCGCTCGCCAGGATCGTGACCACGGTCCTGCGGACGGCCACAGGGTCCGGTCGGCCGTCCTTCCGCTCGCTGAACACCAGGTGTGTGGCGCCGATCAGGGTGGGCGCGAGCGTGTCGATGTCGGCGTCGGCCGCGGTTGACGAACTGGGCGGCACCGTCACGCTGTCGTACGCCACCTGGGGCCTGACCGCGACCCGGACCGTCCAGCCCTGAGCCAAGAAGACCAAAACCCAACGAGCCGAGCACGGGCTCCGGCGGGACGAACCAGTCGTACTTTGGGACGATCTGGAGTCGCACCACCATTCGTACGATGGTCCCATGCACCCTCGCCTGCGCGCCGTGCTGGCCGAGCCACGCGTCCCGCACGCCTCGGGCCCCGCTCGGCGCGACTGGGCGTTGATCGCCGTCTTCGCGCCGGCGATCGTGTTGGAGGGGGTCGCTCGGCCCGACCTGCCGTGGCGGGTGGGCTGCCTCGTCATCGCGCTCACGCTGCTGCCCACGCTGCTGTGGCGGCGCACAAAGCCACTCGCGATGGTGGCGGTCGCGTTCGGCTTCACGACGGTCGCCCCGTTCGTGCTGCCCGGTGATGCCTGCCAGATGTACACGACGAGCTTCCTGGTGCTGCTGACCTACGCGCTGTTCCGCTGGGGCTCCGGCCGGGACGCCGTGATCGGTTCGGTCTTCGTGACGGCCAAGGTGGCCGCCGCCGGCCTGGCCGGCTCGATCGACGGCGGAGAGTTGGTCGCCGGTTTCGCGGTGATGTTCGCCGCGGCCACGCTGGGCGCCGCGATCCGCTTCCGCGCCGCCGCCCGGCTGCGCGAGCTCGAGCGGGTCAAGCTGCTGGAGCGCGAGCGGCTCGCCCGGGACCTGCACGACACCGTGGCCCACCACGTGTCGGCGATGGCGATCCGCGCCCAGGCCGGCATCGCCGCCTCGGCCAGCCAGCCGGGCGCCGCCGTCGAGGCGCTCCGCGTGATCGAGGCCGAGGCGTCCCGTGCGCTCGCCGAGATGCGCGCGATGGTCCGCGTGCTGCGCCGCGACCAGCCCGCCGACCTGGCGCCCAGTCCGAGGGTCGCCGACATCCGGGGGCTCGCCGGCCCCGGCCGCGCCGGACCCGCCGTCGAGGTGGAGATCCGCGGCGACCTCGACGACCTCCCGCCCCCGGTCGGCTCCGCGCTCTACCGCCTGGCCCAGGAATCGGTCACCAACGCCCGCCGCCATGCCCGCCACGCCACCCGTATCGCGGTCAGCGTCGCGGTCGACGACACCTCCGTACGCCTGCGGGTCAGCGACGACGGCGAGGCCGGCGCCGCCCACCCGGCCGGATCGCCCGGGTTCGGCCTGATCGGCATGATGGAGCGGGCCGACCTGCTCGGCGGCACCTGCGCGGCCGGTCCCGGTCCCGACCATGGGTGGACCGTGACGGCCGTGCTCCCGCGCGCGGGGGTCGGCGCGTGACGGTGCGGGTGCTCGTCGCCGACGACCAGGAGATCGTCCGCACCGGGCTCACCATCATCCTGAACGCGCAGCCCGGCATCGAGGTCGTCGGCGAGTCCGGCGACGGCCGCCGGGCGGTCGAACTCGCCCGGCGGCTCCGCCCCGATGTGTGCCTCTTCGACATCCGGATGCCCGGCATGGACGGCATAGAGGCCACTCGGGCGCTCGCCGGGCCGTCGGTCGCGGAGCCGCTCGCGGTGGTCGTCATCACGACCTTCGATCTCGACGACTACGTGTACGCGGCACTGCGTGCGGGCGCCCGCGGCTTCCTGCTCAAGGAGGCCGGCCCGGACCTGCTCGCCCAGGCCGTCCACGCGGCCGCCAACGGGGACGCGCTGATCGCGCCGAGCGTCACCACGCGGCTGCTGAAAGCGTTCGCCGACGCGAGTCCGGTCGCGCAACCGAGGCAGCCGGTCGAGGCGCTCACCGACCGGGAGGAGCAGGTACTGGTCGCGGTCGCTCGGGGACGCACCAACAAGGAGATCGCCGTCGAGCTCCACATCACGCTGAGCACCGTCAAGTCGCACATCACCAGCCTGATGACCAAGCTCGGTGTGCGTAACCGGGTCGAGATCGCGATGTGGGCGTACGAGACCAACCGCACGCGGGCGCACGGATGACGGCTCCCCCACCACGCCACGTCCTGCCGCCGGTCCGGCCTCGTCACCCTGATGGTCTGTTGTCCCGCGTACCCGGGGCGGCGACCGGCGCCCGCTGAAAGTACGACGACGGCGTACGACCATGGACCGGCCAGATTCCGGCCCATGTGTCGATGAGCCGGGGCGGGTGCGGCGGCCACCATCGACGGCATGACAATGCGCGAGTGGCGGCTGCCGGCCGCGTTGATCCTGCTGGGCCTGATACCGATGATCGCCGGTGCGGTACGGCTGACCGAGCTGGGCACCGGACCGGAGGTGACCCCGGCGAACACCCGGTTCATCGCCGATCCGCTGCCGGTGGTGCTGCACGTCGTCGGTGCGGTGGTCTACACGACCCTCGGCGCCTTCCAGTTCGTACCCAGGCTGCGCCGCCGCCGCTGGCACCGTCTCGCCGGCCGGGTGCTCGTCCCCTGTGGACTGACAGTCGCCCTGTCCGGCCTGTGGATGACGTTCGCGTACGACCTGCCGGCCCACGACAACGACGTGCTCGCCGGCATGCGGCTCGTCTTCGGCTCGGCCATGGCCGCCTCGATCGTGCTCGGCCTCGCCGCCGCGCTACGCCGCGACTTCACCCGGCACCGGGCCTGGATGGTGCGCGGCTACGCGATCGGCCTCGGCGCCGGCACGCAGGCGTTCACCCACGCGCCGTACGTGGCGGCAACCGGCGACCAGCCTGACGGAAACGTCCGGGCCGGGCTCGTGCTCGCCGGTTGGCTGATCAACCTTGCCGTGGCCGAGTGGTACCTGCGCCACCGGAGGCTACGGTGATCGCAGGGGCGCGAGCTGCACGGTCCAGGTCCGGGCTGTCCCGACGACGGTCATCGCCCGGCACAGAAGGTCGCAGCCCAGCTGCGGACTTCCTTCCGCGAAGCCGCGATTGATGAGGCTGATCGCTCTCGCGTGGTCACCCGCTTGAAGCGCATCCTCCAGCCCGGCGGCCAGAACCCCGGCGAGCACGGCGTGGAAACTGTCCGCCCCTTTTTCCCGGAGGGTCTTGGCGCGCTCGCGCAATGGTGCCAGAGAGCCCGCCGGCGGGGCTGACACAGAGGTCATGTCCTTCTCCTGGGTTGTGGGTGTTGCCCGGTCGGGCGGTCAAATCGGCACGCTCACCTGCCGCGACCGTGCCGCGGTGGCATCGGCGTACCACGCCGGGCGCGAGACGGTTGCCGTACGGCGTCACTGATCATCGCCGGTAACGGATGCGGTGTTTCCCTCAGCACACAGAAATGTCGATGGCGATCGGATGGTCTGCCAACGCTCGGCCCTCAACCCTGGACGTCGCTCTCTGGACACTGCCGGATTCCGGCAGCACGCCCGGTAGGCGCAGTCCCGCCAGCGATAGTGACGGACTGATTCACCACTCACTCTACGCACACCGCACGCGGCGCTGCCACCGCCGGCTCGGGGAGCGGACTCCCCGCGAGGAACGCGGGGCCCGTCGGCGGGATCGACTAGCCTCTGCGACATGGCGACCACGGTGCTACGCGTCCGGCTCATCGGCGGCGACCGCATGGACATCACGTACGACAAACCGGACGTCTCCGACGAGGACGAGCTTGTGCGACACGTGATCTCGACCCTGGCGCAGGATTCGGGAGTGCTGCACACGACACACGGTGACCGGCTCGTCGTCCTCTACGGCCGAGGCGTCGCGGCGATCGAAGTCGCGCCTCGCGGTGCGGTGCTGTGACGGGGGCAGACACCTCAGACCGGCGGCGAGCGGCAGATTCTGTGCTACGGTAATCCCGTTGCAGTTTTGATTTCCGTAGACGTTTTCGGCGCCTGGTGGGTATCTGAACCCACGCAGGCGCTTTCTCGTTTTTCGTGTCGGTTCCGACGCGGGTGATCAACGCGGCGGCGTGTGAGTCCGCACCGTGCGGTCTCCCCACAGCCTGCGAAGGAGCAGACATGGCTACAGGTACCGTGAAGTGGTTCAACGGCGACAAGGGCTTCGGCTTCATCAGCCAGGACGGCGGCGGCGCCGACGTTTTCGCCCATTTCTCGGCGATCTCGGCGAGCGGCTTCCGCAGCCTCGAGGAGAACCAGCGGGTGGAATTCGACATCACCCAGGGCCCGAAGGGCCCGCAGGCGTCGGACATCCGCGCGCTCTGATCCACGCTTCGTCACGGCGGCCCGACTGGTTCAGCGGGCCGCCGTTCGGCGTTTCATCCATCAGCCTTTCTTCAGATTCGTTCCGGCGCGACGCGAACGCCCGTCATTCCGAGGGTCCTGGCCGCCCCACATCGGCGTGCCCGGCGAAAACCGCCGAAAATTCGGGAACCGCTCCCCCTCGCCGGACAGCTCAAGGTGACCGCACAAGCGCGGTCACTCCCGACCCAGCCGGGCGGTTCCCCCTCGCCGCTGTGCCGGCCCAGGGCCCGACCGGGCCCGACGGGTTCGGCAGCAGCGGCCAGGCGGCCTGACCCGTCACCCGTTCCTGCCAGCACGGAGCGGGTTCGCGGCGACGGGCGGGAGTCGACACCAACGAGGCGAAGCGAGCAGATGAACGAACGCAGGAGACGACCAGCACGGGTACGTGGCTTCGGGGCCGCCCTGGCAGCACTCGTCGTAGCCGGTCTTGGCCTGACACCAACCGGTGGGGTGTCGGGCCCCGCCTCGGCAGCCGAGGCAGCCGACACGGCTCAGGACGCGCAGACCTGGGTCACCCTGATCACCGGCGACCGCGTGCTGGTACGCGGCACCGACGCCGACGCCCGGCCGGTGATCGACCCGGCGCCGAGAGCCGGCCTGACCCAGTTCCAGGAGTTCACCCACCGGGGCGACCGGTACGTCGTGCCGCGTGACGCGTCCGCCCTGGTACGGGACGGCGTCCTGGACCGCGAGCTGTTCAACGTCACCGGGCTGGTACGGCAGGGCTACGACGACGCCCACAGCCCGCACCTCCCGCTGCTGGTGCGGTACGACGACGCGAACCGGGCGGCCCGTCCCGCCGCCCTGGCCGGCAGCACCGTCCGACGTGCACTACCGCAGATGCGGCTCGCGGCACTCGACGAGAGAAAGTCGACCGCCGCCCAGTTCTGGGCTGACCTGCGGACGAGCGCGCGTGGTCTCGCCGCCGGCGTCACCCGGGTCTGGTTGAACGGCAGGGTCCGGGCCAGTCTGGAGCAGAGCGTGCCGCAGATCGGTGCGCCGGCCGCGTGGCACAGCGGCCAGACCGGCGCCGGGGTCACCGTGGCGGTGCTGGACTCCGGCGTCGACGTGGACCACCCGGACTTCGCCGGCAGGCTCGGCGCGCTGCGGGACTTCACCGGCAAGGGCAGCGTCGAGGACGACCACGGACACGGCACCCACGTCGCCTCGATCATCGCCGGCTCGGGTGCGGCCGACCACGGCCGGAACAAGGGCGTCGCTCCCGACGCCACGCTGGCGATCGGCAAGGTCCTCGACAACACGGGATCGGGCACCTTCGACGACATCCTCGCCGGGATGCAGTGGGCGGCGGAGAGCGGCGCCAAGGTCGTGAACATGAGCCTGGGCAGTGGCCCCACCGACGGGGCCGACCCGATGTCGCTCGCGGTCAACGACCTGACCCGCGCGTACGGGACCCTGTTCGTGATCTCGTCCGGCAACTTCGGCGGCGACCGGATGGTCTCCGCGCCGGGCACGGCCGACGAGGCGTTGACGGTCGGCAGCGTGAGCAGGAGTGACGTGCTCAGTCCCTTCTCCAGCCGGGGTCCCCGGCTCGGTGACGGCGCGCTGAAGCCCGAGCTGACCGCGCCCGGCGAGGAGATCGTGGCCGCCCGACCGGCGGGCGTCGATCCGATCGGAGCGCCCGTTGGTGACGCGTACCAGCGGATCAGCGGCACCTCGATGGCCGCGCCACACGTGGCCGGCGCGGCCGCGCTGCTCGCCCAGCAGCACCCGGACTGGCCGGCGAGCCGCCTCAAGGCCACGCTGACCAGCACCGCCGTCGAGGTGGCCGGCGCGCACCCGTACGCGGTCGGCACCGGCCGGGTGGACGTGGCGCGGGCCACCAGCCAGCCGGTCACCGCGACCGGAAGCGTCTCGACCTTCCTCCGCTGGCCCCACCAGGACGACGCGACCCGGACGTCGACGGTCACCTGGCAGAACTCCGGAAAGAACCCGGTGACGCTGGCCCTGTCGGCCTCGGTCACCCGTCGGGACGGTCAACCCGCCCCGGCCGGGCTGCTGACGCTCGCCGACGACAGTGTGACCGTGCCGGCCGGCAGCGACGCGACGGTGCGGATCACGGTGGCCGCCCAGACCGGCGGCGCGGGCGAGTACGCGGGCGTTCTCGAAGCGCGCGGCGCGGACGGTGCGACGCTCACGCGTACCGGACTGGCGGTCCACCAGGAGGAGGAGAAGTACGACCTGACCGTCGACCTCGTCGACCGCGACGGCGAGCCGGCCTCGGCCGACCCGTACACCGGGGTGACCCTGCTCGACCTGGACCACGTGCTGAACAGCTACCAGGTCACGCCGGGCGAGAAGATCCGGTTGCCGCGCGGCCGGTACGCCCTGCACGGTACCGTCGCGACCCCGCGCGGCGGCCAGGAACCCGAGGTCAGCTTCATCTCGCACCCGGAGCTGGTCCTCGACCGCGACATGGTGCAGACCCTGGACGCCCGGATCGGCAAGCCGGTCTCGATCACGACCGACAACCCGGCGGCCAACGCCGGCGTGCACAACGTCAGCATGTTCAGCGACATCAGCGACTGTTCCTGCACCTACTCCGTCGGCACCGACCTGGACCCGCGACTGCACCAGGTGTACGCGGCGACCGTGTCGGGCACCAGCTCGCCGGGATTCGCGTTCACCCAGGCGCGACTGGCCGAGGAAGCCACCCTGGAGCTGCACGCCCAGACCGGGCAGCCGTTCCAGGTCCGGGCCTACTGGATGAGCGAACCGGGGCCGGCCGAGCAACTCACGCTGGCCGCGGTGGACGGCGGTGCCGGCACCCCGGAAGACCTGTCGACGATCGACGCCAAGGGCAAGCTGGTGCTGGCCCGGATCCCCGACGGCACGAGCTGGGAGGAGATCTTCCGGCGGACCACGGCCATCGCGGAGGCCGGCGGGAAGTTGGCGATGCTGATCCCGACCAGCCCGGCCGAGGCCATGGCGAACGGTGGTGGTGACCCGGGAAAGGGCCTCGCACTGCCGACGATCTCCGGCGTCGGCCCCACGGCCGAGCGGTTCGCCGAGCTGGTCAAGGCCGGTCCGACGGAGGCGTCCTACACCAGCAGACGGGCTCCGAACCACCGCTACGAGCTGGCGTACGGGGTACAGGGCCAGCTCAGCACCGCGCAGGTCCGGCAGCCCCGGACCCGGGACCTGGTCGCCGTACACGCCGTCTACCACGACAACGCCGTCGGCGCCGTACACAGTGCCCAGGCGTTCGCCCAGTTCGCCGGCCGGGAGCACGGAGTCGGGGCGTTCTCGCCGGTCCTGGCCGGACAGGAACGCGTCGAGTACCACACCCCCGGCACCTGGCGGCTCTCCGAACAGGCGGGCCCGGGCACCTCCACGACCGAGGAGACGATGGAGCTCAGGGCGGGGCAGCGATACCGGGTCGTCTGGAACAAGGCGGTGACCGGGCCGTCGTTGCGCGGGCTGACCCGCGTCCACGCCGGCGAAGCACCTCGGCCGTGGGCGTGGCGCACGGACGACGCGATCGACGTGGCACTGCCGATGTTCGGCGACTCGGTCGGCCGGCCCCGCCTGCCCAGTTCCGAATTCGGCGACAGCGGCTCGATCAGCCTCCACCGGGACGGACAACCGGTCGACACGTCACCGACACCGGACGCCGCACGCTTCGATGTGCCCGCGGCGCCCGGCTCGTACCGGCTGGTGGCCGAGGCCGGCCGGCCTTCCGGCGCCTGGCGGCTCTGGACGCACGTCGCGGCGACGTGGACGTTCCGGTCCTCGGCCGCCGACAACACGAAGGCGCTTCCGCTGCTCACCGTGCGTTTCGACCCGGCGGTGGACCTCCGCAACCGGGCGCCGGGCGGTCGGCAGTTCAGCTTCCCGGCATACGTGACGCGGCAGGGGGCCAGCACGGTGAAGGCGACCTCGCTCACCGTCGACGTCTCCTACGACGACGGTACGAGTTGGCGGCCGACGACGGTCGTGGCAGCCGGTGACCACTGGAAGGTCAGCCTCACCCATCCCGCGACCGGCCACGCCTCACTACGCGCCACGGCGGTCGACCAGGACGGCAACACCGTCGAGCAGACGGTGCTCCGCGCGTACGGGATCGGGCAGGAGAACTAGGGCGTCTCTCGTCGACGTCGGAGGGCGTGGGGTGGTCCGGTACGGCGAAGGTTGACACCGCCGACCCGGGCAGGCCGGGCCACCAACGACACGAGCCGGCCCGGATCCGAGGATCCGGGCCGGCTCGTGTACGGGACGACGATCAGCGGGGCAGTTCGTCGGTCCATTCCGCGACGAGCGTGAACGAACCGGCGTCGGCACCGCTGCCGCCCGCGACGTACTGCCCGCCCTCGACCGAGACGAAGAAGTTCGTCTGGCGGATCCGCGAGGTCACCGGGTCGACGACGAGCCGGGCCGGTGAGCCGGTGCCGAAGGGCACCAGCAGCCCCTGGCCGCCGTCGACCGCGCCCAGGCTCTCGACGTCGGGGTAGGCGGCGATCGCCTGGAAGGCGGCGGCCCGGACCTTCGGCGGGGCCGGCAGTTGTGAGACCAGCGAAATCAGCCCGTCGAACACCAGCCGCTCCTGCTGCGCGACGGTCGGCCGGCCGGCACTGGTCCGGACGTCGCTGTCGCGTACGGCGTCCGTCAGCCACTCCCGCAACGCCTCCGGGCTGGTCGGCAGCATCCTCAACCGCGCGACGGTGATCTCGGAACCACCGAGCTGGAACGGGGTGGGCACGGAAAGTTCCACCACCTGTCCGTTGCTCTTGTCGCCCCGTAGCCAGGTGCGGCCGGAACGGTCGAACCAGTTCTCCACCTGCCACGGGGCGCTCTTCGAGGTGCCCGAGGAGGTGATCCTGACGTACCAGTAGTTGCCGGAACTCTCCGGCAGCCGCTCGGCGGTGGAGGCGGCGGCGAGCAGGATCTGCTGGCCGGAGAGCGCGGCCGTGACAGGTGGAGTGGGCGGGGGCTCCGAACCGGCGGTGCCGATCGCCACCGCGCCGACCGCCGTGGCGGCGACGGCGGTCAGCGCCGAGGCGGCGAGGGCGAAACGCCTTCTCGGCGTAGGACGTGCGACCTGCCCGGTCGCGCGGAGGTCCTGGTGGATCTCGCTCATCACGAACTCCTGGAGGTGACGGTGACGGTCACTCGGCAGTTCCCGCTCCACCGGCCCGGGCAGCAGTCGGGCCAGCTCCGCCCGGTCGTTCTGGTCGGGTGGGATCGGTGTGAGGTTCATCGGGCGTTCTCCTGAGCAAACCGGACCGCGATTCGGCGGTCACCCTCTACCTGTCCGTGGCCGGAACGGGGTTCCCGACCCTCTCCGGCGGGCCGGAGCCGCCCGGCGGCGACCATTTTGGCCAGCTTCCTGCGCACCCGGGACAGCCGGGAACGTACGGTGCCGACCGGTACGCCGAGCGCCTCCGCCGCCTCGGCGTACTCCAGACCGGCCCAGACGCACAGCGCCAACACCTCACGCTCGGTTCGGCGCAGCGCCGTCAGCGCGGTCCGGAGCACGGCGAGTCGTTCCCGGTCGTCGATCCGGCCGGAGATCTCCTCGGCGAAGTCCGGCACCACGTCCGTGCCCGGCAGCCGGGCGAGTACGCCGTCATGCCGCCGGGCGGCCCGCCGGACGTTACGGCTGACGTTGGTGGCGATGCCGAGCAGCCAGGGGCGCAGAGACCCGGCCTCGGCCCCGGCGTCGATCCGGTCGCGCAGCCGCCACGCCTCCAGAAAGGTCAGCGACACCACATCCTCCGCCGTCGACCAGTCGCCGCCGAGCCGGAAGGCGTGGTTGTAGACCGAACGGGCGTGTTCGTCGAACAGTTCGCGGAACGCGTCCGGATCCCCGGCTCGGATCCGGGTACGCATACTCGTCGTCACACCCCTGCCTGTCCGGTCGACCGCACCGGGTTCCCATGAGTTCGGTCATATCCCGGAGCCGTCCGCCGGCGGGCGGACGATCCGCTACCGCGCGAGCAGTGCGCGCAGCGTCGTGACGACCTCATCAGGTGCTTCCTCGGCCATGAAGTGCCCGGCGGACGTGGTGCGGTGCTCCAGGTCGACGGCCCAGGAGCGCCACAGCGCGGCGGCATCGTAGCCGAGCGCGGCCCCCCAGTCCTGCTGGACGACGGTGACCGGCATGGCCAGCCGGTTGCCGGCGGCCCGGTCTGCCCGGTCGTGTTCGACGTCGATGCCGGCCGAGGCACGGTAGTCGGCGACGATGGAGGGGACCGCCTCCCGCGAGGCTTTCAGGTACTCCGCCCGCAGGTCAGCGGGGATGGCCCGCGGGTTCCGGGCCCACCCGTCGAGGAAGTAACCGAAGAAGGCGTCCGCGCTGGCGCTGATCATCTGCTCGGGCAGGCCGGGGGGCTGGGCCATCAGGTACAGGTGGAAGGCGACCGCGGCGCTGGACCCGTGCAGGACGTCCCACATGTCCAGGGTCGGCAGGACGTCGAGGATGGCGAGGTGGGTGACCGTGGCCGGGTGGTCCAGGCCGGCGCGGATGGCGACGAGGGCGCCACGGTCGTGCCCGGCCAGAGCGAAACGCTGGTGACCGAGCTTGCCGACCAGGGTGACGACGTCCGTGGCCATGGTCCGCTTGGCGTACGTGCCGCCGTCACCGTCGCGCGCGGCGGGCTTGTCGCTGGCGCCGTAGCCGCGCAGGTCGGGACAGATCACGGTGTGGTCGGCGGCCAGGTCGACGGCGACGTGCCGCCACATGACGTGGGTCTGCGGAAACCCGTGCAACAGCACAATCGGGGTGCCGGTGCCGCCCACGGCCACATTCAGCGTCACGTCGTCCTCGACCGTGACGCGCTGGTAGTCGAACCCGGGAATGGCAATAGTCATGATCGTCCTTCTCTTGTCCGGTACGGCGACTCCAGCGTGCCGGTCGCGGATGAGCAGACGATGAGCGCGATACGTTGAGCCGAGGCGCGGAAGGGCGGTGCGATCAGTGCAGGTCAGGTTCGGTGTTCTCGGCCCGGTCGTCGCCTGGGACGACGCCGGCGCGCCGATTGACCTGAAGGGGCCGAGACACCGCGCGGTGCTGGCGCGACTCGTCGTCGCGCGTGGCCGGGTCGTACCGGTCAACCGCCTCGTCGACGACCTGTGGCCGGAGCCGCCACCAGGCGCGGTCAGCGCCGTCCGCACATTCGTCGCGGCGCTGCGGCGCGCGCTGGAGCCACAGCGTCCACCGCGCGAGCGGGCCTGGTTGCTGGTCACCGAGGGCCCGGGCTACGCGCTCCGGTCAGCACCGGACACCGTCGACGCCTGGCGGTTCGAGGACGCGGTCGCCGCCGCGTCCACGGCGCGCCCGGACGAGACGGTCGAGTGGCTCGATCGTGCCCTTGACTGGTGGCGGGGGCCGGCGTTCGCCGGCTTCGACGAGCCGTGGGCGCGCGTCGAGCGTTCCCGCCTCGAGCAGTTGCGGCTGAACGCGACCGAGCAGCGGGCCGCGGCGGGACTGGCGCTCGGGCGCGCCTCCGACGTCGTACCGGACCTCGACGCCCACGTGGCCGCGCATCCGTGGCGGGAGGAGGGGTGGCGGCTGTTGGCGCTCGCCCTGTACCGCGCGGGACGCCAGGGTGACGCGCTCGCGGTGCTACGCCGAGCCCGCGGCCTGCTCCTGGAACAGCTCGGCGTCGATCCGGGCCCACGACTGCGTGACCTGGAGACCGACATTCTCCGCCAGGCCGATCGGATCAGCGACGGTCCCGGGTCACCCGGACCGGAACGGGTCTGGGCGGAGACCACGGCGGCATACGACCGTACCGTGGCGTCCGGTTCCGGGGCCCGACTGGAGTCGACGGTCGGCCTGCTGCGCAGTCTCGCCGTGACGGGGGCCGGCGGACTCGAGGCGGCGCGGGAACAGCGGATCGCGGCCATCGACGCGGCCGAGCAGTTGGGCGACCCCGAACTGACCGCACGGGTGATCGGCGGGTACGACGTACCCGCGATCTGGACGCGCTCGGATGATCCGATGCAGGCGGCGCGGATCGTCGCGGCGGCCGAGCGGGCCCTGACCGCCCTCCGCCCCGGCTCGTCCGAGGCCACCCGCGCCCGACTGTTGGCCACTGTCGCGGTGGAGTCACGCGGTACGCGCGCCGCGCGTGGGCCGGAGGCGGCCCGGGAAGCGGAGCGGATCGCACGCCGTCTGGGCGACCCGGCCCTGCTGGCCTTCGCCCTGAACGGCGTGTTCATGCAGACCTTCCACCGCGCGGGCCTGGCTCCTGAGCGGGACGAGATCGGTGCCGAGCTGGTCGCGCTCTCCGCCCGGCACGGCCTGTCGACGTTCGAGATCCTCGGTCACCTCGTCCGGTTACAGGCCCGCGGCGCACTCGCGGACTTCGCCGCCGGCGACCGGCACGCCGCCGCGGCGGACCGGCTCGCCGAGCGACACGACCGGCCGCTGGTCGGCGTGTTCACCCGGTGGTACCGCGCACTGCGGCTGGCCGCGACCGGGTCGTCGTCACAGGCCGTGGAGGCCGCCTACGGGGAGGCGGCGGCACAGCTCGCCAACGCCGGCATGCCCGGCGTGGCACGGGGGCTGCCATCGCTGGCCCTGCTGTGTCTGCGGGTGTGGCACGGCGTCCCGCTCCGCTTCGACGATGACACCGACTGGGGCCCGTACACGCCCTGGGTGCGCCCGCTCGTCCTGCTGGACCGGGACCGCCCGACCGAGGCCGCCGCCGCGCTGCGCCGTACCCCGGATCCGCCGCGCGACCTGCTGCTGGAGGCCATGTGGTGCCTCACCGCCCAGGCCGCGATCGCCTTGGACGACCGGGTGGTGATGACCCGCGCCCGGACCGAACTCACGCCGGCGGCCGGCGAGCTGGCCGGGGCCGGCAGCGGCATGCTCACCGTGGGCCCCGTCGCAGGTCACCTGGACCACCTCGACGCGGCTCTGAGACGCGGTCGCTGAGGCGGAGAGCCGGGCCCTGGGGACCCGGTCGGCGCCTGGCGCGTACCCGCTCATCGGAGCGCCGCACGGCAGACCGTCACGGGCTGCCGCTGTCTCGGGTCGGCGGGGTCACTTCTCGGCCGTTGTGCCGGGTTTTCCGCTGATGGACTCCTGATAGATGTCCGCGTAGGTGCGCGAGTCCTTGATCAGGTCGTCGCAGAAGCCCGCGACGTCGGTGCCGATGAGCTGCCGAACTCCCTTGCCGGCCGCGACGCCCTCCTCGAAGAAATCGACGATTCCCGAGAGCAGGGAGCCGTCTGCCAGCCCGACCGGCCCGACCTTGAAGAAGTACCGCTGAATCTCCTTGTAGACGATCTGGTAGTCCCGTGGGAGCGCCTTGACCCGCGCCATGTGCGCCCGCCACTGCTTCTTGCCCTCGATCATGTCCTGAATGCCCACGTCAACCTCCCAGCCGGTCCAGTTTCCTTGCGACATTCCTGTTCAGCTGCTCGCGCCACCGGTCGCGATAGCTCCGGGCCCCTTCTCCGCCGGCCAGCGCCGCGCAGAAGCCCTCGATGTCGTCACCCAGCACCTCGTGAATGCTCTGCCCGTCCGCCGCTGTCTCCTCGAGCAGCCCCAGGGCGGCATCGGCGATCGGTGTCAGGTTGCGACCCGTGAAGTCGCCGTAGGGGAAGAGGTGAACCACGATCTGTCCCCATGCCGCCCGGTAGTCGGCCGGCAATGCCGCAGCCCGGGCTTCGAACGCCTTCCAATCCCTGGTGAGATCGCTGCCCGTGATGGTCTCCCAGAAGTTCATCTCCCGCCCTCCCTGAGCTTGTCGATCCGTGATGTGATGTACTCCCATTTCGCCCAGAACCTCGCGAGTTCTTGGCGCCCCGCATCGTTGAGCGCATAGAACTTGCGCGGCGGGCCCAGCCCGGACGGTCGTTTCGTCACCTGGACGAGCCCGTTCTTCTCCAGTCGCAGCAGGATGGTGTAAACCGTCCCTTCGACGACGTCGACGAAGCCGAGTTCGTTCAGCCGACGTGTGATGGCGTACCCATAGGTCTCCTCGCTGCCGATGATTTCAAGCACGCAGCCCTCGAGCGTGCCCTTCAGCATCTCCGTCAGGTCATCCAACGTGGGTCCTCTTCGATCCTTCCGGTACTCGGTGGCACCAGGTACCGCTACACGGTAACACAGAGTAGCGATCGGACCCGCCAGGCGGCGAGCACGTCCGGATCAACGGCCCGGGTGCCGTCAGGAGATCTTGCGCCGGTAGATGGCCATGGCGGAGACGTAGGTGACGACGAGGATGCCGACGCACCAGACGAGGGCGATCCAGATGTCACCGTCGACCGGTTGCTGGGTGAACAGATCGCGGATGGCGTTGACGATGGCCGTCACCGGCTGGTTGTCGGCGAAGGCGCGTACCGGGCCGGGCATGGTGTCGGTGGGTACGAAGGCCGAACTGATGAACGGCAGGAAGATGAGCGGATAGGAGAAGGCACTCGCGCCGTCGACCGATGTCGCGGTGAGGCCCGGGATGACGGCGAGCCAGGTCAGGGCGAGGGTGAACAGGGTCAGGATGCCGGCGACGGCGAGCCAGGCCAGCACGCCCGCTCCGGTGCGGAAGCCCATGAGCAGCGCGACCCCGACGACGACCACGAGCGAGATCAGGTTGGCGACCAGTGAGGTCAGTACGTGCGCCCACAGTACGGACGACCGGGCGATCGGCATGGACTGGAAGCGTTCGAAGATGCCGCTCTTCATGTCCAGGAAGAGCCGGAACGCGGTGTAGGCGATGCCCGACGCGATCGTGATGAGCAGGATCCCGGGCAGCAGGTAGTTCACGTACGAGTCCGTGCCGGTGTTGATCGCGCCGCCGAGCACGTAGACGAAGAGCAGCATCATGACGATCGGCGTGATCGCGGTGGTGATGATGGTGTCGACGCTGCGGGTGACGTGGGTCAGGGACCGGCCGAGCAGGACGGCGGTGTCGCCGAGGAAGTGCTTGGTCATCGTTGTTCCTTAGTTGTCCGCGCCGACGGTGCGATCTTTGGCGGTACCGCCGGCGCCCCCGGCACCGACGATGGCGAAGAAGACGTCCTCGAGGGTCGGCTGCTTCTCGACGTACTCGACCTTGGCGGGCGGAAGCAGCCGCTTGAGTTCGGTGAGGGTGCCGTCGACGATGATCCGACCCTCGTGGAGGATCGCGATCCGGTCGGCGAGTTGCTCGGCCTCGTCCAGGTACTGGGTCGTGAGCAGCACCGTCGTACCCTGTCCGGCCAGTTCCCTGACGGCCTGCCACACCTCGGTACGGGCCTGGGGGTCGAGCCCGGTCGTCGGCTCGTCGAGGAAGATCACCGGCGGGTTTCCGATGAGGCTCATCGCGATGTCGAGGCGGCGGCGCATGCCACCCGAGTACGTCGACACCTTCCGCCCGGCCGCGTCGGTGAGCGCGAAACGGGCGAGCAGGTCATCGGCGACGACGCCGGGGTTCTTGAGGTGCCGCAGCCGGGCGACCAGGACGAGATTCTCCCGCCCGGTGAGGATCTCGTCGACGGCGGCGAACTGGCCGGTGAGGCTGATGGACTCCCGCACCCGCGCCGCCTGCGTGCCGACGTCGAGACCGTTGACGCTGGCGGTCCCCGCGTCGGCCTTGAGCAGCGTGGACAGGATCCTCACCACGGTGGTCTTGCCCGCCCCGTTCGAGCCGAGCAGGGCGAAGATGCTGCCCCGCGCCACCTCGAAGTCCACGCCACGCAGCACCCGCAACTGCTTGTACGACTTTTCCAGACCCTGCACGTGGATCGCCGGGACTTGTTGTGCGGTCATCAGACTGCCCTCTCCTGTGTTCGGTTTCCGTTGGCGGCGCGATCGATCGCCCGGCAGGAAGTCCCCGGTCGTCCAGAGCTGTTCGCGGTATTCCTGACCCGGGGCGTTGCGGGTGTGCACCGTGCGCGGCGGCCCCTTCTCCGACGGAGCCCCCGCCACGCGGCACTACTCATCACCACTGAGTACCGGTAGATAGTAACACTGACTACCGGGCAGGCAAGCCCCACGACGACCCGGAAGGCATCGACGCACCGATGCCCCGGCAACCGAACCGGGCGCGATCACGGGGCGACCACCGAACCCCCGAGCGACGGCGGGGGTCACCGACCCGGGCCGCGGACACCTCCGAATCTGTGTACGTATGCATGTACGTAGTATTACACGTATGAGTAGACTGCTGTCCAGAGGTGAGAAGCACGTGCCGAACAAGACGATCTACGTCGCTGACGACGACCTGCCGCTGCTGGTGCGCGCCCAAGAGCTGACAGGGAGCAACCTGTCGGCCGCGATCGTCACCGCGCTACGCCGACTGGTGCAGGTCGAGGAGGCCAAGAGGGCCGGGTTCGACGAAATCACCGTGAAGGTGGGCGTCGGACGCGCGGTGGTCCAGCGGTTCCTCGGTACCGCTCTGGGCGAGTGGACCTCGTCGAGCGGGGGGGGCGAGGAGACGTACTCGCTGTTTCGGACCAGCAAGGGCCGCTTCGCCGTACACCATGTCCGGTCGGAGTTGCACATCCCGGTCGGGCCCAACGCGGAGCGCGGCAAGAAGTGGGCCACCGGCTGGCGCGGTTGGATCGGTGACTGGTCGCCGGACCAGGCCTGGATGCGGACCCCGGCCCAGGCCACGTTCTCGGTTGTCGACACCGTCGAGGAACTCGACGCGCTGCTGCCGGCCGAACTCTACGCAGTCGCGCTGCAGACCATCAGGGACGAGCCCGTCGTGGAGGACCTCGACATCTGAGCCGGTCACCCGAACAGGCCGGCCACCCACCCGACGCAGCGGAGCCCCCGGCTGACGAGCCGCTCGGTCGCCTCCCTGCACCGGGCCGCCCGGTACGGCCCCGCTGTCCATTCCGCTCGGCTTCCACCGGCGGTTCCCTGGCGGGACATCTGGTCCCCCCATAGGCTCGCTCGGCATGCGCGTCACCCACTCGCTCCTCCACGCCGAGGACCTCGCCCAGCTCGTGGAACGGGAGTACGCCGTCGCCGCGCCCGTCACGGTGAGCCTGCTGAACCGCGGCTTCAACGACACCTACCTCGTCACCGACGTCGAGGGCGGTCGCCGCGTGCTGCGGGTCTACAACAGAGAGAAGTACTGGATCCGTTCGGAATCCGACCTCCGCTTCGAGGTCGACCTGCTTGAGCACCTGGCCGCGGCCGGGCTGGACGTCATCCGCCCGTACCAGCGGACCCTCGGCGACCGGCTCGGCCGACTCACGGCACCCGAAGGCGAACGATGCTTCGCCCTGTTCACCTACGCGCCTGGCACACCCCTGTACGAACGCACGCTGACCGCCGGGCAGTGGCGCGAGTTCGGCTCCGGCATCGCCCGGATGCACCTGGAGATGGACGCCTTCCGCACCAGTCACGACCGCTACCACCTCGACGAACGCATCCTCGTCGAACGGCCGCTGGCCAGCCTGGCACCGTACGCCGGCTCGGGCCGGGCCGCGGCTGACCTCGCCGAACTCGGCAGGCTCGGCGAGCGACTGACCGGCGAGATCCAGCGGCTCCGAGCGATCGACGGCGCATACGGGATCATCCATGCAGACCTGCACCCGGGCAACACCAACATCGACGACGACGGACGGCTCGTCACGTTCGACTTCGACCACTGCGGGTACGGGTTACGCGCGTACGACCTGACCGTGCTCTACCGCGGCCCCGACGCGCCAGAGGAGGAACGCGAACGCTGGGCAGCGGTCCTCGCCGGCTACCAGCAGGTCCGTCCGCTGAGCCAGAGCGAGGTGGACGGCTTCCCCGTACTGGCTGCCTGCCGGGCGATGTGGGACATCGGTGACTGGCTGGGTGCCGCCGAGCGTACCGGCGGCGCCTGGGTGAACGACGCCCGGATCGCCAGGCTGCTGGCGGACGTCCGAAAGGTTGCCGGCGGGCACCGGACCTGCTCGTCTTGACGGCGCCACCTGTGCGTCTGGGTCGGGCCGCCGTCCGGATGTTCAGTGCGGAAACGCGCGGGGATTGCGTGCGCTGAGGAGTTCGTCGCGGAACGCCTGGATGCGCGTGATGACCTGTCGCCTGCCGATGGTGTTCTCGATTCGGTCGAGGTACAGGCATCGGGCGGCGAGTTTGTCGAGGTCGACGGTGAAGTAGATCGCCATCAGCGGATTGACGAACAGGTCGCCGACGCCGGTCCGCCGGGTGAACCGGACGTCTCCGAACGCGCCGCTGGTAGCGGCGGCGATCTGCCCTTGTACGATGCTCGGCCGGTCCGGGGTGGCGGCCTGGGCGTCGGCGACAGCATCGCGGTACAGCGCCGCCTCCCGACTGGTACCGGGGATGGACGGGGCACCGAGGTAGCCGCCGTCACGGTCGAGTGCGGCGAGGTTCTCCAGCACCTGGACGTGGTTGACGCCGTCATAGGCGTCGATGCCGAAGCCGAGACTCGTCACCAGCTTGACCGGCACGTCCAGCGGGGCCACAGCGGCGATGAGAATGTTCCGCGCCGGAGCCAGCGCGGCAGGATCCATCACCGATCAAAGATCAACCACGCCCATGCCGTCCACTGCCCGTGCGTCCACCGTGACCGGTGGCCTGCGGACGCCGGGGATCCGGCGACGCGGCAGAGGTCCGCTACGGCAACGACGAGTCGGTGAATCGTGCCGGCGCCGCGTGGGAACACCTGGGCGGGCCGAGTGTGCCAGGATGACGGAATGGGCTTTTGAACCGCCGGCCGAGTTGGCGGCAGCTGCGCAGACAGCAGCAGCACCGGTTGCCGATCGACCAGGTGCCCCGCGCCGACGTTGACCTGGATCCGCTGGCCGTGGATCGGTTCGGCCGCTTCATCGCCATGGTGCAGGAGATGGCGCCCGGCCACGTCTGCCCCATCTACATCGACGTGCTGCTCCAGCGCGCGGGTCCGGAAGCGGTGACCGCCTGGACGCTGCCGTCCGAGCGGACCCGGGCGACTCTCGTCGGCCGCCTGACCGGTCCCGCCGTTCCCGCGTACGTGGCCGTGCTGGCCGGACTCGCCCGCGACCAGGCGCCGATGGCCAGCTTCACGGCGCACCAGCTGGCACCGGGCCGGTACACCGCCTTCGTCGAGGGCTGGCCACCGGACTGAGCCGGTACACCGCCTTCGTCGAAGGCCGACCACCCGGCTGAGCTGGTCGGCGCGACCGCGCGGGTCGGCGCGGGCCTGTCGATCTCCCGTTCCCCGTTGTTCGGTGTCGCGTCGACTCGGATCGATAACATGCGCTGGCCGCCACCGACGGCGGTTTCGTGCGAAGGGAAGTCGATGCGCAAGACAACACACTGGTCGGCCCGCGCCCTGGGCGCTCTCGCCGGCGCGGTCGCACTGGTGGCGGCCCTGCTGCCGGCCACTCCGGCGGCCGCGGCGAACGTGGCCTTCAAGGCGGCGACGCTGAACATCTACCACGGACTGAGCCAGGCCGACTTCGTGCACGACCTGAACCTGATCACGGCTGAGGCGGACCTCGTCGGTCTCAACGAGGTCGGCAACCGCAAAGCCTTCCTGGAGAACTGGGCCGCCGACAACGGCTGGTGGCTGTATGCGCCGGGCGGGACCAACCAGGCTGGCGAGGCGCTGATCGCCCGGAAGAGCATGTTCGACGTACTCGACAAGGGCTCGATTTTCGTGTGTGACACCAACGGTCCGGGCGAGGTGCCACCGGCCCGGTACAACAACTGGGTCAAGTACCGGCACAAGGCCAGCGGCCGCAACGTGACACACATCAACGCCCACGCGGTGGCCAGCATCGAAACCGCCGGCCGGCCCGAGGACCTGCCGCGCACCAGGTGCGCCGAAGCGCAGTTCCAGGGCCTCAAGGAGCTGGCGGTCGACAAGCAGGGCGAGGGCCAGGTCATCGTCAGCGGTGACCTCAACGTCGACTTCAGCGCCGACCGGAGCTACGGGTACGCGAAGTTCCCGTGGCAGGTCTTCGAAGCCAACGAACTGCCGAACCTGCGCTCCAACTACAACCTCTACGGCGAGAAGGGCACCGGGACGCACGGCAACCGGCACATCGACTACGTCTACTTCTGGAAGCGGCTGCCGGAGTACCAGCTGATGTGGATGACCGGCTACGACATCGTGGGCGGCACCAGGTCCGACCACAACGGTGTCGTCGCGACGTTCTCCATCCAGAACTGACCCGATCCCGCCCCACGCCGTTGCTCTTCGCCCAGGTCGGCGGGGAGCCTTCAGAACGGGTACCACCGGGCGGGGCCGGCCACGACCGGCACCGGAGCGGGAAGATCCGTCCGTGGGCCCTAGTAGTAGTTGTCGATCGGCTGGCGCGCCTCATCGAACAGCGCCGGTCCCTCGTACCGTACCGGAGGTAGCGGCGGGGTGGCCGGCTTGACCTGCTCGAACTGTTCGGCTGACAGGGCGTACACCACCCGGCCGAGGCCGGACCGGGCGATCGCGGTCGCGCACATCGGGCAAGGCTGGCAGCTGGTGAACATGGTGGTGGTGGCTGCCACGTCGGGGGTGAGTTCCCGAGCGGCCCAACGGGCCAGCTTCAGCTCAGGATGGGCGGAGATGTCCGAGTCGGAGACCACCGTGTTGTGGTCCTCGATCAGGACGGTGCCGTCCACACCGACCAGCAACGAGGCGAACGGCCGTTCGCCGGAGGCCCCGGCCCGGTTCGCGAGTTCCACGGCACGGCGGAGGAACCTCTCGTCGTCGGGCGTCATCGGTCCTCCTGGGATCTGTGGTGTGCGGCCAGGCCCGCCAGAGTCTGCCAAGCGCGTTCGGGCTGGCGGATCTCGGTCGGGTCGCCGTTGAACGGGTCGAGCACCACCGTCTCGGCGCCGAGCATACGGAGCTGGTCGAGGTCGGCGATGATCTGGTCGATGGTGCCGACACCGGCCGGCCGGTCCGGCTCGGTGACCACTTCCCGGGTCTCCCGCAGTGCGATTCGCGGCATCAACGCGGGCACCGGGCGACCCAGTTCGCCGGCGGTGGCCTCTAGCCGCCCGGCCGCCTCGACCAGCCATCCGGGCGTGAACCGCAGCGGGTGCCAGGCGTCACCGTGCAGCACGGCGCGACGGATGCCGGCGTCGCTGTTGCCACCGACCCAGATCGGAATCGCCGCCGTGTCGTAGTCGTCGGTGTTCCGCCAGGCGTCGCGCATCGCCTGCAGGTACTCATCGGTCAACGCGCCGCGCCGCCGGAACGGCACGCCGAGCGCCTCGAACTCCTGTCGGGCCCAGCCGACACCGACGCCGAGGACGAGCCGGCCGCCGCTGAGCCGGTTGAGGTTCGCCGCCATCCGGGCGGTGAGCAGCGGGTGCCGGTACGGGACGATGAGCACGGTGGTGCCCAGCCGGACCCGGCGAGTCAGCCCGGCCAGCCAGGACAGCGTGGTGAACGGCTCGTAGAACGGCGCCGGATACTGCTCGGCCACGTCCGGGGTCACCGCGATGTGGTCGGAGACCATCAGCAGGTCGAAGCCGAGACCCTCGACGGTCTGCGCCCACCGTCGCAGCAGGTCCGGGTCGGTACCCGGAGCGAAGTTAGGTACGTTCACACCAAGCTGCACGGGTCCCAGGCTAGCCAGCCTGGATCCGGCTTGTGAATGCCTTGTGCCTGCCGCCCACTCCGCACCCCGGTGATCAGGGACCCGGTCACGTCCAGCGCCTCAACGACGACCGGCATGTACGCGGACATGCCGCGAAACCGGGTGCGCCGGAAGGTGGCCGGTTCGTCACCGGGCGCACGGGCCGTGGGGACTGAGGATCCGCCATCATGCCGGGTGCACGGGAGTCATGCTTGACCGATCGATCGGCCCTGGCGGTGTAAGTTGGCCCGCCTCGTAGGCGGTCAGGCGACGCAGTATCTCCGCGCGGTCGTAGCTCGGGAAGCGGACCAACAGGAACCGCAGCGCGAACTGCGACTCACGCACCTGGTCGAAGGTTGCCCGATCCATCGGCCGGGCAGACACGTGCCACGAGTCGGGTGCCGCCCAGTGCGTCATCCGCAGGTAGAAGGCGTCGCGAGGGCCGGCCTGGGCGAGCCCGGTCAGGAATGCGAGTCCGTCGTCGATCGGAAAGTCGATGTAGGCCCACCCCACCTGCGCGGCGATGACCGGGGCCATGTGTGGCAGTTGCTTCGGCCAGTCGGCGTTGCTCTCACCCGCATTCTGGCAACAGGTCCACGTCGTCAGCCCCAGACGCCAGACAACCTCGATGATCGGTGCGAGTTCCTCGTCGATGTCGGCACTGAGGTTGCCCACGCTGACCCGGCGGACCGGGTGAAGGTTCTGGCTCACCCGCGCGACGCTACCCGATCATGGAAGCCGGGCGCGGGCCCGTAGTACGCGCCTTGCCCCCACGGACGGATATCCACGCACACGTTCGGCGGCGGTGCGCTCGGCCGGGTTCTCGCCCTGACCCGCGGACGACACAGACATGCCGCCGTGATCCTCGGCCACGACCATGACCAGGATCAACATTCCGTTACGACGCGGTCACCCGCCTGGGCGCCAGCAGCCGCCCGGGACCCTCGTCGTGGCGAATTGGGTGACCCACGGCATGGACAATCCGCTGGTTGCCGCGCACGATGGACCGGTGCCGCTCCAAGAGGGGTTCCGGGGGCAACGCATGGCCTCGGTCCCCCGCCCGCTCGTCGCCGAGGCGCTGCGGCGCCCGATCACCGGGCGACTCCTCGTCACCGACGCCGGGTACTACCCGGACGCCGCCGACCACCGGATGCAACGACCTCGGGGCACACCTGAGGTGGTCCTGATCGTCTGTGCCTCGGGCTTGGGCTGGGCGCGCGTCGGGTCGGGAATGCATCGGATCGGGGCATGGCAGGCGCTGGTCATCCCCCGCGGCGTCCCGCACGAGTACGGTGCCGACGAACGCGATCCCTGGACGATCTGGTGGGCGCATCTGATGGGGTCGGACGTGTCGAGACTCGCGGACTGCATGGGGGCCACGACCGAGCGGCCCGTGGTGCCGGTGCGGGCTGTCGGTCGGGCGGTGGCGCTGCTGGACGAGATCGTCACCTGCGTCGAGCGCGACCAGTCACCCATCCGCCTGGTGGGCGCGGCGGGGACCGCGTGGAAGCTGCTGACGCAGATCGCCGTCGATCGACTGCTTCCCGAACCGGGGGACCCGCTGCAACGCGCCATGAGCCATCTGGCCGAGCGGCTCGACGCGACGGTGAAGGTCCCCGAGCTGGCGCGGCTGGTGGGGGTGTCGCCGTCGCACCTGAGCACCCTGTTTCGCAGAGCGACCGGAGGCGGGGTGTTGGCCCACCACACCGCGCTGCGGATGGCGAGGGCGCGGCAACTGCTCGACACGACCGGTGCGACGGTCACCGAGATCGCGGCCGAGATCGGCTTCGACGACGCCTTCTACTTCTCGCGGGTCTTCCGGAAGCACCACGGGATGAGCCCGAGCAGTTTCCGCCGGCGCCATGCCGGCTACGAACTCGCCGATACCGCCTTCGAGGTGTGACCGCACGTGCTCGCCGAGATCGCGGGCGAGGGCGTAGACGTTCTTCGCCGTGCTGCCGGCGCCTCGTCGGTGGCTGATCGCCGGAAGCCCGCGCGGCCACCTCGCGCGAACCAAGCCGGCCCAGCCGCACCGATTCCGGGCTGCCGGGGTCCGGGCCATGCACCGGGTCGAGGCGGTGCTGGGGTTCGTCCGGATACCGGAGGGGGTGTCCGGACGAACCGACAAGGCCGCGGGGTTCTCGCCTGGGTCCGGCGCGGCCCGACAATCGTTCAGCCTTTCAAGCCGCTGCTGGCGATACCGGAGAAGAACTGCCGCTGCAGCACCAGGAAGATCAGGATGAGCGGCAGCGACGCGACCAGGGCACCGGCCATGAGGGTCGGGTAATCGGTTCCGAACTGCCCCTGGAGGCCCGCCAGGCCCACGGTGAGCGGGCGCCTGTCACCACGCGGGGTCACGATGAGCGGCCAGAGCAGGTCGTTCCAGGAGTAGAGCGAGGTGAGGACGGCGAGCGCCGCCATCGTCGGGCGGGCCATGGGGAGCATGACGTACCAGAACGTCCGCAGGGGTCCGGCGCCGTCGAGGCGGGCAGCCTCTTCGAACCCGGCGGGGACCGACATGAACGCCTGCCGCATCAGGAAGATCCCGAACGCCGAGAACATGCCCGGGAGCGCCAGGGCCGGAACACTGTCGAGCATTCCGAAGTCCCTGATGATCTCGAACTGCCCGATGAGAAACAACTGGCTCGGCACCATCAGCATGGCGAGGAACAACCCGAACAGGAGCCTGCGTCCCGGGAAGCGGAGCCGGGCGAACGCGTAGCCCGCGAGCGCCGAGACGGTGAGCTGCCCGATCACCCGGAGCACGAGCGCGGACACCGAGACGGTGAGTTGCGCCCAGAACGGCACCGAGCCGAAGAACGTGGCGAAGGCGCCGGTGGTCGGGTCCTCGGGCAGGAGCGTCGGCGGCACCTGCGAGGCCTCGCGGTTGGACTTGAAGATGGTGAGCAGTTGCCAGACGAACGGCGCGACCATGACCACCGCCGCGGCGGCGAGGAAGAGGTGGATGACCCACTCGCCGTGCCGAGACGCCTTCGAACCGGTCGCCGCGCGACGGATCCGCCTGCTTCGCAGGATCTGATCAGTCATAGAACACCCACCGACGTTGCAGACGGAACTGGACGAGGGTCGCAGCCATGATCACCATGAGCAGCACGATCGCGATCGCGGCGCCGTAGCCCTGGTCGAACTCCACGAAGGCCTTCTCGTAGAAGAGGTAGACGATGGTCTTCGAGTCGGCGAGCGCGGTGTTGTTGACGCTGCGGAGCATTACGAAGATCAGGTCGAACATCTGCAGTGCGGAGATCACCGTCAGCACGGTCACCAGGAACACGCTCGGCGACAGCAGCGGCAGGGTGATCCGGAAGAACTGGCGGACCCGCCCCGCCCCGTCGAGCGAGGAGGCCTCGTAGAGGTCCTGCGGGATCGACTGGAGTCCGGCGCCGAGGATGACGAGGTTGATGCCGAGGCTCATCCAGATGCCCACGACGCCGACAGCGTAGATCGTGAAGGTCGCGTCGGCGACCCAGTACTGGCCGGGGACGCCGACCAGCGAGAGGACGTAGTTCAGCAGGCCGAAGTCGCCGTTGTAGATGAAGCGCCAGACCATGCTGACCGCGACCGGCAGGGTCACGACCGGCAGGAAGAACAGGACCCGGTAGACGGCGCGGCCGCGGCCGACCTGCTCGATGAGCGCGGCGAGGACGATCGCCACGGGTACGCCGAGCAGCAGGATCGCGGTGTACAGCGCGGAGTTGCGCAATGCCTGCCAGAAGCGTCCGTCGCCGAGCAGTTCGGTGTAGTTGTCCACTCCGGTGAACGTCCCCGGTCCGAAGGCCGGTACGTCCATGAAGCTCTTGCCGAAGGTGGTGAGGAACGGCCAGAGGTAGAACGCGACGAGGCCGACAAACGCCGGAGCGATCATCAGGTAGCCCCATCCAGGTGAGGGCAGCAGCCCTCCCCCGCGGCGACGGGTGCGCGACCGCGGGGAAGGGCTGACAACGTCGGTGGTCACTGCGCGAGGACCTCGTTGATCGCTGTGTTGTAGGCCCGCGCGGCGTCGGCGGCGCTCTGCTTGCCTTCCCACGCCGGGCCGAGGTACTGGGTCTCGAGGCCGGTCCATTTCGCGGCGTCGCCCGCGATCGGCAGCGGCACCGAATAGTCGACGGCGTCGACGAAGACCTTCAGGTTGAACTCGGGCATCGCGTCGAGCCAGCCCTGCTGGGTGTCCTGGTACGCGGGCAGCACGGCGCCGCTCTTGGCCTGGATGACAGCCGCGTCCCTGCCGCTGGCGAAGATGAGGAACTCGGCGAGTTCCTTGGGGTGTTCGGTGCCGGCGTATCCGGCGTTGAGGATGCCGCTGATCATCGTGGCCCGCTGCTTCGCCTTCGGCAGCGGCGCGACGCCGACGTGGGGGCGCAGCGCCTGGTCGCCGTACAGGCGCTGGGCCCAGAAGGAGCCGGAGAAGTACATGGCCACCTTCTGGTCCATGAACATCTGCACCGCTTCGGTGTCCGAGAGCTGCTTGAGCGTCGGCGAGAGGCCGTCGGCGTGCATCTGGGTCCAGAACTGCAGGCCGGAGATGGCCTCCGGGCTGTCGATGGCGGCCTTGCCGTCGTCGCCGATCACCTTGCCGCCGGCCTGGTAGATGCTGTTGTAGTAGCCGCCCTGGCGGTCGATCGGGGCGGCGATGCCCCACACGCCGGCGGCGGGGTTCGTGAGCCTACGGGCGGCCTCACGCGCGTTCTCCCAGGTCCAGCTGTCGTCCGGGTAGGCCACGCCGGCCTTGTCGAAGAGGGCCTTGTTGAACCAGATGGCATTGGTGTCGAAGTCCTTCGGCAGGCCGTACAGCTTGCCGTCGACGTCGTACAGATCCAGCACGGCTTTGGGGTAGGCGGCCAGGTCGACGCCGGCGGTCTTGACCGCGTCGGTGATGTCGAGCAGCTGGTTGCCCTTGGCGTAGGTGGGGAACTGGTCGGCGAGCATCCAGAACGCGTCGGGTGCGGTACGTCCCGCCGCGCCGACCTGCAGCGTGGACCAGTACTCGGGCCAGGGCAGGACCTGCACCTGCACGTCGATGTCGGGGTGACTGCCCTCGAATGCCTCGGCGATCGCCTCCATCGCCGGCTTCTGGTCGTCGCTCCAGGTGGCGTACGTCAAGGTCACCTTGCCGTCTCCCCCGCCGCCACCGCTGCATCCGGTGGCGGTGAGGGTGGCCAGCACGGCCGCGGCGGCGATCCATCTCTTGCCGTGTCGCATGGTTACTCCTTGGTGGGTGGCCGAGCTTCAGCGCTCGACCGAGGTGGTGGCGGTGGTGTGGTGGAGGTGGAGGCGACCCGACGCCCAGTCGACGTGGGCCGGCTCCGGGTTGTCGGGCAGGGGGTCCGCGTGCAGGCACAGCGTGGCGACGCCTCGGATGTCGACGTCGACGTCGAGCGGAGGTTCACCCGAGCGGACGTCGGCACTGAACAGCCGCACGCCGTCGGCGTGCACGCTCATCCGGGCGGCGGTACCGGGGGCTTCGTCGTCGATGCCGATGCGGGCGGTGAAGCGGTCGGCCGAGCCGCCCGGGTAGAGCTCGATCCGCGACGGCGTGGACGCGCCGAGCCCGTCGTCGAACTCCGTCCCGGCGATGCGCATCCGGCAGCCGTCGCCCGGATTGCCGCCACCGTTGCTCTGGTCGCGCTCGATCGGGCCGCTCTCGTTCTCGAAGGAGACCATCGTCAGCGTCGACAGGCGGTGGGATCCGGGCGTCAGGGGTCGGAACAGGCGGGCGTGCGCCACGACCGGGACGCCATCCGCGCCCGGCGTCTCGACCGTGACCACGCCGGCCCGACCGGGCGCCAGAGCGGCAGGGGCGGAGACCGTCCAGCGGTCACCGCCGAGGTGTTCCGCCGACCAGCCGGGCGGCAGCCGCAGACGTCCGTCGGTCCGCAGTACGGCAGTGCCGTTCGGGTCGAGCAGTTGGACAGGCGGGTCCACCCGCGCAGCGGCCTGCTCAGGCCGCGCGACCGCCCGGTGCAGCCGGGCGCCGTGGGCGGCGAGGATGGCGACGAAGCCGCCGTTGTCCGCCACCTCGACCACCAGGTTGTCGTCGACGGACCGCCGGTCAGCGACCAGGCCGCCGTCAGCGCCGTCGCCGACGATCCAGGCGTCGGCCGGCCCGAGTGCCAGCCGGTCGAGCGGGACGGTGAGACGGCGCGCCGGCCCGGTGGCGATGCCGCCGACGAACCAGCGATCGCCGTGCCGGCGGGCGATGACGGCCTCGTGGTCGGGGTCGCCGGCGAGCAGCAGCGTCTCGTCCCACGCGGGCGCCAGTTCGGCGAGGAACCGCGCGGCGTCCGGCCGGGCGAGGTAGGCGTCGACGTCGTCGGCGAAGTGGGTGATGCCGCATTCGAACGCGACGCTGAGCGCGAGTTCGTGGCCGTCGCTCGTGGTCCGTTTCGGCGCGCCGAACGCGACCGGCGTGTAGTCCATCGCCCCGACCACGTTGCGGGTGAACGGCTGGATCACGTTGTGCGCGGCGGTCAGCGGCGTGTCCTGGTAGAAGACGTAGTACTCGCTGCCACGGACGGCTTCGTAGCCGATGACCTGCGGCCAGGTCCGCGCCCACCCGCGCGGGATGACCGAGCCGTGGAAGTTCACATGCAGGCCGAGCCGGGCGGTCTCGGCAAGGATCGTGTCGTACCAGCGGTAGCGTTCCTTCGACTCGGACTCCATGAAGTCGACCTTGATGCCGGCGACGCCCCAGGACCGCCACAGCGCGAGCTTCGCCAGGTTCTCCGGCCCGTCGAGGTCATGCCAGACCGCCCACAGGTGTACCTGGATGCCACGGCGACTCGCGTACGCGACGATTTCGGGCACCCACGTCTCGTCCCAGCCGCAGTCGATGAGGAGATGCTCCCAGCCGAGGCCGGCGGCGACGTCGACGAAGTGCCGCTGGCGGTGCAGCTGGGCGCCGGAGTAGAAGTCCGACCACCACGACCAGGCGGCCCGCCCCGGCCGTACCCACCGCGCGTCGGCCGACGGGTCGGGCGCCGGCGCCAACTCGTCGACGAAGCGGCTCTCGACGATCGCGGCGAGGTCGCCGATCATGAACACCCGCCAGGGGGTCACGGGACCGCGGGTGATCTCGACCGACTCGTCGGCCAGCGCGAACCGTGCCTCGCCCCCGGCATCGGTCTCGACGTGGGCACCGCTGAACCGGCCGTCGATCGCCGCCTCGGTGAGCAGGACGTAGCCGCCCGCCCGGGGCGAGCGGACGAGCAGCGGGAACCCGTAGGCGCCGGGGGGCAGCTCGGCGAGGTCGGTGCCGAAGCGCGGTGTCTCGTACCAGGTCTGGTAGTCGAGCGCCCACACCCGGGCGTCGGGTTCGAAGGTGAGCCGGGTGCGGTCGGCGTCGAGGCGGCCGTGGCCCTCCAGCCGGGCAAGCACGTAGCGGACGGCCACGCCGTCCACGCTCGCCCGGACGTGGATCTGCCACTCGAGGCCACTCGGGTGGCGCAGCTCGTGAACCGTCTCAAGGTGGGCGTACCGGTGGGTTCCGGTCGCCTTGCCGGACCGGGCGGTCCACTCGCCGGTGATCTCGCGGTCGCGGGAACGCAGGAGGACCGAACCGACGTCCAGGTCGACGCCGCCGACGCGGATGCCCAGCCGGACCCCGTCGAGCACGGTTCGTCCGCCGCACCGCACCCGTAGGACGACGCCGTCCGCTCGCGTCTTCACCTCGGGCTCGACGCGCTCGGGCAGAGCCGTCGGACCGATCTCGTTGACCACATCGTCTCCGTGCCGTGCGGGGGCCGCGCGGGCGGATTCCCTGCACGGCGGGTTCCGACGCTAGGGTCGCGGCAGCCCGCCGGGAATGTTCATTCGAACTGGAAGCCTGGACGATTCGCTTCTATCTGAGCAGGCGGTGTGGCAGCAAGACGGCGCCCACGCCCCCTCCACAGGGACGATCAGCGCATTTGTGACCCGGTTTACGCGCACGTCGGCGGGAAGTCGTACTTACTCGGATACCGGCATGACTCCGCCGCCGACCGTGCGGGGGCCGGGTCGCTCTCGTCCAGGGACACCGGAAAGCCCGCCCAGGGGCATGGTCAACGACGCCGCCGGTTGCGAAGCTGCTTCAATACTGTGTCAACACGGGCAGATGAGGCTCCTGACGCATCACGCGACCTGCGTGCCGGCCAGGTGACACGACGTGCCCGCTCGGTGGGCCTGACCGCCACCCGACGCTAGCTCGAGGTCGGCACGACCTGGACGGAGGAGGGAATGTCCAGCACAGCCCTGTCCCTGCCACAGCCGTCCGCGCGGGCGCCCGAATTCGGCCGGGACGCGCTCATCGTCTGCGAGAACCTGGTGCGGATCTACCAGACCGGTTCGATCGAGGTACAGGCACTGCAGGGACTGGACCTGGCCGTGGACGGCGGCGAGATGGTCGCCGTCGTCGGCGCCTCCGGGTCGGGCAAGTCGACGCTGCTGTCCATCCTGGCCGGCATCGACGCCCCCACCGCCGGGCGGGCCCGGGTCGACCGGTGGAACCTGCTGGCGATGTCCCGCGCGGACCGCGTGAACTACCGGCGGCACACCGTCGGCTTCGTACGGCAGCAGACGGCGAGCAACCTGATCCCCTACCTGACCGCACGGCAGATGGTCGACCTGCCGATGACGGCGGCCCGTGTCGGGAAGAAGCAGCGCCGGGAGCGCGCGGCCGAACTGCTGGGCGTCCTCGGTGTCGCCGACTGCGCCGACCGCCGCCCCGGGCAACTCTCCGGTGGGCAGCAGATGCGGGTCGCGATCGCGGTGGCGCTGGCCAACCAGCCGCGCGTCCTGCTCGCCGACGAGCCGACCGGCGAACTGGACGCCGCCACGTCCGCGGAGGTCTTCGGCGTGCTGCGGGACGTCAACCGACAGTATGGCGTCACCGTTGTCGTGGTGACCCACGACCCGGAGGTCAGCGGCCAGGTCGAACGGACCGTCGCGATCCGGGACGGGCGCACCAGCAGCGAGGTGCTGCGCCGTACCACCACCGACGCGGAGGGCGACACGCACATCATCGCCGAGGAGTACGCCGTGATGGACCGGGCCGGGCGGGTCCAGGTGCCCCGCGACTTCCGCCAGGCACTGGCGCTGACCCGACGGGTCCGGCTGGCCCTGGAGCCCGACCACATCACGATCCGCCCCGACGCGGGAAGCGGCGAATGAGCATCGAGCCGCTGCTCAGCGTGCGCAACGTACACCGGCGTTTCAACACCGGGCCGACCGCCGTGCACGCCCTGCGCGGCGTGTCGTTCGACGTGGCCGCCGGTTCCATGGTGGCGCTCGTCGGCCGGTCCGGCTCGGGCAAGACCACCCTGCTCAACGTCGTCGGCGGCCTGGATCGCCCGGACACCGGCACCGTGCACGTCGACGGCACCGACGTCACCGCGCTCGACGAGGACGGCCTGTCCCGGCTGCGGCGCGAGAAGGTGTCGTACGTCTTCCAGAGCTTCGGGCTGATCCCGGTGCTGTCGGCCGCGGAGAACGTCGCCGCCCCGCTGCGGCTGGCCCGCACCGCCCCGGCCGAGCGCCAGCGGCGCGTCGAGCTGCTGCTGGAGCTGGTGGGCCTGGCCGACCACGCCCGGCAGCGGCCGGCCGAGCTGTCCGGCGGCCAGCAGCAGCGGGTGGCGATCGCCCGTGCGCTGGCCGCCTCGCCCCGGCTGCTGATCGCCGACGAGCCCACGGGGCAACTGGACGCCGAGACCGGTCTGTCGGTGATGGCCCTGCTGCGTGGCGTGGTGGAGTCCGAAGGCGTCACCGCACTGGTGTCGACGCACGACGCGGTGATGATGGCGTTGGCCGACCGGGTGATCCGCATCCACGACGGACAGGTCGACGAACAGGCGGCCGGGCAGCCGTACGAGCACGTGCCGGACGCCACGTGACGCGACGATGCTGAGGCTGGTCAGCCGCCGCGCCCGCGCGCAGTGGCCGCTGCTGGCGGCCCTCCTCGGGGTCGTCACGGTCGGCGCGACCCTGCTGGGCACCTGCACCCTGCTGAGTACCCGCACCACCGAGCGGGCGCTGGAGGTCGCCATGGCCGGCGCCGCCCCCGGTGCCGTCGACGTGACCGCCTACACCGGCACCATCGAAGGCCGGGACGCATCATCCGTCGCCGCCGACACCCGCGCCGTGGTGACCTCCGCGCTCGCACCGTTCCCGGCGACGACGACCGCGCGGGCGTCGACCGTGCTGCGGGCGCTACCACCAGCGCTTGCCCCGGGCACCACCGTTCCGGCCCAGGCGTACCTGTCGGGGCTGGACGACCTGCCGACCCGAGCTCAGCTGATCACGGGACGCTGGCCCCGCGACCCTGGCGACTCGGTGGTGCTGGAGTCCACCGCCCAGCTGCTCGGCCTCACCCCCGGTCGCCGACTCCGCCTCGGCCCGGAGCTGGCCCACGCGCCCGTCCCGGCCCTCGACGTGACCATCGTCGGTGTCGTACGCCCGCTGCCGGGGCGCGGCTGGGACCGCGACCCGTTGGCCGCGGCCGGCGCTGCCACCAACTACCGGGACGGCCGATTCGGGCAGCCCGTCAACGCCTACGGCCCGTTCATCGTCGACCTCGCCGAACTGGTCACCACCGGTGCCACCCTCAGCCGGCTGGAGGTCACCGCCCACCCGGACCTGTCCCACGCCAACCGCCGCGACCTCGAGACCGTGGCCGGGGCCGTCCGCGGTGCCGACCGGCGGCTGGCCGGCACCCTCGGCGAGCGCGTCGGGCTCGGACGCGTCTCCTCCGAACTGCCGCTGACCCTGCGGGCCGCCGACGACCAGCGGCACGTCACCGCCGCCGTCGTGCTCGCCGTCGCCGTCCTCGGCGGTGTCCTGGCCGCGACGGCGCTCGCCCTCGCCGGCCGGCTGACTGCGGCCATGCGCGCCGATGAGACCGCCCTGCTGTCCGCCCTGGGCACCAGCCGCCGCCAGCTCGCCAGCACCGCGACAGTCGAGGCCGGGGTCGTCGCCGCCCTCGCCGCCGCGCTCGCGATACCGGCCTCGTCGGCCGTACACGCCGGCCTGACCCACCTGCCGCCGCTGGACGGCGCCGGCCTGACCGTCCCGCCCGCCGTCACCGGCGCCCAGGTGCTCGCGGTCGCCGGCTGCGCGCTGGTACTCGCCGTCGTCCTCGTCGTCCTGGCGATCCGGCCCGGCAGGCCGGCCGGTGACCGGCGCAACCGGCGCGAACTGCTGGCCCGATCCGGCGCCGACCTGCTGCTCGCCGCATTCGCCGCCGCCGGGTGGTGGCAGCTGTACGCCCAGCCCACCGCCGCCAGCCCGCGCGCCGACGCGGTCCGGGTGCTCGCGCCGGCGCTGCTGCTCACCGCAGGCACCGCCCTGGTGCTCCGCGTGGTGCTGCCCGCGCTGCGCGGCGTCGACCGGTTGGCGTACCGCGCCCGTGGGCTGGTGCTTCCGTTGGCGGCCGCCGACGCGGCCCGCCGGACCCAGGCGGTCGCCGCCGGGCTGCTCGTCGGGCTGGCCTGTGCGGCCGGGACCTTCGGCGTCGCCTTCGACGCCACATGGCAACGGTCGCAGCACGACCAGGCCGCGCTGTCCGTCGGCACCGACCTGGCGCTCACCCTCACCACGGCGCCGGTCGCCGGGCAGGGCGCGGACGTCAGCGCGGCCACCTCGGGGGCGGTGAGCCCGGCCGTCGACCGCGGCATCGCGGTCGGACAGTGGCTCGGCACCGCCGGCGAGGCGCCACGCCTGGTCGCCGTCGACACCACCCGCGCCGACGCGCTGCTGCGCGGGCGGCTGGACGGCGACCGCGGCTGGACGGACGTGGGAGCCGCGCTCGCGCCACGGGCCGAAGTCGCCGGCCTCGCCGTTCCGGCTGGTGCCCCGCTCGTCCTGAGCGGGACCTCAGCCGGCGGCACCTCGCTCGCCGTGACGCCCCGGCTGCTGCTGCAGGACGCCACCGGCCTGCGCACGCCCTGCACCGGTCCCCCCGTACCGCTCGACGGCCGGGAGCACCGGCTGCCCGCGTGCGCGACGGCTGACGGACTGCGCCTCGTCGCGGTGTCCCTGCCGGTCACGGTCGACCCGACCGGGCCGGATGGCGGGTTCGACAGGGTCGTCGGTCCCATCGCCGTAGCCGTCACGCTCACCGTGCCACCCGCCGGACCGGTGGACGGATCGGGGTGGACCGCCACGTCCGCGCCGCCGGTCGCGGAGAAACTGAGCGACCCGAACGTCGTGCTGTCCGGCACGCCGGCGGGAACCGCGCTGCGGATGGCTGCGACCGTCGACCTCGACGGCGCCCCGGACGCCGCCCGGACCCTCGTCGCCACCGCCTTCCCGGACCCCGGCCCGGTGCCCGTCGCCGTCTCCGCCCGCTTCGCCAGCGAGGTCGGTGTCGACGACGGCAGGCAGCTCAGCGTCACGGTCGGCACCACGCCCGTCTCGATCGTCGTCACCGACGTCATACCCACCGTCCCGTCCGCCCCCGGCGCCGTCGCCATCCTGGCCGACCTGGACACGCTGTCCCGCGCACTTGCCGTCACCGGCGACCTGACGTTCCCGGTCGACGCGTGGTGGGTCGGCCACCCCGCCGGGCCCGGTGCCGTCGAGCGGGCCACCGCCCTGCACCTGGGCACCGTCACGACGCGCGAGGCGGAGACCGCCCGCCTCACCGGCGGACCGCTGCGCGCCGGGCTGCCGGCCGCGCTCCGGCTGATCGTCCCGGCTGCGGCCCTGCTGCTGCTCGCCGGCATCGTCCTGCACGTGACCTGCGACCTGCAGGTCCGCGCCGTCGAGGTGGCGCGGCTGCGTGGCCTGGGGATGCCCCGACGCGCCATCCGGGCCGTACTGCTCGGCCAGCACGCCGGCGTTCTGCTGCCGCTGCTCGCGGCGGGGGCGGCCGTCGGCGCGCTCGCCACCCGCGTCGTCGTACCCCTGCTCGTGCGCTCCGAGACCGGCGCCGCGCCCGTCCCGGCCGCCCAGCCACAGTGGCCGTGGCCAGCCGAGGCCGCACTGCTCGCCGTGCTGTTGGCCGGGTGCACGCTCGCGGTCGTCGCCGTGGTCACCGTCCAGGTCCGCCGGGCCGACGCCGCGCACCTGCGGGTGGCACCGTGAACCGGTGGCTGACCCGCCGCTGGCCGGCGCCGCACTGGCCCAGCGTCCGCGGCCGCGGCCGCGCCGACGCCGGACCGCTGCTGCTCACCGCCACCGTCATCGCCGCTGTCGCGCTGCTCGCCGGGGCCGTGCCGGCGCTGCTGCGCACCGCCGCCGACGACGCCGTCCAGGACACGGTCCGCCGTGCTGGCGGCGACGCGGACGTTTCCGTACACGCCAACTGGGAGCGCGACGACGGCCCGACCGGCGGGCGTGTCCGGATACCCCGCGTCGCCGAGGACGTCGACGACTTCCGCAGCCGGGCCGTGGACACGCTCGGGCCCGAGCTGGACGCCGTCCTGCTCCCACCCGTCGCCGTCGTCGACGGCCCGGTCCTCAGCATCACCGACGGCAGCGTGTTGCGTACCTTCCAGTTCACGTATCTGGCCGATGACTCCGGCGGCCCGGACGTAACCTGGATCGCCGGCAGCGCGCCCGGCCCCGCCGTCCCCGATCCGGACCGGGCCGTCGAGATCCCCTACACCGGACCGCCCTGGCCGGTGCAGGTCGGCCTGTCGGAGGCGGACGCCGCCGCGCTCAACCTCGGCCCGGGCGATCGGATCCCGCTCAAGGACGTCCAGGGTCGGGACAGGGACGTGCGGATCAGCGGGATCTACCGACCTGCGGACAGCGCCGACCCCACCTGGCGACTCGCCCCGTCGCTGTTGCGCCCCGTGCCCGGCGCCGACGGCGTGGGCACCACCCGGTTCGGCGGCCTGCTGTCGCGCGAGTCGCTGCCGGACGCCCGGCTCGCCGTCGACGAGGACCAACTGCGGCGCAGCGTGCGCTTCGCCCCCGAACCCGGCACGCTCACCTGGGACGCCGCCGCGGCGCTCGCCGGCACCGTGGTCACACTCAAGGCCGCCTCCGGCTCGTCGAGCGTCCGCGACCAGTCCCTGAAGTGGGAATCTCAACTCGACACCGTCCTGCGCGACGCCCGTACGCAGATCAGCGCCGCTTCCGCACAGGCCGCTGTCCTGCTCGCCGGGGTGTTGACCGCCACGGTACTGGTCCTGCTGCTCGCCGCCGACCTGCTGGTACGCCGCCGTACCCCGGCGCTGGGCGCCGCCCGGCAGCGTGGAGCGGCGCTGCCCGACCTCGGCGCGGAACTGCTGATCGAGTCCGTCGTGTTGGCCCTGTCGGCCGCCGCCGTCGGGCTCGTGCTCGCCCGCGCGGCCGCTGCGGGCGTCTCCTGGTCCTGGGCCGTACCCGTGGTCCTGGCCGGCGCCGTCGCCGGGCCGGCGTTCGGCACACTCGCCGCCGCCCGGGCCAGCCGCGACCGGCGCAGGCCCGCCAACCGGGCCGCACGGCGCTGGATCCGTGGCACCAGCCAGCTGCGTCGTACCGCCCTGGAGGCCGCGGTCCTGATCGCCGCGGTCGCCGCCTTCGTCGCCCTGCACCAGCGCGGACTCCTGCCCGCCACCCCCGACGGCGACACCGGTGAGCTGACCGGCGACCTGGCCCTGCCCATGACCGCCCCCGCCCTGGGCGTGCTCGTCGGCGCACTCGTCCTGCTGCGGCTGCTGCCCCTCGGGGTGTGGTTGGCGCTCCGGCAGGCCCTGCGCTCGCGCCGTCCGCTGGCCGTGTTCGGCGCCGCCCGGGCGGCCGAGACGGCCGGGCGCGCGCTGCCGCTGCTGGTGCTGGTCAGCGCCACGGCGCTGGCGTCGTTCACGCTCATCCTCGGCACCACCGTCACCCGGGGCCTGGCCGACGGCGCGTGGAGCGCCGTCGGTGCCGACGCCCGCCTCGACGTCGGCGCCGACGCCGCGGCCTCCACGCCGGCACTCGCGGAGCGCATCGCTGCCGCACCCGGGGTAGGGCAGGTCGTCGTCGCGCAGGTGACCGACTCGGCGCACGTCTTCGCCGACTCGACGTTGCTCGCCCCACGCCTGGTCATCGTGGACGCCGCCGCGTTCCAGCGCCTGCTGGCCGCCACCCCGCTGCCGGACGCGCCGGCGCTGGCCCGGCTCGCGGCACCCGGTCCCGGCTCCGGGGACGTCCCGGCGCTGGTCCGATCGAGCGACGGCAGCCTGCGGACCGGCAGCCGGTTGCAGCTGCCCCGCGACGACGCACCGGCGATCCGTCTCGCCGCGGTCGGTACCGCCCCCTCCGTCGGCGGCGCCACCGACATCGTCATCGTGGACGCGACGGCCCTCGCCGCCGCCGGGCTGCCCGCCGTCCCGAACACCGTCTGGGTGACCGGCCCCGGCGCGGCGCAGGCCGTGTCGGGCAGCGGCGTCGCCGCCGACGTCGTGCTGCGCGCGGACGTCCTGCGGGCGCAGCGAGCAGCCCCGCTGACCGCAGGGCTGCTGCGCCTGGCGTGGACGGCCGCCGTGGCGCTGCTGGCGCTGGGGCTGCTCGGCCTCGCGCTCGCCGCGGCCGCGGGTGCGGCGGAGCGGTGGCAGACCCTGACCCGGCTGCGGACACTCGGCCTGCGGCCACGCGACGCCCGCTGGGTCGCCGCCGGAGAGCTGCTGCCACCGGTCGTGGTCGCCGCGGTGTGCGGACCACTGCTCGGCGCCCTGCTCGCACGTCTGACGCTCGGCCCGCTCGACCTGCGGCTGCTCACCGGCCAAGCCGCCGCCCCGGCGGCGGTTCTGCCGTGGTGGATGCTCGGCCTGGTGAGCGTGGTGCTGCTGGCGGGGGCCGCCACGGTCGTTCCCGTCGAGTCGGCGCTACGCCGGCGCGACCGGCTCGGCGAGGTGCTCCGCGCGGGCGAGTGACCGCCTGGTGCCTCGTCCGTCTAGGTGGCGGGTGCGTTCCGGGTGAGCAGCACGAGGCGCACCATCTCGAAGCTGCCCTGCGGCGTCGCCTTGTACGCCGCCAGCAACTTCCGGCGCTCCGGCGGCAGCCCGTCCAGCGGATCCTTGCCGTAGCCGGTGCTGATCAGCCAGATCCGTTCCGCCTCCGGAGCCGTACAGACCGGAGTGCCGGGGCTGCCGCACTCCCGGGCCGAGTACGACCCGCGCGCCACCGAGGTGACCGCGACGAAGACGTCGCGCGGTCGCTGGTCGTCGCGCATCTCGTAGTCGACCGCCTCCCGAGCCAGGTCGGAGAGCTGACCGAAGACGTCGTTGTAGGCGATGCCGTCGCCCGGCTTCATTCCGGCCCGGATCGCGTCGATGGCGCCTCGGTAGTCGGGCTGTCCGCTGACCGGGCTGGCCCGGACCTCGCGCTGGTCCGGCAGTACGAGGTAGCCGAACGCCGGGAGCAGGAGCACCGCGCCGAGCGCCCACGCCCAGGACCGGCCGCGCAGCACCAGGCCGCCCAGCCCGCAGATCGCGGCGGCGGCCAGCAGGGACCAGGCGGGCAGGGTGAACAGCACGTACCGGGCGAGGAACATGTGCAGTACGGGGTAGGTCACGTAGACGAAGACGATCGGCAGTACGGCCCAGACGACGACCGCCGGCGCGATCCTGGGGTGGGCACGCCAGAGCAGCAGCGCGCCGATCAGAGCCAGTCCGACCACCACCCCGGCCGCGGTCCAGGAGAGGAAGAGTTCCCGGGGGAAGTTCCGGACGGCGTCGAGATCCGCCTTGATCCAGGAGATCGACGCCGACTGCCGGGAGGCGAACGAGAGCAGCGGGATCACCCCGAGGCCGGCAATGCCGACGGAGCCGGCCCACTGGTAGCGCCGCTCGTCCTCGCCGTTGGTCTCCCGGCCCACCAGCACCAGGTGCGCGGCCAGCACCACCAGCGAGGCGAAGTGCACCATCCCGGCCGCGACGAGGCTCACGCCGTACAGCACCCAGCGCAGCCGACCCGGCCGTTCCATCGCCCGGAGCAGCAGCAGGGTCGCGAGCGTGACCAGCATGGTGACCACGGCGTAGGACCGGGCCTCCTGGGCGTACCGGCTGATCGCCGGGATGCCGGCGAAGAGCAGCCCGGCCACCACCCCGACCGGGGTGTTGACCACCCGGCGGCCGATCAGCGTCAGGAAGGCCGCGGCCAGCGCCATGGCGGCCACCGAGGGCAGCCGCATCGCCAGCGGCGAGTCGCCGGCCACCGCGATCCAGGCTTTGACCAGCATGATGTAGCTGGTGTGCACCAGGTCGGTGTTCGACAGCAGGTGCGCCAGGTCCCGGAACGACAGGGTGGCGGCGTGCCAGGTGGCGTACTCGTTGTTCCACATCTGCCGGTCGCCGGCGCCGGTCGTGCCGATGCCGAGGGCGGCCAGGAACGGGACGACCGCGAGCAGTCCGGTGTACCGGCCGGGGCGCTGCACCTCCGGTTCCGGCGGGGTGCCGCCGGTGGGCGTGTCGACCTCTGCGCGCTCAGGAGCGAGGACCATCGCCCGAGACCCCTCCCCTACTCAATCCGGAATCCGAATGCCGTGTTCTTCGCCTCGGCGCGGAACGCGCGTAGCGAGGCGTTGTCGCGGTCGATGTTCCACAGACCCGAGCCGTTGATGTTGAACCAGATGAAGCCGAGCACGTCCGGGTTGTCGGCGACGCCCTCGAACAGGTCCTCGATCTGGTCCGGTCGCGTGCCGCCCGGCTCGGCGGCCGTCTCCACGAGCAGGAACGCTTTCTTGGTGAAGCCCCTGATCTGCCGCATCGTCGGTTCGAAGAGGGTGTCGAAGGTCTTCTTGCCCTTGTGCGTGTAGTAGCCGTCGATGCCGATCCAGTGCACGTACTCGTCCCCGGGATAGTACGGCTTCAGCTTGACGCTCGGCATGGGGTTGATCACGTTCGGCGTCCAGGCCCAGATGACGTTCGTCGCACCGACCTGGGCGAAGATGGTGTGGATGTGCCGCCAGGCGGCGACAAAATCGGCGGGCTTGTTGCGCTGCCGACCCCACGGATACCAGTTGCCGTTCATCTCGTGCGCGAAGGTCAGCACGATCGGCAGGTTCAGCTTCCGTACGGCGGTCGCGAAGGTGGTGACGTACTCGTCCTGCTTGCCGGCCGCGATGTCGGCCAGCTTCGGCTTGAACGGCTCCCACCGGACCACCGGCAGCGCCCCGTACTGGTAGATCTGCCGGGCCTCGGCGGCGGCGAAGGCGTCGTCGAAGCTCTCGTAGATCGGTACCAGGTTGGGCGTCTTGCCGACCTTCTTCGCGAACTGTTCGACCTTGGCGACGTGCGGGTCGTCGGCGTCGGCGTCCACCGCCACGCCGAGGAACTTCTTCTCCGGGTCGAGCAGGTGCGTGACATCGTACGGCGGCGTCGGGGTCGGACCTGGCGTCGATCCCCCGACCACCGGGCCCGATTCCCCGGTGGCGACGGAGCGGAGCAGTTGCGACATGTTGACCCGGCTGAGCGCGGCGTACTCGACTACGGCGATCGCCATGATGGTGAAGGCGATCACGAGGTGCCGGGTTTTCACATCACGACCTCGACATCCTTGCGCGGATCGACCAGCAGGGCCTGGCAGACGATGGCCAGGAAGAACGCGCCGCTGAGCAGTGCGGGAGCGAAGATCAGCGCGTCGTCGGTGAGCATCCGGTAGGCGGCGATGGCCACCCAGAGCAGCCCGACGCCGAACGTCCAGTACCGCAGACCCAGCCAGAGCCGGCGGGTCTTGCTCTTCGGCGCCTTGCCGCCGGTGGGTTGCCAGCCCATCCGCCGGCCGCGCAGGATGTCGATGATCGCGAAGGCGTGCGCCCAGCCGTACAGCAGCTTGACCGTCCAGGCCTCCAGGCCGTACCGGCACCTGTGCCACATCGGGAAGAGCACGAAGTTGTAGATCACGCTCGGCAGGATCAGCAGGTAGTTCGCCAGGGCCATCTCGTCCGGGAAGAGGACCAGCATGACCAGCGGGATGATCGGGCCGACGAAGGTGAACAGCCCGGTGTGCAGGTAGTAGCAGAAGCCGGAGATGTAGCTCAACCGGGACCGGATGCGCAGTTTGGTCTCCCAGAACTTGCGCGAACCGAGCAGGCTCATCGAGCCGGCGCACCAGCGGTACTGCTGGGTGAAGAAGGAGTCGACGTCGTCCGGGCAGAGCCCGGCCGCCAGCACCACCGGGATGTACCGGAGCTGCCAGTTCTTACGCCGCAGGTCGAACCCGGTGTGCACGTCCTCGGAGTGCTCGATCAGCGTGGAACCGCCGATCGAGTCCAACGCGGCCCGGCGGTAGATCGCGCAGCTTCCGACGCAGATCGCCGCGTTGTGGTTCTGCCGGGAGACCTGCACCGACCGGTAGAAGAGCTCCTGGACCGCACCGGCACCCCGCTCGACCCAGCCCTGGCCCTTGTGCACCCGGAAGTACTGCGGCGACTGCACGATGCCCAGCGTCGGATCGTCGTCGAAGTGCGGCAGCATCTCGTCGAGCATGTCGTGCCGGGGTGTGAAGTCGGCGTCGAGGACCAGGATGAAGTCGGCGAGGGTGCGTTCGAAGGCGTACCGCATGTTGCCGGCCTTCTTGAACCAGCCCCGGTTCGGGCGGCGTTGGTAGACGAAACTGAACGCCAGCGCCATCCGCTCCATGTCCTCGGTCGGCGAGTCGTCCAGCACGTAGACCGTGACGTTGCCCCGGTAGTAGAGGCTCATCTGGCGGACGTACTCCCAGGTGTTGGCGAGCACGTGCGGCGCCTCGCCGCAGACCGGCAGGAAGACGTCGACCGCCGGGTACCGCTCCGGCCGCCAGTCCTTGACGATCTGCCGGTGCCGCTTCAGGTCGAAGCCTCGGGTGAAGATGTTCACCCAGACCGAGATCAGGTAGTAGGCCAGGGTGAAGAACATCAGCGGGGTCAGCACCAGCAGCCACGGCGTGAGCCGGACGAAGAGCACCTGGCTGGCGACGAGCGAGCCGAAGCTGATGAAGGAGAAGCACATCAGGCCGGCGAGCCTGCGGTTGCGGTAGGAGTACTTCTCGTCGTCGGTCGGCGGCAGCGGCACCGGGGCGTACGCCGGGCGCAGCGGCTCCGCCGGGTCCTTCGAACCGGAGCGCTGCCGGGGTACCCGCAGCGTGCCGGGCACCCGGAACTCCGCCGTCGCGTCGAGCGGCGGCGCACTTCCGGTACGGGTTGACGGACCCACCGAGATTTCCCCCTAGGCGATTGAGCGTGCCGTACCTCTGCGGAGACGTGGTGTCAACGCAGGCTCCGGGCTTGTTGATGCAGGCTTCGCGCGCCGACCTTCGGCCGACGCAGTTGGTTCGTAAGTCAAGGTGACCGCGCGGCACGACAACAAGTTTTGTGAACAGAAGCACAGAAGCCGCCCGGCGGTCCGTCCGACTTCGATGCGATGCATAGATCTGTCCCGATTGTCAGACTTCTCACCGTCCGCCGATCACGCACCGACCCCCGAAACCTAAGGATTCTCGGATTCCGGTCGCAATGGTCCGTTCGGTCGAACGGACGTGATCACCGTCCGTAGCGAATCATTCCGGCCAGCCGTGGGCACCGCCCTGAACCGCGCACCGGAGCCCCTTGGCCCTTCCCGCTAGAATCCCGGACGGTCCAGCACGGAGCAGGGGCGAGGGGACACAAAATGGCTGAGGTCGAGCTCGGGAACGCTTGGCAAGCCGCGCCGATGTGGAGTCCCGAACTCCGTCGGCGGTTGGGCGGATTGCTCACCCTCCTCCTGCTGATCGCGCTCACCCTGGTCGCGAGTCCCGCCCAGGCCGCCACGAACCTGGTGCAGAACCCGGGTCTGGAGTCGGTGGCAGGTGGCTTCCCGACCTGCTGGGAGAAGAACGGCTACGGCGACCAGGCGCACACCATCGGCACGACCACCGACGCGCGCAGCGGCAATGTCGCGGCAAAGATAGACATCACCGAGTACACGTCGGGTGACCGTAAGGTGATGATGCAGCGGAACGCGACCTGCGCGCCGAAAGTCACCGCGGGCCGCCAGTACGACCTCTCGGTCTGGTACAAGTCCACCACCGTGGCGGCGGCCATGACGCTGTTCCGGCACGACCCCACCGCCGGCTGGCAGTACTGGATCGACGTGGCGACCCTGCCGGCGACGAACACGTACAAGCAGAAAAGCGTCCGCACCCCGCCGCTGCCGGCCGGCACCGACCAGATCAGCTGGGGAATCAGCCTCTACGGCACCGGCACCCTGATCACCGACGACTACTCGATGACCGACGCGACCACCGCGCCGCCCACCCCGGTCTGCACCGCCGGGGTCGCCTGCACCAAGGGGCAGTGGCAGGTCATGCCGTACCAGTCGACGGTGCGGGGCATCCACGCGGTGATGCTGCACAACGGGAAGGTGCTGCTGGTGGCCGGCTCCGGCAACGACACCGCCGCGTTCCGGGCCGGCACCTTCAAGACCGCCGTCTACGATCCGACCACCGGCGTCTTCACCAACGTGAACACCCCCGAGGACCTGTTCTGCGCCGGCCACGTCCAGTTGGCCGACGGCAAGGTGCTGGTGATGGGCGGCAACAAGGAGTACCCGAAGCCCGACGGCAGCGAGGGCTTCAAGGGGCTGCGCAGCTCGTACCTCTTCGACCCGGCGACGAACTCGTACACCAAGACCAACGCGATGACCGCCGGCCACTGGTACCCGTCGGCGACCATCCTCGGCAACGGTGACGTCATCTCGCTCGGCGGGCTCGGCGAGGACTCCACCGGCACCGCGTTCACCGAGTACTACAAGGCCGCCGAGAAGCGTTGGCTGGCCTGGAACGAGGTGAAACAGACCTGGAAGTGGTGGGGCCTCTACCCGACGATGGTGCTGATGCAGGACGGCCGGCTCTTCTACACCGGCAGCCACACCTTCGGCGACGGCCTGCCCGGCACCGGCGCGTCGATCTACGACTACAACGCCAAGACCATCGTCGACGTACCCGGGTTGCAGAAGAAGGACGAGCGCGACCAGTCGATGAGCGTGTTGCTGCCGCCGGCCCAGGACCAGCGGGTGCTCACCCTCGGTGGCGGTAACGGCCACACGGCGGTGGACGCCAACCGGTTGACCGACATCATCGACCTCAAGGCCGCCAGCCCGAGGTACGTCCCCGGTCCGCTGATCCCGCAGGGCACCCTGACCGGCGGCACGCCGCAGAGCCCGGGCCAGGGCAAGATGTACGTCTCGGCGGTGCTGCTGCCGGACGGCACGGTCTTCGAGACCGGTGGCGCGCTGCACAACCGGGCCGACCCGGTCTTCGAGGCGTCGATCTTCGACCCGATCTCGAACACGTTCCGGCCCCGGATGGCCGTCGACCCGGTGCCGCGCACGTACCACTCCTCGGCGTTCCTGCTGCCGGACGGCCGCGTGATGGCGGTCGGCGACAACCCGGGTAACGGCACCTTCGACATGCGCATCTCGATCTACTCGCCGCCGTACCTCTTCCACGGGACCCGGCCGCAGATCCAGTCGGTGGCCAGCACGCAGTGGGCGTACGGCAGCACCCAGAAGATCACCGTCTCCGCGCCGGTGGTCCGGGCCTCGCTGATCCGGCCGGCCGCCGTCACCCACTCCTCGGACCCGAACCAGCGCTTCGTCGAGCTGCCGATGACGGTCGCCGGCAACACCATCGGGCTGAACGTGACCAGCAACCCGAACCTCGCCCCGCCCGGCTGGTACATGCTCTTCGTGCACGGGGCCAACGGGGTCCCGTCGGTCGCCAAGTGGGTCAAGGTCGGATGACGGGCCGGATGGACGCCGCCCGGCGCTGGCTGGGCGGCCTCGGACGACGTCAGCGATGGATCGCCGGAGGCACCCTGATCGCGGTGCTGGCGTTGACGGTCGGCGGCTGGCTGCTGCTGGATCGGGACGCCACCGGCTCGGCGGTCTGGTTCGGCGGCGGGCCGGAGAACTCGGCCGGCACCGTCGAGGCGACCCCGGGGGAACAGCCCGAGTCGGAGTCGCGGCCCGACGGGGCGGGCGTGGTGCGGGACCAGGCCGGCTCAGCAATCTCCGCGCCGCCCCGGGTGCTGCCCTTCGCCGAGCAGCCCGGCGCTCCGGAGGCGCCGATCCCCTCGCCCACCGCGCCGAACGAGATCCGCGAGGGAAACGAGGGCTGCGACTACGCGTACGGCGACCGCACCGTCTGCGTACCGTGGCAGTTCCCGGACGGTGTCACCGCCCGGTGCGACTGGCTGAAGGAGCGGGGCTACAAGCCGCTCAAGGTGAACGGGCGGGACCGGCATGGCCTGGACCGCAACGGCGACGGAACGGCCTGCGGCCCGGGCGACTGACACGGCGGCGGCGCGGGTGCCGACAACTCGTTGAAGAAGGGCGGCAGAACCGCGAGGTCCACGGGTGCCGGCGCGACACTGGCTGGGTTACGGATCGTGGTCGGCGGGGCCGACGACCCAGACTGGACTCCGTCCCCACCAGACAGTCGTCCCGGTCAGCCGGTGCCGCATTGCGACAGTCCTTGCCGCCGAGCTCAGCCTGCACGGCGGTGGACACCGCGCGAAGCGCGTCGCCGTCGTGCATGGTGATCTGCAACTGGCCGGGTCGCTCGGCGTCCCTTGTTAGGGTGCTTTCTGACGGTGACGCCGCACCTTCTCCACCCGGCGGCCGTCGACGCCCCTTCCCGTACCAGTCGTTCCGCCCAGGAGGACCATGCGGCCGTCGACGCTTTCGCGGGCCGCGCTCGCGAGCGACCGAGCGCGATGAGCGTCCCGCTGCCCGCCGGCGACCCGGTGGTCGGGGTACTCGGCCCGCTCGAGGTCACGGTCGACGGCAACCCGGTGGACCTCGGCGGCCCACGGCAACAGGTCGTGCTCGCGGCCCTCGCGTTGGAGGCGAACCGGCCGGTCCCGGTCAGCCGGCTGCTGGACATCGTCTACGGGGCGGCCCCACCGTCAACCTCCCGGGTCCAGGTGCAGATCTGTGTGTCGGCGCTGCGCCGGCTGTTCGCCGAGCACGGCTGCGGGGACGACGTCATCGCCACCCGGTCCCAGGGGTACGCGCTCCAGGTCCCTGACACGCAGGTCGATCTGCGGCGCTTCGGTGACCTGGCAGCGCAGGGCCGGCGGTTCCGCGACGAGCGCCGGCTGGACCGGGCCGTCGAGTGCTACCGCCGCGCCCTCGCCCAGTGGCGCGGGCCGGCCCTGGACGGACTGGTCAACCCGCTGCTCCGGCCGGCGGCGGACAGGCTGGACGAGCAGCGGATCAGCCTGATCGAGGACTGTGTCGAGCTGGAACTGGAGCTGGGCCGGCACCACGACCTGATCGCCGAACTGACCGCGCTCGTCGAAGAACATCCCATGCGGGAACGGCTGCACGGGCAACTGATGCTCGCGCTCTACCGGTCACAGCGGCAGGCCGAGGCCCTGGTGGTCTACCGGCGGGCCCGGCGTGCGCTGGTCGACGAACTCGGCATCGAGCCCGGCACCGAACTCCAGCGACTCGAACAGGACATCCTCACCGGGAACGCCCGACTCGATCCGCCGGAACCGGCCGAGCCACCCCGCACCGGGCCGGCCCAGCCGGCCGCTACCGGGCCGCTCCTGCCGGTCCCCGCCGCGCCGCGGCTGCTACCCACCGACATCGCCGACTTCACCGGTCGGGCCGAGCAGGCCGAAGCGATCGAACGGCACCTCACCGGCACGCGGGAGGATCGGACCCGGTTGGCGGTACCGGTCCTGGTGGCGAGCGGCATGGCCGGGGTCGGCAAGACCACACTGGCAGTACATGTGGCGCACCGGCTCTCGGACCGATACGTCGACGGCCAGCTTTTCATCGACCTGCGGGGACAGACCACGCGGCCGGTGGATCCCAACCGGGTCCTGGAACGCTTTCTCCGCGTACTGGGGGTGCCGGGCACCGCACTGCCGGAAACGCTCGAGGAACGCGCGGAGATGTACCGGCACCTGGTCTCCGGCCGGCGGATCCTGGTGGTGCTGGACAACGCCAACGACGAGGGGCAGGTGCTTCCACTGCTGCCCGGGACCCCCTCCGCCGCCGTACTGGTCACCAGCCGCAGCCGGCTGGCCGGGCTGCCCGGCACCGGTCATGTCGAGGTCGGTCTGCTCGATCCCCATCACTCCGTCGAACTGCTGACCAGCGTCGCCGGGCCGGAACGGATGCGGACCGAGCCGGCCGCCGCCGCGGAACTCGCCGAGTTGTGTGGTCATCTGCCGCTCGCGCTGCGGGTGGCCGGCGCCCGGCTCGCCACCCGACCCCAGTGGGCGGTGAGCCAACTGGTCGAGCGGTTGGGCAACGAGACCCGCCGTCTCAACGAGCTGAACCACGGCGTGCTCGGCATCCGGGCCAGCATCTCGCTGACCTACGACAGCCTCCCGGAGCAGGCCCGCCGGTTGTTCCGGCGGCTCGCCCTGCTCGACTTCCCGCACTTCTCCGGTTGGGTCGCCGCGGCACTGCTCGACCAGCCCGGCACCGCGGCGCAGGACGTGCTCGACGATATCGCCGACGCACACCTGCTGGAGACCACCGGGTCCGCGCGCGGGGTGCACAGCCAGTACCGGTTCCACGACCTGATCCGCGCGTTCGCCCGGGAGCGGCTCGCCGCCGAGGAGCCGGTCGTCGACCAGGGACCCGCGCTGGCGCGGGCGCTCGGCGCCCTGCTGTGCCTCGCCGACGCCGCGCACCGGGCCTGCTACGGGGTCGAGCACCGCGACCTGCGTAGCGACGCGCCGCGCTGGCCGGTACCGGAGCGGCTGGCCGAGGAACTGGTGTCGGAGCCGATCGCCTGGCTCGAGCGGGAACGGCTGAGCATGCTGGCCGCGGTACGCCAGGCCGCCGGGGCCGGGTTCACCGAACTCTCCTGGGACCTGGCCCAGCAGGCCGTCACGCTCTACGAGGCGCGGGGTTACTTCGACGATTGGCGCGAGACCCACACGATCGCCCTCGACGCCGCCCGCCGGGCCGGGGACCGGCACGGCCAAGCAGTGCTGTCGTACTCGTTCGGGTCACTGTTCGACGCACAGCGGCGGTTCAGCGAGTCCCGGCGATTCCTGGACGTGGCGCTCGACCTGTTCGGGTCCACCGGCAACGACGCCGGGCGGGCTCACGCCCTCCAGCACATGGCGATCATCGACCGGCTGGGTGGCCACCTCGAAGACGCCATGGCCCGGTGCCGGCAGGCGCTGGCAATCTTCCAACGCGCAGGTGATCTGGTCTACTCGGCATACGTGCTCCACAACCTGGCGGCGATCGAACTACAGGCCGGAAACCCGAACGAGGCCCACCGGGTGCTGACCGAGGCACTGGACCTCAGCCGGCGCGGCGGCAGCCGCCGGATCGAGGCGCAGGTCCTGTACCGGCTCGGCGAGACCCACCTGCACCTCGACGAACCGCTCTCGGCCGTCGACGCGTACACGGCCGCGCTGGCCGCGGTCGAGGACACCGCTGACCCGATCGGCCGGGCGTTCGCGCTGTGCGGGTTGGGCACCGCGCTTCTCCGGGCCGGCAAGGTGGACAGGTCGGAGACCACCCTGCGCGAGGCGCTGCGGGCGGCCGCCACCGTCGGCGACCGGCTCTGCGAGGCACGCGCGCTGCTCGGACTGGGCGAGTTCGACCTGGCCCGGGACGAGCCCCGGGCGGCAACGGCGTACCTGCGGCGGGCGCTGGAGCTGTTTCGCGACATCGGCACACCGCCGTTCGTGTCGAGAACGCTCGACCTGCTGGCCAGGGCCGAGCGGGCCAACCTGCCACCGGCGGACGCCTGACGGGTGCCGTTCGGTCACCCAGGTCCCGCCGTACCGGCGCAGGCCCTCCCGATGCCCGCCCGGACGGACGCGACGCCCGGTGCCGTAGCGGTCGGCGGATGGATAACGAGCCGAATACCGATCGATAAGGCGATTGGAGAGGCTCTCGGCCGAACGACCGGAAAACCGTCGGGTCCTGGTGACCGAGGGAGGCAAGGCCCATGACAGAGCCGACGGAGCGGAACCGCTGTCGCGAGACAGCCCGTTAGCCGAACTATCTCTGCAGAAAGAGGAATCAGGAATGACAGGTAGGCTGGTGGTCTCCACCTTTGTGTCCTTGGACGGGATCATGCAGGGCCCCGGCGGAGTCGGCGAGGACGACTCGAACGGCTTCCCGCACGGCGGATGGCTGCCCCCGCACGTCGACGAGGGGTTCGGCCGCATCATGACCGAGGTGTTCGACCGCGCGGACGGCATGCTGCTCGGCCGCAGGTCGTACGAGATTCTCGCCTCGCACTGGCCCAACGTGCCCGACGACGAGGGCGGCGAGAAGATCAACGGCATGGCGAAGTACGTCGCCACGAGGACGCCGATGACCGCCGGGTGGAACAACACCCGAGTCCTGGTGGGCGAGGCAGCGCAGACGGTCGCCGAGCTCAAGCAGGACACCGACGGCGAGGTCCTCGTGCAGGGCAGCAGCAACCTGCTCCGTACGTTGCAGGAGGCGGAGCTGGTCGACGAGTACCGGCTCCTGGTCTTCCCCGTCGTCCTCGGCGAGGGGAAGCGGCTCTTCGCCGAGGGCACCAAGCCGACGGGGCTGAAGCTGACCGGGTCGAGCGCCACCGACGCCGGCGTCGTGTACCTCACCTACGAGTGGGCAGGCAAACCGAGCTACGGCGCCGTCGCCTAGCTGGACGGCCGGGAGGGGGCGTCCCCTCCCGGCTACCCAAAGGGCTATCGGGGGTCATGCCCCGACGTGGGTTCGTCCCGGTTCGCCCGCGTCGGCCGACGAGCCGAGCGTCCAGCGGGTGCCCACATCGCGATCACCGCAGCGACCATGGCCGCCTTCTGCGTCCGCCGGTCCCCCGTGGATGCGCCGGGCCGGCCGGTGGTGACCGGCTGGATCGTACGGTGCTAGTTGTTACGCGAGCGCAGGAACAGGATCACGACGATGGCGACCCCGACGAGGACGAAGAACCCGATCAGCACGGGTGTGGCGACAGGCGTCTTCGGACCGCCGACCACGGCGAGGTTTTCCAGCATGTCTATCTCCGTCCGATGAGGAGGGACCGGGCCAGGACCTTCCTGTTCCCAAAATGCCCGGCGGGCAACCCGCTCCGGCTCACCGGTCGGTGGGCCGGTGCCGCGGAATCCACAATTACACCCCGGTCTCCTCGCCCGGTCTGCTCTGGATCGTGATTGTGCCGTCGAGGTCGGCGATCTCGACAGCGTCGAGATCACTCGTCCATGGCGGGGCCCGTGGCGACGACAGCCACCCTTCTCACCGGCCCTGCGGGTGCCGGGAAGTCGTTCGTCCTGGTCATCGCGTCGTGATCGTCGAGACGAGAAGTCGGGCCGCAGGGACGAGCAACTCTCGTCGATTCCGCGCACCATACGGTGAATCCGCGCCTGACCCACGGGAACACCACGGAGTAACGCCGCATCCACCGCGAACTGATCTTCCTCGCGGTGAGGGTCGCGGCTTCCACCGCGCGGTACGGTCGTCGTCGGGAGGAACATTCCGTCTGCTTGATCAGCCTTTGCGATGGGAGATGGCGCCATGACCGATTCCCTGGTCCTTCCCCTGAACCGCACCTGCCCCTACGCTCCGCCCCCGGAGCACATCCGGCTGCAACAAGAGCCGGTGACCCGGGTGACGCTTCCCGATGGCTCGCAGGCATGGGCACTGAGCCGACTCGAGGACATCCGCGCGATGCTGACCGACCCCCGGTTCAGCTCCGACCGCCAACGCGAGGGATTTCCGCTGCAGCCGCCCGCACGGCGAACCGGCACTCCGGTCCGACAGTCCATGATCGGGCTCGATCCGCCGGAGCACGGTGAGGCCCGGCGTGCGGTCGTCGGCGAGTTCACCGTCAGGCGGATGACCGCACTGCGCCCGCGCATCCAGCAGATCGTGGACGAGCACGTCGACGCGATGCTCGCCGGACCGCGCCCCGCCGACCTCGTCCCGGCGCTGGCACTGCCGGTGCCGTCGCTGGTCATCTGCGAGCTGCTCGGCGTGCCGTACACCGACCACGACTTCTTCCAGAGTCGGTCCGCCAACCTGTTGAACCGCTCCATTCCGGCTGACGAACGCTATGCGGCGGCCAACGAGATCCGCGAGTACATGGCCGCGTTGATCGTCGAGAAGGAGAAGCAGCCGGCCGACGACCTGCTCAGCCGCCAACTGGCCAAGGGCGCCGATCGGGAGGACCTGGCGGGTCTCGGCTTCCTGTTGCTGCTCGCCGGGCACGAGACCACCGGAAACATGATCTCTCTCGGCGTGATGACGCTGCTGGAACGGCCACCGGCACTGGCCGCGATGAAGGAGGACCCCACCGTCACGCCGGAGGTCGTCGAGGAACTGCTCCGGTACTTCACGATCGCCGAGTTCGTCACGTCCCGGGTCGCCACCGAGGACGTCGAGATCGGCGGCGCACTGATCCGGGCCGGCGAGGGCGTCATCACGCTCGGCAACGCCGCGAACCGCGACCCCGCCGCGTTCACCGACGCCGACACCTTCGACATCAGACGCGGCGCCCGCCACCACATCGCGTTCGGCTTCGGACCGCACCAGTGCCTTGGCCAGAACCTCGCCCGACTCGAACTCCAGATCGTCTTCGACACCCTGTTCGCCCGCATCCCCGGCCTCAAGCTCGCCACGACGACCGACGAACTGTCGTTCAAGAACGACTCCACCGTCTACGGCCTGCACTCCCTCCCGGTCACCTGGTAGCAGACATGATCCAGGTAACCGCGGACCCCACCCGCTGCGTCGGCGCCGGCCAGTGCGTACTCGCCGAACCGTCCGTGTTCGACCAGAACGAGGACGACGGAACCGTAATCGTCCTCGACAACGCCCCGACGGACGAGCAGACGATCAGCCAGGTACGGCAGGCGATCCACCTCTGCCCCAGCCGGGCGCTGGCCCTCGCCGAACAGCCTGCTCCCGCTCGCACCGACGCGCCTCGGGCGCCTGCTGGCGATGATGCCGGCGGCGCTGCACCATGACCGCACGCAGGCGCGGCAGATCGGCCGTGACAGCGGCGCCGTCGGGACTCTCGTCCGACACCTGCACACCTCGGTCGGTGGCCGTGCAGAAAAGCGCTCCCGCAGCTACATCATCGCCGTGTACATGACCTCCGGGACATGCGCCCTGCGGCCACAACGAGGCTATCGATCACCTGGGATCCTGTCGTACTAGTCTTCGCCGCATGGCCTTACGACCGGACGAGTTCTATGACCACGCAGTCGCCGTCGCGGACGGCGAGCGCCGGCTCCCGTTGGCACGCATGACGGGCTGGGAGATCAGCCCGTTCGACCCGGACGGACTACGCGTAGCGCCGTTACGCCCGCCAGTGCTGCCCGAGCCCGCCCGACACGGCGAGGACCCGTCGGACTGCGACGCCTGCCGCGACCGGGACGAAGGGATCTGGTTCAACGATCACTGGCGGCTGGCCCGCATTTCGGGAGTGGGCGTTCCGCTGGCGCTCATGCTGTACCCGCGCGATCACTACGACATGGCGGATCTACCTGACGAACTGGCCGCCGAACTGGGCCTACTGAGCACTCGTATCGTCCGCCACGTGCAGGCACTGCCGCACATCTCGCGGGCCCACGTCTACCGCGTCGGAGACGGTGGCGCCCACCTGCACGTCTGGTTCTTCGCTCGACCCGAAGGACAGGCCCAGTTGTACGGCTCGTGGCTGGTCGTCTGGGACGACCTGCTACCCGAGTATCCAGCGGACATCGCCGAAGCTGACGCGGAAATCGTGGCAGACGCGCTGGTCGCGTCCCACGGAGGCCACCGGTCGCCCACCAGCGAACCGGCCGTCTGACCGGCCCCGAGCCACGAACCGGATGTCACCGTCACGCTGTTGCCACCGCCGCCGCGCGTTCTGCTGAAGGTCAGGTATCCGGACCTGCCGCATGGCGGGCCTTACGTTGACGGCGGCTGCGTTGCGGATCGCGATCGCGGCGCGTCAGCTCGTGGCCGAGTGTTGGCGGGACACCGCGCGCACGACCGGCCGGTCAGCAGTAGCACCCCTTCCGCACGTGCTTCGGCCCTCGCCTCCCCGGCCTGGACCGGCGAAACTGCCGATGCGGGTCCCGGCCGTGTTCGGTACTTCCCGAATCGGCCGGACCGGGCCGCCGGTCGCGGCGGTGGCCACGGATGCCGACCACCGAGTTCGACGGGCGCGGCCGCTGCGGCGACCTCACGGCGCGCCCGCCACGGAGTCGGTGTTTTCGATTACGGCCTGATGAGGACTTTGAGATTGCTGCGGTCGGCCATGTGCTGGTAGCCGGCCGGGATGCCGTCGAGGTCGGTAGTGGTGTCGAAGACCTTTCCCGGGTTGATGGTGCCGTCGGCGATGTCGGGCATGAGTTCCTCGATGTAGGCGCGGACGGGTGCGGGACCGCCGGCGAGGCGGATGTTGTGGCGGAACAGGCTGCCGAAGCCGATCGGGGCCTGTTCGTACTGGGGGACGCCGACCCGGCTGATGACGCCGCCGCGGCGTACGACGCCGAAGGCCTGTTCGTAGGCGGGCATGGTGCCGACGCATTCGAGGACCACCTGGGTGCCGTGTCCGCCGGTCAGTTCGCGGATCTGGGTGATGCCCTCGTCGCCGCGGGCGGAGACGACGTCGGTGGCGCCGAACTCCCGGCCGAGGTCGGTGCGCGTCTTGTGACGGCCCATCAGGATGATCTGTTCGGCGCCGAGGCGCTTGGCCGACAGCACGGCCAGCAGGCCGACGGCGCCGTCACCGATGACGGTGACGCGGGTGCGCTCGGTGACGCCGCCCACGGCGGCGGCGTGGTAGCCGGTGCCCAGAACGTCGGAGAGGGTCAGCAGGGACGGTATGAGAGCCGAGTCCGCCGCGACGGGCAGCTTGACGAGGGTGCCGTCGGCGAGCGGGACGCGGACGGCTTCGGCCTGGCCGCCCTCGTCGGGCACGTCGTGCCCCCAGAAGCCGGCCTGGGCGTGGGTGCAGGACGTGTGCTGGCCGTCCCGGCAGAACTCGCAGGTGCCGTCGGAGGTGGCGAACGGGGCGACGACCAGGTCGCCCCTCTTGACGGTGCTCACCTCGGGGCCGGTGTCCTCGACGACGCCGATGAACTCGTGCCCCATCCGGGCCGGGGCGCTGGTCGGCGACATCGAGGCGTACGGCCACAGGTCGCTGCCGCAGATGCAGGAGGCGGTGACGCGGACGAGTGCGTCCGTGGGGTGCTTGATGACGGAGTCCGGGACGTTCTCGATCCGGACGTCGCCGGCGCCGTACATGAGGGTGGCACGCATGTGATGTCCTCCAATGGACTGGGATCGGGTCGGCAGGTTCGATCCCCAGCAGACCGGGACCGCCGCCACCGGAAAAGGTCGCGTTTATCGGGGGTACAACCTCGACCCCCCTCGCGCCGTGAGCGGCGGCTACCGTGAATGACATGGACCAGCGGCCCGGGAACCGCGGCGAGATCCGGGACTTTCTTGCCAGCCGACGCGCCAGAATCACCCCGGCGCAGGCCGGACTGCCGACCAGCGTCCGTCGCCGGGTCGCCGGGCTGCGGCGCGAGGAGGTCGCCGTCCTTGCCGGCGTGAGCACGGAGTGGTACACGCGGCTGGAGAAGGGTCACATCGGCGGCGTGTCCGAAGGCGTCCTCGACGCGGTCGCTCGCGCCCTGCAACTGGACGACGACGAACGCACCTACCTGTTCGACCTGGCCCGGTCATCGCGGCCCGACGGTCGCACGCCGTCGCGTCGCAGGGACGTCGAGGTCCCGCCCCGGGTCCAGTGGCTGCTGGACTCCATGACGATGTCCTCGGCGTTCGTACGCAACGGCCGCATGGACGTCGTCGCCAACAACCCCCTGGCCCGAGCCCTGCTCGCGCCGATGTTCGACAGCGCCACCGTCGACAGGCGCGGCCGCCCCAACATCGCCCGCTACATTTTCCTCGACCCCGGTGCACACCACTTCTTCGTCGACTGGGACGCCGCCGGCATCGCCACCGCCGCCCTGCTGCGCGCCGAAGCCGGGCGTGAGCCCGGTGACCGGGCACTACGCGAACTCGTCGGCGAGCTGTCCACGCTCAGCCCGGAGTTCCGCAGCCAGTGGGCGGCACACGACGTCCTGATCCGCCACGACGGCATCAAACGGCTCCAGCACCCCGACGTCGGCCGGCTGGAGCTGACCTTCCAGTCCCTCGACCTACCCCTGTCCGGCCGAGCCGTGCACGACCTGATCATCTACACCGCCGAACCCGGCACCGCATCCGAAGACCGGTTCAAACTCCTCGCCAGCTGGGCGGCTACGCGGTCTCGGGCGGCAGAGCCCACCAGTCTCTCCCCTCAGCCCGGGCCGCTCTGATCCATCGCGGTCGAGCCGACCCGGAGGCCGGGGTGGACGGACCCCGACGACAGGCGCTGCGCGGAGGACCGGTCTCCGGGCCGCCCGAGGAGGCTGATTCGGCACTCCGGTTGAGGATGCCGCTACGCGAGCCGCCGCGACGGTACTTGTGCCCGAGCAGCGGAAAGAGAGATCATCACGCATGCTCGACCCCCCGCCCGAGGCCGACGGGACTGCACCGACGGTTTCTACGCCGCACTTCGTGGGTCGTGATCGTGAGATGACGGCGCTTCGGGGCGCCTTGGCCCGGCCACCGGCGATCGTGCTGGTGGAGGGCGAGGCGGGGATCGGGAAGAGCCGACTGCTGCGAGAGTGGTTGGCCACGCCCGACCAGCGCACGGCTCTGGTCTCGGTGTGCCCACCGCTTCGCGAGTCGCTGACGTTGGGGCCGATCGTCGACGCGTTCCGTGGGATCGACCGCCCGGTGTCGCGACTGCGGCTCACCGAGCTTGCGGGTGCGTTACGGCCCCTGTTTCCTGAGTGGTCCTCGGACCTGCCGCCCGCACCGCAGCCCTTGGACGATGCGAAGGCGGCACGGCACCGCCTGTTCCGCGCCCTGGACGAGCTGCTGCGGGCGCTGCGTGTCGACGTTCTCGTGCTGGAGGACGCTCACTGGGCAGACGAGGTGACCCTGGAGTTCCTGCTCTTCGTCACCTCCCGACAGCAGTCGGACGGGCCGAGCCTCGTGGTCTCCTATCGGCCGGAGGAGGTGGACGACGGATCGCTGTTGCTGCGGCTGACGTCCCGGTTGCCCGCTGGCGTGACCCAGCTGAGGATCGCCCTGGCGCCGATGCGCCCCGACGACACGGCAGCGCTGGTGTCCTCGATGCTGGACGGCAACCCGGTATCGCAGGAGTTCGCGACGTTCATGCACGAGCGGACCGGTGGCGTTCCGCTGGCCCTGGAGGAGTCGGTTCGCCTCATGTGCGACCGCGCCGACCTCGTCTTCCGCGACGGACAGTGGGTCCGGCTGAAGCTGCGCGAGCTACGGGTGCCGCCAACGGTGCGCGACTCGACCCGGGAGCGGGTGGGCCGTCTGTCGCCGACGGCGCAGCAGGTGTTGCGAGCCGCGGCCACGTTGGCGGAGCGGTCATCGGTGGCCACGATCGCGATGACCGCCGGTCTGTCACCAGCGACGTGTCGAGACGCTGTCACCGAGGCAGCCGACGCCGGCGTCCTGGACGGGGACGACCGCGGCCGGTGGCGATTTCGGCATGTGCTGGCCGCCACGGCTGTCTACGAAGCGATCCCGTTGACCGACCGCAGACACTTGCACCTGCTGGCCGGCCGGGCCTTGGAGGGCATCCATCCGCCGCCGGTGGCACGCCTTGCCCACCACTTCCGTGAGGCGGGCGAGCGGCAGTCCTGGGCGCGGTACGCCGAGCAGGGTGCCGAGCTGGCCATGGCCTCGGGTGACCACACCAAGGCGGTCGACGTGCTGGTCGATCTGTTGTCGTGGGCCGTGCTGCCGCCGGTGGACCGGGCACGGGTCGCGCGCATCGCCGGAGTAGCCGCACTGGGCCGACGTGAACCGGTCGACGAGGTCTACCACCGCGTGATCCGTACCCTGCGCTCGGTGCTGGAGACCCCCGGTCTCTCCGCCCGCCAGCAGGCCGAGATCCGCAACCCCCTGGGTCGGCTCCTGATCACCGGAGGTGAGGCGCAGGCCGCACTCAGCGAGCTGGAGCAGGCGGTGGCCAACCTTGACCACGACCCGGTCGAGGCGGCTCGGGCGATGACCTACCTCGGCTGGGCCTATGCGGGGCCGTGGCCGGCGTCGACCCATCGGCGCTGGCTGGATCGCGCCGCCGAGTACGCCGCCGAATTCGATTCCCCCGCAGAGCGGCTGAACCTGGCCGGCAACCGCGCCGCCGCGTTGCTCATGCTCGGTGAGGAGGAGGCCTGGGACGTCGTCGCCGGCCTACCCGTCGACGGCGCGACCTCGGCGGAGCGGCTGGACGTGGCCCGCATCCACGCGAATGTCGGGACCGGCGCGCTGATCTGGGGTCGGTACGCCGACGCGGAGGAACACCTCGCCGTGGCCCTGCGCCTTGCCGAGGCCGAGCAGGCATCCCGGTTGCAGCACAACGTCCGACTCGAACAGGCCAACCTGGCGTGGCTGACCGGCCGGTGGGAGGGTCTCGCGGAGCGGAGCGCGGCACTCGCCGACGCCGACCGGGACCGGCCGGCGCACTACCTCGGCAGCATTCGCCTCGCGGCCCGGCTGGCAGGCGCGGCCGGACGGCGGCGCGCCGCGGAGGAGCAGTTCCGGCTGGTCCTCGACGAGTCTGCCCGTCTCGGCGCAGCCGACGACACGATGGAGGCCGCCGCCGCGCTGGCCAGACTGTGGCTGACGGACGGAAACAGCGGCCGGGCGCTGCAGATCACGAACGCGCCGATGGACACCGTCCGGAGAAAAGGCATCTGGATCTGGGCGACGGACCTCGTTCCCGCCCGGATCGAGGCGCACCTGGCCGCGGGCGACCTGAAGGCCGCGACACGCCTGGGCGACCAGTTCGCCAGAGGACTGCGGGGCCGTACGGCGCCCGCGCCGCGCGCCGCGCTCGCCGTATGCCGCGGCCTGCTGCTCGCCGCGGCCGGAGACCACGCCCGTGCGGCGACGGCATACGATCGGGCGGCGCGCGCCTGGAGCGGATTGCCGCGCCCCTACGACGTCATGGTCGCCCGCGAGCGTCAAGCCGAGGCGCTCATCGCACAAGGTCAGGTCGACCAAGGCCGAGAGCTGCTGGCCGCACAGTACGAGCAACTGTTCAGGCTCGGAGCCCGCGGCGATGCGGACCGTGTCGCACAGCGGCTTCGCGATCACGGCGCCGAGGTTCCGCGACTGTGGCGCGGCGGCCGACGCGGGTACGGCGACCAGCTCTCACCTCGCGAACTCGACGTGGTCCAACTGGTTGTCGCCGGCAAGACGAACCGGGAGATCAGCCGAATCCTGGCCAAGTCACCGGCCACGGTGGACCAGCAGCTGCGCGCGGCAATGCGCAAGTTGAAGGTGACCTCCCGCACCGCGCTCGCGGTCAAGGCAGTGGAGGCCGGAGTGTTCGCGGAAGAGGACTCCCTCGGCGACCCGTCGTGAAAATTGACGTATCCGCTGGATAGCGACGACCACTCGGCCCCTCGAGCATGACTTCATGATCCATAGCCGTGGGGCGACGCATGCCTGAGCGATCTGTCACGCGTGACGACTCCGCCATCGAGCACCGACCACCCGAGCTGTCCCGCGAGCCGCGCGTCGGCGCCTCCGACGCCGACGACGCCCACGGTGCCGACGAGCACGAGAGCCACGACCCCTACCAGCCCCTGTAGGTTGAAGGACCCCACATGAGACTCAAAGCCCTCGCGGCAACGCTTGCCGCAGCGGTCGGCCTGAGCATGATCCAGGCACCACCGGCGTCCGCCGCTGAGCCGGATCCCGGCGCGGCCGCCAACAAGATCGCGTCGAACCTGAAGGACCGCTTCCGCACGGAGCCGGCGTCCGACTTCTGGATCACGTTCGACTCCAAGGCCGACCTCGGGCCGGCGAAGAAGATCACCGACTGGGCCGCTCGCGGTCAATTCGTCTACGACGCGCTGGGCGCGGCGGCGAAGCAGTCCCTGGCATCCGTCTCCACCGAGCTCGACCGGGCAGGCGTCACGTACACCTCCTACCCGATCGCCAACACCGTGCTCGTCAAGGGGGGCACCGAAAAACTCGCCCTCGACGTGGCCTCGAAGGTGCAGGTCGCCGAGATCCACGCGACGCCGCAGGTCGCGCTGGTCGAGCCGGTGGACAAGAAGATCCCCGCTGACCAGGCTGCCCGCCCGGGCGCGCCGAAGGCCGCCGAGGCAGACACCGCCACGTGGGGTCTGGACGCCATCCACGCCCCCCAGGCCTGGGCCATGGGCGCCACCGGTGCGGGCATCACCGTGTCCAACCTCGACTCGGGCGTCCAGTTCGACCACCCCGCCCTGATGCACCAGTACCGCGGCACGAAGCCCGACGGCACCGTCGACCACAACTACAACTGGATGGCCACCCGGGGCACGTGCACGGGCGCGCCGTGCGACGACAACGGACACGGCACGCACACCATGGGCACCATGGTCGGCGACGACGGCACCAACCACGTCGGCGTCGCCCCGGACGCGCAGTGGATCGCGACGAACGGCTGCTGCGACAGTACCGGCGTCGAGTCGCTGCTCCGGTCCGGCTGGTGGCTGCTCGCCCCGACCGACGTCCAGGGGAACAACCCTGACCCGTCCAAGCGCCCGCACGTCATCAACAACTCGTGGGGCCAGAACGCCGAGCACAACTTTGACGACTTCTTCCGGGCCATCGACGAGGCCTGGAGCGCCGCCGGCATTTTCAGCGTCTGGTCATCGGGCAACACCACGCCGTACGCGGCCTGCGACACCGTCTCCTCGCCCGGCTCCGCCGAGAGTGCCTACTCCGTCGGCGCGTACGACTCGGACGGCACGCTCGCGTTGTTCTCCCGCAAGGGTGAGGGTGAGGGTGGCCGGATCAAGCCCGAGATCTCCGCTCCGGGCGTCGCCGTCCTTTCGTCCTACCCGAACGACAGTTACGTCGAGATGGCCGGTACGTCGATGGCGGCTCCCCACGTCGCCGGCGCCGTCGCCGACCTGTGGAGCTACGACCCGACCCTCATCGGGCAGGTCGAGGAGACCCGCCGCCTGCTCGCCGAGTCGGCCGTCGACGTCGACGACACCGAGTGCGGCGGTACCGCCGCGGTCAACAACAAGTACGGCGAGGGTCGGCTCGACCTCGTCCGCCTGCTCGAACTCGCGCCCCGGCAGGGCGGCACCCTGACCGGTGTCGTCACCGCCGACGGCGTCCCGGTCCCCGCCGCCGAGGTGACGATCGGCGGGCCGTTCAGCCGGTCGATCGGCACCGACGAGGACGGCCGGTTCACCACGAACCTCCCGGTTGGCGACTACCAGCTCAGCACCAGGGTCTTCGGCTACCTGACCGCGACCGCCCACGTGACGATCTCCCTCGGTCAGGACACTTCCGTCACGCTGCCGCTCACGGCCGCCGCCAGGCACGACATCAGCGGCAGGGTCGTCGACGACCGGAAGCGGCCCGTCCCGAACGCCGACGTCTCGGTCAAGGACACGCCGCTGAAGCCGGTACGCACGGATGCCAACGGCGCGTTCACGTTCAGCGGTGTCCCCGAGGGCGGGTACACGCTGAACGTCAAGCCCAACGCCTGCTTCTCGCCCACGGCCGTCCCGCTGACCGTCGGCGCGCAGAACGAGTCGCCCGAGATCCCGGTCGGGCTCGTCGTCGACAAGGGCGGCTACAGCTGCGCCGTCTCCGAAGGCGAATACCTGCGCGGCACCGACCCGGTCGCGTTCACCAGCGGCGTGTGGGCGACGGTGAAGCTGCCGTTCCCGATCGCGCTCTACAACGGCAGCCACGACACCCTCGGTGTCAGCCTGCGCGGCGTGATCTCCCCGGACATCGGCACCGGACCCGGCAGCGGCGGTGCGGGCATCTTCCCGTTCTACCACCAGACCCCCGTCGAGTTCGCCCCCGGCGGGGGCGTCTTCACGGCAGCCACCAAGGTCAACGGCGAGGACGCGTTCGTCGTCGAGTTCCGCAACGCCAGGCTATGGGCCTATCCGACCCGGCCGGAGTACACGGAGCCGGTCAGCTACTCGGCCACGCTCACCCGCTCGGGCACCGTGATCTTCGGTTACGGCGACGGTATCGGGACCGACGACCCGGTGACCGCCGGCGCGCACGCCACCACCGGCATCCAGGGCTGGGCCGGCGTCGACGGCATCCGGTTCTCCGACAGCGCCCCGGTGCTGCGCGACGGGATGATCGTCACCTACGACATGCCTGACTTCGGGTACCTCGACGCGACCGTCGTCGACCAGAACGACGGGCTGCCGGTCGCCGGAGCCAAGGTCTCCTTCAGCAACAAGGAAGGGCTCGTCGAGACCGTCACGACCAACGGGACCGGTATCGTGCACCGCCAGCTTCCGGTCGGCGACTACACCATGACGGTCGACGCGACGAACTACACGACCGCGGCGTACCCCTTTTCCCTCGACAAGCTCTACGCGAATGCCACGATCGACGCGCGGCTGACCACGGGTGTCGCCGGCCTGAAGGCCGACGGCCTCGACGCGCTGCTGGGTACCGACCAGAACGGCGTGGGCTCGCTGAGGCTGACCAACACCGGTTCCGCCCCGCTCACGTACAACCTGGGCGAGGCCGCGCGCCACCCCGACCTCGACGCCGCCGGCGCCACCGGGCGCACCGGGACGGGTGCGAACAGCACCATCGACCTCGCCGCGTGGAAGGCCGGGGCGAGCGGCATGAAGCCGTCGAACGTCGACGGCAAGGCGGCGACGGCGAAGGCCGCGGAAGCACAGGCGGCGGGCAAGGTCGGCGCGACCTCCGGTGGAGACGTCATCACCCGGATCGCCATTCCCGGCACGATTGAGGAGAAGGAGCCCTCGGGCATCGGGTACGACGGCGACGTCTGGGTCCACGACTACAACAGGCGGACCAACACCGCCTACACGGTGACGGGCAGGCCGACCGGCAAGGTCTTCGACGCGTCGTGGAACCCCGCGTACCGCGCGTTCGACATGGCGCTCGACACCAGGACCGGTGACATGTGCCAGATGGAGGACAGCCCGGCCAGCTACATCCACTGCTTCGACCGGAAGACCGGGAAGGAGACCCGGCAGATCAAGGGTGACTGGTCGACGCTGCAGCTGACCGGACTCGCCTACAACCCGACGGAGGACGTGTTCTACGTCGGTGGCCGGGCGAACGGCATGATCGGCACCGTCGCCGGGACGTCCCACGACAACCCGGGTGCGCTGCTCTCCTTCTGCGCCCCGCCGCTGCCCGAGGTGATGGGCCTGGCCTACAACCAGGCGTCCGACACCATCTGGTACACCGACCTCACCTCGAACCGGCCCACCCGCCTGCTGCAGGTCGACCCCGACGACTGCTCGCTGGTCAACGCGTGGTGGTTTCCCGGCCAGAAGGCGGGCCAGGGCGGCGGTCTCGAAACCGACTCGACCGGCGCGCTGTGGGCGGCGGACCAGGTCGCGGACGACGTCGTGCTGGTCGACGTCGAGGACGACCTGCTCGCCGACCTGCCGTGGCTGTCGCTCTCCTCGACCGGCGGCACCCTTGCCCCGGGCGAGTCGACGACCGTCAAGGTCTCGATCTCCTCGAAGAACGCCAAGCCCGGAGTCCTCGGCGCGAACATCGTGGTCAGGTCCGACTCCGGACGCCAGTCCAAGACCTACGTCCCGGTGACGCTCACGACCACGAAGTACCAGGTCGGCGTCAACGCCGGCGGCCCGTCGTTCACCGACGGCTCCGGCTACACCTGGTCCGGCGACCAGGCCGCCGGCAAGGCGGCGTGGGGCTACGAGGGGAAGACGAAGGTCGCCGCGACGAAGTCCGGGATCGAAGGTACGACGGACGACGCCCTGTTCCAGTCGCAACGCAGCACGCCGGACAAGCAGTTGTTCTACCGGTTCCCCGACGCGCCCAAGGGCACCTACGCGATCGATTTCGGCTTCGCCGAGATCGAGAAGGTGGCCAGGGGCAAGCGGGTGTTCGACGTACTCGTGGACGGGACGCTGACGGAGTACGCGTACGACCCGGCGGCGGCCGTGGGCCCGAACGCCGCCGACTGGCGCACCACCGTCGTGAAGCACGAGGGCGGTCCGCTGACCGTGGAGCTGCGGGGTTCGCGGGGTTTGAAGGCCCCGACCATCGCCGCGCTGCGGGTGACGCTCGACCCGCGCGCGGACGCGGCGGAGCCGGAGCCGGAGCCCGAGCAGCCGGAGCCGGGCCCCGTGCCGGTGGCCCCCGCCGGCCGCTCGTACTCGATGAAGGTGACCGACGGGCTATACCGCCAGGGCACGGAGGAGTCCGGGTGGCACGGCGACGACTCATGCGGCGTGCTGTGGTTCGACTCCAGCTTCCTGTTCCCGTTCTACGACACCGCCTGGGACGGCGTGTGCGTGACGACGAACGGCCAGCTGATCTTCGACCAGGCCAGCGCCGTGGGGAGCAACACGGAGCTGCCGTCGCCGTTCACCTTCGACGCGATCTACCCGCTCTGGGACGACCTGGTCGTCGACGACGAGGCGGGCATCTACTTCGGCAGGACCGAGGTGGACGGGTTGGCGGCGGAAGTCATCGAGTGGCGCAACGTCGCCTTCTACGGTGACCGGACGGCTCGGGTGAGCTTCTCGGTCACCCTGATCGCGGACGGACGAATCCAGATCGGGTACGGCGACGGTGTCGGCGGCGACAACCCCCTCACCCGAGGGTCGTCGGCGACGGTCGGTGTGGAGAGCCTGACCCGTAACCCCGCGGGCCAGTACTCCTTCAACCAGCCCGTCCTGAAGGCCGGCCTGGGACTGGAGTACACCCTTCCGGCCGCGGGCACGATCGAGGGTACGGTCACCGACAAGAACGACGGCAAGCCGATCGAGGGCGCGATCGTCACGCTCACCGGGCCGAGCGGTGAACGGGTCATCACCACCGACGCCAAGGGCCGGTGGAAGGCCCAGGCGCTGGTCGGCGAGAACACCGTGCAGGTCGAGGCGCCGAACTACGTCACCGCCAGGCACCCGGTGACGATCGCCAAGAAGGATCAGGCCGAGGTGGTCGACACGGCGTTGACCACGGGCATCGCCACCGTCACCGGAGGAGATTTCGACTGGCTCGTCGGTCCGGACCAGAAGGCGACAGCCGACGTGACCGTGACCAACACCGGCTCCGCCCCGCTCGAGGTGCGGATCGGTGAGCAGAAACGCGCCAGCGACGGCGGGCACGAGGCCGGCGACCTTCCGTGGCTGACCCTCACGGGCGCGGCCGCAACCGGCACGGTCACGCTCGCGGCCGGTGAGGCCACCACGGTCACGGCGACGGCCGACAACGCCGACGTCGAGCCCGGCGTGCTCGTCGGGGACCTGCTCGTGGCGTCGAACGCCGGCAAGGGCGAGGCCCAGCTCAAGCCGGTCCGGCTGGCGACCTCGGCCTACTGGCAGGGCGTCGACGTCGGTGGATCCGGCTACGTCGGTGCCGACGGCTTCGTCTGGTCGCCCGACCAGGAGCTCGGCAAGCGGCCGTGGGGCTACGTCGGCGGCAAGGCGCGTACCACCAAGTCCGACATCGCCGGCACCGAGGACGACGCGCTGTTCCGCACCCAGCGGACCGGCGAGACGTTCAGCTACGTGTTCAAGAACGCCCCCGCCGGGACGTACCGGATCGGCCTCGACTTCGCCGAGATCGAGAAGGTCAGGGCCGGCAAGCGTGCCTTCGATGTGCTGGTCGACGGCAAGGTCGTGCTCTACGACCACGACGTGCAGGCGAAGGTGGGTGCGCTGACCGCGGACATGAACACGGTCACCGTCGAGCACGCCGGTGGCGATCTGAAGATCGAGCTTCACCGCGAGAAGGGCGAGGGCGACCCGATCCTCAACGCGCTGAAGGTCCAGCAGGACCCGCGCCTCTGAGATAGCCGACCGATTCGCCAAGAGTGGTCAGAGCCTCCACGAAAAAGAATTGTCGTGGAGGCTCTGACCGCGACTACCGGGTTCGCGGCGTCAGACCGTACTCGCGTACCTGGTGGCAATAAATCCGAGTTCCTCGTCAGCAGGCGACACAGCGCGTTTGCCCGCCACACGCCAGAGCCCCTCGCCAGCGTCGCCCCGACCGCGGTGGCAGCTTTGCGCCCGGTTACGCCTTGAGTAGTTCCTCGCTCAGGTCCCAGAGGCGCTGTGCGGACTGTGGGTCGATGGCGTGCGGCACGACGGTGGCGGGGGGTAGCTTCCCGGAGCCGAAGATGACGGGCTCCGGGTTCTCGTCCAGTGGTGAGATGTCGTTGTCCTTGCAGTAGACGCCGCCGATATCGGCCAGCAGTGGACTGGTCGCGGCGAAGACGCTGGTACTGGCGCCCTGTTGCGTCGTCTTGTGCTCGCGGTCGGGGTCGATGACCGGCTGGCCCGACTCGTCGATCAGCCCCATGGCCCGCAGCTGCTCATCGCTGAACGTGGCCGTGCGCGCCACCCCCTCGGCGATGTGGGGTCCAAGATTCGTGCCGTAGACGATGCCCGGGTGCACGGCGTAGCCCCGGATTCCGTCCGCGGCCCATCGGCGGTCCAGTTCGACGGCGAACAGCACGTTGGCGGTCTTCGACTGGCCGTATCCGAACATTCCCATCGGGTCGTACCCACTGGTGAAGTGCGGGTCGTCCCAGCGGATGTCGGACACGCGGTGTCCTCCGGAGGTGAGGTTGACGACCCGGGCACCGTTCGCGGCCCGCAGGGCGGCCAGCAGGCCAAGGGTCAGCTGGAAGTGTCCGAGGTGGTTGGTGGCGAACTGCGACTCGTATCCGCGGGCGTCCCGGACCAGGGGGCCGCCCATGATGCCCGCGTTGTTGATCAGAATGTGCAGCGGGCGCCCTGAGTCGAGGTACTGGGCGACAAAGGCGTCGATCGAGCTCGGGTCGAGGAGGTCGAGCCGGCCGGTGTCGACGCGCTCGATGCCCGTCAACCTGGCCGCCGCCCGATTTGGGTCACGCGCAGCCACCGTCACGGACGCGCCCGCCGTGCTCAGCGCCCGGGTCGTCTCCAGGCCGAGTCCCTGGTGGCCGCCGGTGACGACGACGTTGATGCCGGACAGGTCGATCCCGGCGAGCACCTCGCGGGCCGTCGACGCCGCGGTGAAGCCGGAGCCGATGGGGTGCTGTCTGTGGGTCATGTTCTGTGTCATGGCCACCACTGTGCGCCCGCGCTCTCGAACTCTGAATGGTTGTCGGTCCGGTTTTCTTGCGCGATAGTACGGGGATGGCGAGCGATCAGTTGTCCGAGGTGTTGGACCTCGTCGAGGTGCGCGCGCTACTGACCGGCGGGCTGTCAGCCACGGGCCGGTGGGTCTCGCGCGCGCCGGTGCAGGATCTCCTGAAGTTCTTCGCGATGGTGAGCGGCAGGGCCCGGCTGACCACCGACGGCGTTGGCGACCCGGTCGAGCTCCAGCCGGGCGACGTCGCGATCGTGACCAACCGGTCGTGGCTGGAGATCGAAGGCGGCACCGGCGACGGCCCGCCCCGCGTGATCGTCCCGGAGGAGACCGACCCCCAGACCCGCCTCGCCGGTGTCGACCGCCACACCGACGACGTCGTCATCGGCGTACGCGTGGACCTGAACCAGGCTGGTCGGACACTGCTGCTACAGGCGCTCCCTCCGGTGGCACACGTGCGGGCATCGGCCGCAGCGGCCAGCAACCTGCGCACAAGCCTCGACCGCCTGTTCGACGAGGCGACGGGCGGTCAGCCTGGCTCGGCGTTCGCGATCCGGCAGCACGGCCAGCTCCTGCTGCTGGAGGTGCTACGCGCCTACGTCGACCAGGCCGAGCTGCCGCCAGGCTGGCTACGGGCGCTGACCGACGAACGGCTGCGTCCGGCGCTCGCCCTCATACACCAGGAACCCGGAAAACCCTGGGGCCTGGAGGAGCTGGCGCGTGCCGCGGCGATGTCGCGCACGTCGTTCGCCGACCGCTTCCGGACCGTCGCGGGGATGCCGCCGGTCACCTACCTCAACCGGTGGCGGATGCTGCTCGCGCAACGCGCCCTCCGCGACGGCGACGTGCGCGTCGGGTCGCTCGCCTCCCACCTCGGATACGCGTCCGAGAGCGCCTTCAGCACCGCCTTCAAACGCGAGGTGGGCGTGTCACCACTGCGTTACCGGTACCGGGTGCGCGAAGAACAGGGAACGTGACAGTCGTCGTCCGACGCAGATGCGTAGGTTGTGCCCGGTCGATGCTGGCACCATGCGGCAGAGTATGGGGTCCGGGGCCCGATGCTCGCCGCCGAGCCGCCAGACGAACGGCAGACGTCCGCCAGGTTGGACGATCAGGGTGTTGTCGCCGGTCTCGGGACGGCGTGCGCGGTGCCGTCCTCGCGAGGCAACGAATTGGTGGCTGCTCCTCGATCCGGCCCCAGAGGTTTCCGGTGTGGAGAGCCGTCCGTCTCGCTGGCTCGCCGAGGCCTGGACGTTGCCGACGAAGTCGGACCACCGAAAGGGGACGACCCGGACGTCATGTGGCAGGCCGAGCGCCGGCTCCGCGTGGCTCCGGGTCGGATGTCCCGGTACGGTCGAGATCGCCGAGCGGAGCCGCAGTTCGAGCGGACGAGCGACCGGACAGTAGGTAACCGGTCAGCGCGGCGGCGAGGCCGGCCAGCCCGGCTGCCGCGAAGCCGCCCGCCGGCACGGAGAGGTCGATCGCCGTGCCGACGAGCAGGGATCCGAGCGCGAACCCAGCGCTCTGCGCTGAAGATTGCAAACCTGTCGCCTCACCCCGCACACCGGCCGGCGCCAGCCGACTCACCGCGTCGGCCACCGTGGCAAGGGTCGGCCCGGTGAGCAGCCCGGCGCCGACGACGGCCACGCACAACCAGCGCCAGTCGTGGGCGAGCCCGGCGAAAATCGTCACGAGCCCGAGCGAGCCAAGCAGCAGCCACGTGGGCAGCGGCCGGGTCAGTGCGCCGTAGGTCAGTCCGCCGACCACCGACGACACGCCGAACACCACTACGACCACGGCGGCCCAGGACACCTGACCTGCCCCTTGCAGTGTGGCGACGATGGCCAGGTCGACGCCGCTGAGCAGCGTCGTCGTGCCGAACGCCATCGTCAGTGCGGCAATCATCCCAGCGCCCAGCCACTGCCTGTACGGGGGCCGTCCGGCCGCGCCGGCGTCTGCCTCGTCCTCGGCACGCACCGGTGGGTTGAGCAAGACGATTCCCGCCCCGCCGGCCACGATCGCGGCACCGACCCCCCATGCCACCACACCGGGCGACATTGTCGCCGCACAGAGGATCACCACTGCCGGCCCCACGATGTACGACAGCTCGCCCTGCACCGACTCCAGTGAAAACGCGGCCCGGCGCTGCTCCGCCGTCGTCGTCGCGGCGATCGCCTGCCTGGTCACCGCCTGGGCCGGCACCATCAGCAGGCCCGCCACGAGGCTGGTGACCAGCAGGAACCCATACGGCAGGATCGGCACGCTCAACCAGAACACGACCTGCGCTACGACGGTTACGAGCAGTACGGTGCGTAGGCCCCGCGAGTCGATCATGCGGCCGAGCATCGGTCCACCCAACGCCACTCCGGCGGTCAGGGCTGCGGCGACACCGCCCGCTGCCGCGTAGGTCAGCCCCAGGCCCAGCACGACATAGAGCGTCAGCGCCATCACGTCGGCCGTGATCGCGGTGCGGGCAAGCAGCGAGACACTCAGCAGCGATGCCATCCCTGGCACGGCGAGCACCTGCCCGTATCGGGTCATCTCTGTGACGCTAGATCCTCTGCCTTCGTCGTAGGAAGAGCCGCATACGTTGGATCCGGCATAATGATTCCTTATGGCTCGAGAGCTCGAGATCGTATTGCTCCGGTCGTTCGTCACCGCTGTGCAGGCGGGCAGCATCAGCCGCGCCGCGGCCACGCTCGGACATACCCAGCCCGCGCTCAGTCAGCAGTTGCGTAGGCTCGAGAGCGTCGTCGGCCATCCGCTGCTGCACCGGTCGCCAGCCGGCGTCTCCCCAACCCGGGCGGGCGAGGAACTCCTGCCATACGCCGAACGCATCCTCTCGCTCTCCGCACAGGCGCTCACCGAAACTGGGCGCGCGCTCACCGGACACTGCGGCGTCGGACTGCTCGAAGATCTCGCCGCATCCCGGCTTTCGCAGGCCCTCGCCGACCTCGCCCGACTGCATCCCGGCGCGACACTGGAGGTGCTCGTCCTCTCCAGGGCCGCGATGCGGGAGGCCTACGACGCGAGCCGCGTCCACCTCGTACTCGACGAAGTGCCAGACCTGCCCGGAGCGCCCCGCTGGACGGTCCGCCGCCCGCTGGTCTGGGCGATCGGCCAGGATGTGGACCTTGCGGCCGATCCGCTGCCGGTGGTGCTGTTTTCAAACACGTGCGCCTGGCGTACATCGGTGCTGGAGACGCTGGAGCGTACCGAGCGGCGCTGGCGGATGGTGTTCGAGAGCAACAGCTTGGTCGGTGTGCTCGCCGCGATCCGGGCCGGGCTCGGTGTCGCAGCGCTCATGCCCGCGAACCTTGAACCGGCAATGGTCTGCCACGACCCGGACGCCCTGCCCACCCTGCCGGACGTCGAGCTCGGCCTCGCACGGCACCCACGGACCGAAGGGGACCCACTGGTCGACGCCGTGGAGACCGCGCTACGTCAGGTGGTTTGAGCAGGAGCCCATCAAGACCCGAGCACGCCGCGCCACGATGCCCGACTGACTCTCCCAGATGACGAGACCGTAGGGTCGGCGGATGATCGAATCCCAACGCGAAGCCGTGCCACGCAACGACGGTGGCGAGCTCGACACCGCCCTCGCCTTCTTGTCCTTCGCTCGATCATGCGTGCTGAAGAAGGTTGCCGGCCTGAACGAGGAGCAGCTGCGGCGCCGCCTGGTCGTCTCCGACACCACGTTGCTGGGCCTCGTCCAGCACCTGACCGACGCCGAACGGTACTGGTTCGGCTACACGTTCGCCGGAGACCCGCGCTACGCCGACGTCGACTTCGACATGGTGGTCGAGCCGGACAGGTCGCCGGATCAGATCATCGCCGGTTACCGGACCGCGATAGCCGACAGCGATGCCCACATCATCGCAGCTGTTGGCCCCGAGGTCCTCACCGCGCAGCCGGTCGGTGACGAGCCTCGTACGCTTCGCTGGGTGCTCGCCCACATGACGAGCGAGACCGTCCGGCATGCCGGTCACGCCGACATCCTGCGAGAGCTTGTCGACGGAGCCACCGGCCGGTAGGAAATTCGGAGACCACCAACGGCCCGAAGGGTGGGCAGGGTGACGGTGAGGAACGCACCGATCTGCCGCAGATCGCGCGTCATCCGGTTAGGGCTTGGGCTGACAAGGTGTAGCCGTCCGGGAGATTTCCCATCACCCAACTGCCGTGCGCGTTGTCCCACCGGACCACGACATCAACCCCCGCCCTGAAACCCGGCGTGCCCAGCGCCGTAGCGAGGACGAGCCGTGGGAGCGGGTCCGTTCGTTGCTTGTCGGTCCGGAGTTGGCGGGAACTTCCGGCCCGCCCACCCGGATGACCGCGGCCAAGCCATGACTGCGGGCTACGAGGCTGGCTCAGGTCACCCAGCCCCTGCGGGTCGCCTCCACTCCGGCCTGAAAACGGCTCACCGCCCTCAACCGCTCGGTCAGCACAGTCATCATCCGCTGCACGCTACGGGTCGACACCGCCAGTCTGCGGGCCGCGGACTCGTCCGTATGCCCGGCCGCCAGCAGTTTGAGCAGGTGCCGTTCCTGAGTGGTCAGGCCGTCCCCGTCCCGGGCGGGCGCCTCACCGATCGGCCGACCCGACTCCCAGACCTGCTCAAAGAGCTCGACGAGGCCGGCGAGCACGCCCGGAATGTAGATCTCCAGGGCGCCGGCTCGTGAGTCCGCGGGGTCGATAGGCACCAGGGCGGCGCGACGGTCGAAGATCACCAGCCGCATCGGCAGGGTCGGCACGGTACGGCAGTGACCGCCGAGCTGGGCCATCCACCGCACATACGCCACGGTGGCAGGGTCGTTCCGGAAGCTCTCCTGGTAGACACTCCGGACCAGCACCCCCCGCTTCAGAGCGGTCTGGTTGAGCGGCTTCGCCGCTTCGATCGCATCGGACGCCTGCGCACCACCGGTGCTGAACCAGAGGCACTCCCACTCCGCTTCACAGGCGAGCTCGGCGAGCCGGTCACGGACGGCCTCTATCCCCTCCAGGCGGGTGACGACGTCCGCCGAGCTGTGCGCGGAGAACTCGGCGACGATGCTGCCGATCGCCGTCCTGGTCGCCTCGATCTCGTGCTGACGGGCCGCGACCTCCGCCTCGGCACGGGCCAGCAGCAACATCAGGCCGGCCTGCGGGCGCACCGCCCGCAGGCCGTCGTCGGAGGCGCGGACCAGCGCCAGGTCGACGAGCCGGTCCAGTGCCTGGCGGACCGTCTCCTCGCCGGCCTCCAAGAACGCGGCAATCTCCTCCACCTCCGCACAAGGGTGGCGAAGCATCGCCCGATACACGTGTTCGTCCCACCGTGACAATCCCAGATTGGCCAGCAACTCAGCCCCTTCCCCCGTGTGGATCTAGCACGATTCTGCAACAGCCGGCGGTCGATCCGCTGCCCCCGACTCCAGCGTCCGGATCGGCGCGCTGGCGCCATCACGCCAGGCGGAATCGCGCCAGTTCAGAGGCCGTGACTTCCACTCTGAAGATCGACACCCTTGGTTTCGGCGGAGGGTCATCGCCCGAGCGCCAACCACCACACCAAGCGCGGAAGAGATGTTCACCTATCAGAGTACGCAGTTGCTGTTGTTGTTCATGAAGTGTTCATCGCCATCCGCCAGGTCGGACCGGGTCAGATCCGAGCCCGTCTGTCTCCGAATTGCGGTATCGACCGTCAGCCTGGATCGATCCGAGTCCGACAGCTTGCTTGAACAACTTATCAAATCCACGCTTTTTCGCCTGCGGATATCAAGCCGCTGGCGCCTCCTGAGAGAGGATGACCGATGCCCCCCTCGACAACACCCGCGACGATACGGACAGCAGCGTCCCGCGGCCGTTCCATCGTCGCCACCATGCTGGCCGCGCTCGCCGTGATGACCTCGGCGACCCTGGTCACGATCGATCCGCAGAGAGCGGAGGCCGCCGGCCCCCGTCCACTGTTCCAGCTTCCGTTCCCGTGCGGTGAGTCGTGGCTCCTGGGGACCTACCGGGGACACGACGACTACGACATCGACATGACCCCGACCTCCGGCAGCGCGTGGGGTCGGCCGATTGTCGCCGCCTACCAGGGCACGGTGGTCTCGTCCGGCATCGACGGAACCCTTGGTGGACGGACCCCGCAGAACCCGAGCGGTCCAATGGGCACCGGCGGCGGCTACTACGTGAAGATCGACCACGGCAACGGCTGGCGCACCCTCTACCTGCACATGCTCGAAGCGCCCATGGTACGGGTCGGTGACACCGTGAGCCGTGGACGGCAGCTCGGCAAGGTCGGCAGTACGGGCAGTTCGTCCGGTCCTCACCTGCACTTCGAGCAGCAGCGGGACGGCGCCAAGGTCGAGTCGTGGTTCAACGGCATACCGTCGGGCATCACCACCGACGGCTACCCCGCCGGGGAACCGCTCTCACCCTCGGTCACGCGCGTCAGCAACAACTGCGGCGGCGCACAGAGCCGGACCGTGGGTGACTACAACGCCGATGGGCGCAGTGACCTCGCGCTGTACCGGCGGGACCCGGTGAACGGCTCCACCTGGTGGATCCAGAGCGGGGCCAACGACAGCCAGATCCTCGCCGACCACCCCTACGGCGGATCCACCGACATCCCCGCCCCCGGCGACTACAACGGCGACGGCATCACCGACCTGGCCCTGTTCCGCCGCGACTGCACCAACGGCTCCACCTGGTGGATCAAGAACGGTGCCAACGGCACCCAGATCCGCGCCGGCCTCAAATTCGGCGGCTGCAACGCCATCCCCGCCCCCGGCGACTACAACGGCGACGGCGCCACCGACCTGGCCCTGTACCGCCCCGACTGCACCAACGGATCCGACTGGAACATCTACAGCACCCACACCAACACCCACCTCCGCTCCGGCCTCAAATACGGCGGCTGCAACGCCATCCCCGCCCCCGGCGACTACAACGGCGACGGCGCCACCGACCTGGCCCTGTACCGCCCCGACTGCACCAACGGATCCGACTGGAACATCTACAGCACCCACACCAACACCCACCTCCGCTCCGGCCTCAAATACGGCGGCTGCAACGCCATCCCCGCCCCCGGCGACTACAACGCCGACGGCGC